>JBDTZO010000017.1:0-21941 GCA_040005135.1 Acidobacteriota bacterium | reverse complement strand
CCTCGACGTCCATGTAGGCACAGTAGAATTCGAGCATCGTGAATTCGGGGTTGTGTTTGTGTGAGATGCCTTCGTTGCGGAAATTGCGGTTGAGCTCGTAAACCTTTTCGAAGCCACCGACTACGAGGCGTTTGAGGTAAAGCTCGGGTGCGATGCGGGCGTAGAGATCGATGTCGAGGGCATTGTGGTGCGTCTTGAACGGCTTGGCGGCGGCACCCGTCGCCTTTGGCGTGAGCATAGGCGTTTCGACCTCGATAAAGCCCGCGTCATCTAGAAAGCGGCGCATTCCTGAGATCAATTTGGCGCGACGTTCGAAAACCTCGCGGGTCTTCAGGCCTTCATGCTCGATCTGAAGCGTCGAAGCGATCAGGTCAGCGTAACGATAACGTCGCTGCAACTCAGGATCGGCGATACCGTGCATTTTGTCGGGCATCGGCAGCATTGCCTTAGCCAGGAACTGCAGTTTTTCGACGTGAACGCTCAGTTCGCCGGTGTTTGTGATGAATAAATACCCTTCGACGCCGACAAAATCGCCATGGTCGAGCAGTTGCCAGGCGGCCCAGCCGTTCTCGTCATCCAATGTATTCTCGGCGTCATTACGCACGAGCGAGAACGTCGCTTTTTTCGCGTAGATCTGCAGCTTGCTGATTCCGTCGGTGAGGTGGACAAAATTTCCGCGCGGCGGCGTAGTTAGCCTGCCGGCGATCTTCACGTTTCCGAATTCTTGCAGCCGGGCATTGAGGGCGTCTTTGATCTCGGCGGGCGGGCGTTCGCGTTCCGCCAGTGTCGCGACTACAGATCTGATCTCGTCGACGATCTCGTTGACCGGAGCAAATGCTTTTAGGTTCGTTATCGTATCTTCCGTGCCGCTAACATTTGAGCGGGAGAATTTGTTCGGATATGCGTTTCCGATGAGCTCACGCAGGGCGTCGAGGTGCTCGCGACGGGCTTCGGTCTGGTCATTTTGTTCGACGATCTCTGAAAACTCGGGTATGTTCATAAACTATTTATTGACTATAAACCACTGTTCGAGCCTTATAAACACGCGCCGCAGCAATTCTGGAATATTGGCAAGTGAAGGCTGAATCGCATACTATTAGTAGTACCTTCCTTAAATCCCATGCAGAAATTCGTTACCGAGTACCTAAATCCCGTTTTTGACCTTCTAAACTACAATATTTTTGCTCTTGGCAACGCCAAGATCACACCGCTCAGCATTATTTATGTCGTCGTTTTTACGATCGTCCTGATCTATTTATCAAATAAGTTCAAGAAACTGCTGATCGGCCGCATCTTAAAACGCACCCAACTGGATATCGGAGCCCAAGCGGCCATAGGCGCCATCCTGCGCTATGCGATCCTCCTGATAGGCTTTCTGATCATATTGCAGACCGTCGGCATCGACCTGACGACGCTGAACGTTCTCGCGGGTGCTGTCGGTGTCGGTGTCGGTTTTGGGCTTCAGAATGTCGCCAGCAATTTTATCAGCGGACTGATCATTCTGCTTGAAAGGCCGATCAAGGTCGGCGACCGCGTCGAGGTCGACAAGGTCAACGGCAAGGTGATCGCGATCGGCGCGAGAGCGACCCGTATTCGCACGAATGATAACATCGCGATCATCGTGCCCAACAGTAAATTTATCTCCGAGAACGTCGTTAACTGGAGTTTTGGTAGTGAGGAGGTCCGCTTTCGAATTCCGATCGGCGTCGGCTACGATTCGGACGTAGATCTCGTATCGCGTCTGCTGATCGAGGTCGGCGAAGAGAACGATGATGTCCTGATCGACCCCAAACCTGCCGTGCGTTTGATCGCATTTGGTGAAAGTTCGATCAAGTTTGAACTCTGGGTGTGGACGGTAGCAGGCGTTCATCGCCCGGGAGCCTTTAAGAGCGGCGTTAATTTCGCAATTTGCCGCAAATTCCGTGAACATAACATCGAGATACCTTTCCCGCAGCGAGACCTCAATCTTCGTCAAGGCAGGATCAAGATCGGTCGAGACGATGTGGAATTCGAACAAACTGCGGAGCCCGACGAAAAATAGCATCCCGGAGCGAGGCGCCCGTTCGCAATATGTGGCAATATAAGGGCACCGTGTGGAAACATAGAGCCGGATGAAGAGTCACCCAGCGAGCGTTTTCTACGGCTAATTGCGTTTATGGCCGATGACTTCGACAAATTAAAGCGAGCCGTGACTAGCGGCTCGCGTGTGATCAGCCTCGCCGGACTGACGTCGGTGTCGGCCAAGGCGTTCGTGCTGACAAAGCTGCGGCAAGAAACCGGCACGGCTTTTGCGATCGTCACCGAATCGAACGCCGAGCTCGAATCGTGGGAATGCGATCTCGGTTTCTTTGCCGAGCGATCCGACGCAGAGGAAACGGACATCGTCACGCTGCCGTCGTTCGAGACGGACCCATATTCGGGCGTGTCGCCGCATGCCGAGACCCAGGAACGCCGGGCGCTCGCATTGTGGCAGCTCCGACGCGGAGATCACGCATTTGTCGTCCTGTCCGCTCGGTCGATGGTCCAGCGTACGGTCACGCCGGAGGCGATCGCGGATCTCGGAAGCGTACTGAAACGCGATGAGGACTTTCCGCCCGAGACACTCATAAAACGGCTTTTCGCCGGCGGTTATGTCCGCGAAGAACCACTGTTCGGCCCCGGGCAATTTTCCGTTCGCGGTGGGATCGTCGATGTTTGGTCACCCGACGCGGACTCGCCGGTCCGCATCGAATTTTTCGGCGACACGGTCGATTCGATCCGCTCCTTTGATCCCGACACGCAGCTGTCGACCGGGCAACTGAGCGAGATCGCAGTCGCTCCGATGCGTGAACTCTCAGTCTCGGAACAGGACCTGAAGGACTGGGCGTTTTTCGCCAAGGAACGATTTGGCGGCGACAAATTCAAGCGAAATCTCAGAGACCGCACGGATTTTGCGGGCCAGGGCGAGACGTTCTCCGGATGGGAGTTTCTGATCCCGCTCGTAAAGCCGATCGAGTCCAACATCTTCGAACACTTGTCCGAATGCGTATTTGTCATCGACGAGCCGACTGCCGTCGAACATGCGTTGACCGGAATTTATGAACACCTTCGCGACAACCACCATGTTATTACCGAATCGGGCGAGGTTGGGCTCGATCCGGACGAGCTTTTCCTTACACCGTCCGAGCTTCGAAAATATCTCGAGGGCAAGTCGCGGCTGGAGTTGAGAGCCCTCGGTCGAACCGCATCCGCCGTCGATGAGGAGTTCGCCGTCGGCGAAAGCGGCAAAACGTCTCCGCTCTTTATGTTCCCGACCGCTGAAAAAGCGGTCGAGCTCGAGATCCAATCGCGTTCGACGCGCAAATTTCACGGCGATATTCCCGCATTTGTCGCAGAGCTCAGCTCACACGAAAAAAACCGCGGGGCCGGCGGACGCACCGAGATCGTGACGCAGACGCCCGGCATGGCGGAGCGGGTCGTCGAGATACTTCGCGAATACGATTCGCCGCTGATGTCGGAATCCATTCTCGTCGGTGATCTGTCGAGCGGCTTCGAACTGCCGCCGTTTGATCTGAGAGTATATACAGAGGGCGACATTTTCGGCGACGTGACGGCCGGCGAACTTCCGGACGTCACCCGACGGTCAAAAGCGAAGACCGGCAAATCAAAGCTCGGAGCCTTCATCTCGGATTTTCGCGATCTTAAATCCGGTGATTACGTCGTCCACGTCGACCACGGAATTGGGCGTTTCGACGGTCTGCAGACCATTTCGTCGCAAGGGGCTGAACGCGAGTTCATGCTGCTCATCTACAACGAGAATGCCAAGCTCTTCGTGCCCGTCGAGCGAATGGACCTCGTTTCCCGATATTCCTCGGGCGAGGCGACATCGCCGACGCTCGACCGGCTCGGCGGCATCGGATGGCAAAAGACCAAGGCCAAAGCGAAGCGTGCCATGCGGGACATGGCGGACGAATTGCTCAAGCTCTACGCCGAACGCAAGCTCGTCCGCGGCCACGCATTTCCGCCTGATGCTCCGTGGCAGCACGAATTTGAGGACGCTTTCCCGTTCGATCTGACCGTTGACCAGGCATCCGCCATCGAAGACGTCAAAACCGACATGGAAACGGCCACGCCGATGGACCGTCTGATCATCGGCGACGTGGGGTACGGGAAGACCGAGGTGGCGATGCGAGCCGCATTTAAGGCAGTAATGGACGGAAAACAAGCCGCCGTTCTGACACCGACGACCGTTTTGGCGTATCAGCATTTCGAGACGTTCAAAAAGCGCTTTGCCGCGTTTCCGGTCAAGGTCGAGCTGCTGTCGCGTTTTCGCTCAAGCAAAGAGCAGAAAGCCGTAGCGGAGCTTGCGGCAAAGGGCGACGTGGACGTCATAATCGGCACGCACCGTATACTTTCGAACGACGTCAAGCTGCCGAAACTCGGGATCGTGATAGTCGACGAAGAGCAGCGTTTCGGCGTCGGACACAAGGAAAAGCTAAAGCAGCTCAAGAAAAAGGTAGACGTACTCACATTGTCCGCGACCCCGATACCGCGCACACTCAATATGTCGCTTTTGGGAATGCGCGACATGTCCGTGATCGAAACGCCGCCGCGCGATCGGCTCGCCATCAATACGCAGGTCGTTCAATTCTCCGAGGGCGTCATCAGGTCCGCGATCGAGCTCGAGCTCGCCCGCAGCGGCCAGATATTTTTCATTCATAACCGCGTCGAAACCATCGAAGCGATCGCGGCACTCGTCAAAAAGATCGTGCCCGCCGCCCGCGTTGCGATCGGCCACGGTCAGATGAATGAAAAGGAAATGGAAGAGGTCATGCTCGATTTCGTCGACTATAAGTACGACGTTCTAGTTGCTACGACGATCATCGAGAACGGCATCGACATACCTCGAGCAAATACGATCATCATCAATCGGGCCGACAACTACGGCCTCTCGCAGCTTTACCAGCTTCGCGGACGTGTCGGCCGCTCGAACCGGCGTGCTTACGCGTATTTGCTGATCGCGAGTGAGTTGGAACTGACGCCGATCGCACGACGCCGGTTGTCGGCGATACGCGAATTCTCGGATCTCGGAGCGGGATTCAGGCTCGCGGCTCTGGATCTTGAGCTTCGAGGCGCGGGGAACATCCTCGGTGGACAGCAATCCGGCCATTTGGACGCCCTCGGATTCGATCTTTACACCAAGATGCTCGAGCGGACGATCGCTGAGATCCGCGGCGACGACATTGCGGATGAGACGAGCGTGTCGATCAATTTGGCGGTGGATGTCGCAATTCCAAAGGATTACATCGCCGAGGCGAGCCAGCGTCTGCGAACCTACAAGCGTATCTCGTCAGCCGAAACGGAAGAGGTCTTGATGCAGATACATACCGAGATCGAAGACCGTTACGGCCGCATTCCGCGGTCGGTTGATAATTTGTTCGAGTACGGCCGCCTGAGAAAGCTGGCGGAACGAATGGCGATCATGTCGATCGACAAGACGGCGGACGGTATTGCCATTAAGTTGGGCGAAAATGCCCGAGTGTCGCCCGAGAAATTGATGCAGTTTCTGAGTGAGAATTCCGGAGCCGCGTTTTCGCCAAACGGCATATTACGCGTCGTCACGACGGACGGCGATACGATCAGCCTTGGGCGAACGGTCCTCGACAGTATTCGGCAATAGCGGTTATTGCGTACAGTCGCCGGCCTCGCTGCGGTCGCATACGAATAGCTCGGGGACATTTTCCTGAGTCTGTCGGCGGACGTTCTGCCAAACAGGTGACTCGCGATAAAATTCCGCGGTCCAGCCGAGTTGTTGTCGGTGTTTCCAGACGAACTCGTAGGCGTCATGTTCGTCCTTGCCGGCCAGATGGCGGGCCTCGTGCAGCAGGATCGCGGCGCGTTCCGTGTCGTCGGCGGGATATGTAAAGAAGTCCGGATAAAGGGTCACGATCTCGAACGGAAAATTGGTCGCGGCGTACGCGTTCTCTTTTGCAACTGACGCATTTAGCCAGTTATCGGAACTTCGAAATGCGGCAAGGTTTTCAAGCAAGAGTGCCTCGTCCGTAAACCCTTTCTGCCGCACTATCGCGACCGCCGAACGCATTGATTGTTTTTGGATGAGCGTAAGCCGATTTGCCGACCCGATCAGCGAGAGGTAGAATCCGGCGAGAAGCGTCACGCATACCAGCACGAATACCGTTGCTCGCCGAGCCAATTTGGCGCCAAAGGTCCGGCTGCCTCGGCGTTCGATTCCGAGCCATGAGCCGCATCGCGAGCAATCCTTAGCCGCAGTAAAATTGGCTGATCCGCATTTTGAGCAATGATTGGACATTGGGTCGAGAGGATCGGCCCTCCGCGAGGCCGATAGTTAATATAAATGGCCAATCACGAAGAATTTCACAGAATCGACATCAGATACATACTGGGATAAACGCCGATCCCGTTTTTTGCATCTTACTTCGCAGTTGCAAAAATCAGCATGTAAAGATATAAGTTTCTTTGGCTTTTTTATAGGAGTAGTTGATGAGTTTATCGAAATATTTGATCGCCGCCTTGATCGGCATAGCAATGATGGCCGTAGGAGCGTCAGCGCAGGAAACCGAAACCAAGGTCGTTGACGAGGTCGTTGCGCAGGTAAATGACGGCGTGATCACGCTTTCGAGCGTTACCCGCGAGATCAAAAGCGCGGTCGATACTAAGGTGCAGGAAGGCATGAAGCTCGAAGATGCCCAAAAGTTCATCGGCGAAAAACGCGGCGAACTGATAGCAAATTTGATCAATGAAGAACTGATCATCCAAAAGGCTAAGGAACTCGGGGTTGATTCCGATGTCGATGCGGATATCAATTCCCGCTTTGTTTCGATAATGAAGCAGTACAACCTCAAGACGCTCGACGCTCTTTACGAGGAGATGCGTAAGCAAGGTGCGGACCCGGCGGAGATACGCGAACTTTGGCGTCGGCAGGCGGCCCATGATCGGGTCATGCAGAAAGAGGTTCAGCAGAAGGTCTATTGGAAACCAAGCGGTAAAGAGCTTCAAGCGTATTACGAAGCTCACAAGGCTCAGTTCACCAAGCCCGCCACAATTGGTATAAGCGAGTTATTTCTCGGATTTGCCGGCCGTGACGAAAATGTCGTCAGGGAAAAGGCCAAGAAGCTCGTTGCCGAACTTCGCGCGGGTGCCGACTTTCAGAAAGTCGTGGTGGATAACTCAGATCGTCCCGACGCCGCTAAGACCAAGGGAAAGGTCGACACGATCCCTGTCAAAGACCTAAGTGAGAAATACGCCGGCGCGGTCAAGGGCCTAAAGGCCGGCTCGTACACTGATCCGATCGAGGCAGACGACACGGGGATCAGCATTCTCAGGGTCGACGAACTTACCGAAGCTAGCAATGAGTCGCAGTTTGATGAATCAGCAGTTCGGCTCGAAATGATGAAGGAAAACATCGGTCCGGAGCAGAAAAAGTTTATGGCGACACTTCGGGCAGACTCGTATATCAAGATCAACGAAGCCTATCGGCCTCTCGTTTCTCCGATACTCTTCGCCGACGAGCGAGCGGATAAGCCCGCTAAATAACTTGCTGTTAAGCATCGAAAAAGGGCAGGCCGCTTTCCGGCCTGCCCTTCCTATTTTCCCGGACGGCTTTTCGTCAGCCGAGAATTTCCTTGATCGCCGCATCAAAAATCTCAACGCGACGCTTTGCCCGCTTAACCTCAGGATGATCTTTGCTATAGCTCCGCAGCAGTCGAGAGAGATCTGTCGCGAGTGCTGCCCGCCGCACGATCATGCGGCCCAGGGCCTCTGTCAACCGGCCGGTCTCAGACGGACGGACTCCAAAAAGCCGATCCATATCCTTCGATAAGACCGCGATCTCAAAGCGGGCGTCGAGCACTTTCGGATTCTCCTCGGTGTAATCCGGCAGCATTGCTTCGAGGTCGGCCTGTAGCTCTGTCCTTCGCAGCAGCGTCTCGGCATACGCGGCGGAGGAGCGGATCGGACCAACCTCTTTGACCGGGCCAACATCGCTTTTAACCGGAACCTGAGATCGGGCTGCTCCCGCAAAGAGGATCACCGCCACCGCTATAATGCCGGCTCTGCAAAAACTTTTCATTCCGTTAGTTGCTCGGAGCCTTGAACGTCGACGGATCGAACTTTTGATTTTTCGCGAACTCGCTCATTGCAAATTTCCATTCTGCCTCGACCGTGCCCGATTGACCGCTCGACGAATAGACGATGCGGTATGAGTGCGGCAGCGTCAGGCCACCTTCCGGCCTGTGGTCGCCAAATTCCTCAATGATCTTGAAACGGGTCTCAATATACTGAGACGAATACTCGGGTTTGCTTCCGATCCCGGCCGATGACATGCGCTTATATTCAGTCCGCAAGTGGCGAAAGTTGGACTTGTCGAAATAGAGAGTTACTTCGATATCTCCGCCGCCCTTTTTGCTGTAATCGAGTGCGTACATCTCGGTGCCGTCGATCTTTTTGATACCTGCGTATGCGATCTTGCCCTTATTTTCGGATATATTCTCCATCACCCATCCTGTCGAAAGCTCTCCGCCGAATAGTCCCTGGTCGATCATCATTTTGTTCGCCTGGACAAATGTCCCGAGATTCGACCGCTGACCCTGACGTGGCGATGCCGCTCCGCCGTTTTCGCCATCGAACGTAAACAATTCATCGGCAAACCGCGTCGACGTCGCTGTCAGATTGATCCCGAGAAAGAACTTAGGCCCCTCGGAAGCGATCACGATCCGGCCGTCCGCACTGAGGTCAGCCGTCGAAAGATACTTCGAAGTTCCGGTCCCAACCGCGATCATGTTTTTCGTCGCCGCCCGTGCCTCGGCAGTGCCGATCGATTCGAGATGTTTGGCTATGACATCTTCAGCCTTGAGCTTTTGAGCGGACAGTAGCGTGGTGGCTGCGATCAAGATCACCACGGCGTAAAATAGTTTTTTTGCGAAGTGCATTTCAATTACCTCTGTCAGGTGAAGTGTGGTCACGCATTGGCGGACTGCGTGTCAGATATTCGGGTCGGCACGACGATCGGGTTTTCGCAGGACTGAAAGTCGAGGTCGGCGTCCGCCTCGACAGTGCCGTCGCCGAATGTTTCCTGATCAGCCAAAGTTTCAAAGTAGGTCGTAATGTTATCGAGGATCTCATCGGCCGAATGTGAATGATATAGCGTCTGGCGAAACTGCGCTCCGCCGACCAGGCCCTTGGTGAACTGTCCAGCGAGCTGCTTCATCTTGCCCAGCGAGACGATCTCGGGCATTTCCTCGCGGCACATCGAGAAAAACTCGAGCAGCACGTCCTTTTTTTCCTGTAGGTCGGGTTGATACGGCTCACGGCCGGCGATCACGTCGGCAAATTGGCGAAAGATCCACGGGTTTTGCATCGCACCTCGGCCGATCAAGATACCGTCCGTACCAGACTCACGCCAGCGATCCATTCCGTATTGGATCGATGTGACATCGCCATTTCCCGAGACCGGTACGCTGACCGCCTCTTTGACCTGACGGATGATCTCCCAATTGGCGAGGCCCTTATAGCCCTGTTCGCGGGTACGTCCGTGAACCTGAATATGCTCGACGCCGCACTGCTCTGCCATCTTAGCAACGTCAACGACATTAATGGTCGTGTCGGAAAAGCCAGTCCGCACCTTGAGGGTCAGCGGGATCGTAATCGTTTTCTTGATCTCTTTCAGGATCGCCTCAAGCAATGCCGGCTCACGAAGAAGGCCTGAGCCACCGCCATTCTTGACGACCTTCGGTGCAGGACAGCCGCAATTGACATCCAGGATGTCGGCACCGACCTCCTGCGCCATTTCCGCTCCGAGCGCCATTCGATCGGGCTTGCCGCCGAAGATCTGGACGGCGTACGGCCTCTCTTCCTCATCGAAGTGCATCTGCCGCTTCGACTTGGGATTGTTGCGGGTCAATCCCTCGACGGAGATAAACTCGGACACGACGAGTCCAACGCCTCCGCGCCGCTTGATCAGCCGCCGAAACGTATAGTCCGTCACGCCCGCCATCGGCGACAGGATGAGCGGCGGATCTATCACGATGTCTCGTATCTTAAAAGGTTTCACTATATTTGGAAGTGTCACGATCAGGCAGCGGCGGCCACCTGGCTACATACTCGCCTTCTTTAGCTCGATCCCAGTCGCTTCGAACGCAACCTCAGTGACCGTTCCGTCGGCATTGCGGTTCGCGAATTTCGCGCCGTCTTCCTCGATCATGTGGTCGACCTGAGCTTTGGAAAGCGTTTTGACGCTGAACGTTCCCTCGGCACGGGCCTGCGCTCCGGCAGATTGCAGCGGAATAAAGAACGAGTGGTCCTTCATATTAACCCGAACGCTCGCGGCGTCCTTTTTAGGCGCTATCTCAGCCCAGCAGCCTTCCATCGTGCACGATCGAACGACGACCCCTTCGATCAGTACTGGCGACCCTGAATATTTTGCGGGATCCTTGAGGGCCTGAGCGAGCGAGACCATTTTAGCGGTTCCGATAGGAGCACCGCGTTTCAAAAAACTATCCGACGGGATCGCCGCCGTCTTATCCTGCTCGGTAGGCTCTTTGCCGCCCATTTTTTCCTGAGCAATTGCCGAGAACGAAAGTCCCAATAGAAACAAACTGACAATGAATAATTTTCTCATCTGAAATCTCCTCAATTATCTAAACTCTCGATTATATCAGAGCATATGGCTATTTAGCTTGGTAAATCATATTTCCGTCGAGTATCGTCAACAGGACGCGAACACCGCCGATCTTGGTTGGCTCGATGGTGAAAATGTCATCCGACAGCATGATCATATCCGCAACTTTGCCGGTCTCGAGCGTTCCCTTGACGTCTTCCTGAAATTCAGCATACGCTGAGCCCCACGTAAATGCCCTGACCGCCTCGTCGACAGTGATCTTTTGCTCGGGTATCCAGCCGTTTGGATTTTTGTCGTCGAGCGTCCGTCGCGTGACCGCGGCATAGATCCCGAAAAGCGGGTTCATCGAGGCAACCGGCGAATCCGACCCAAATGCGAGGACGGCGCCCGTATCGAGCAGCGTCCGGAAAGCATAAGTTCCCTTTAGCCTGGCCGCATCGAGCCTTTTTCCTGCCCAACGGCCGTCGTCGATCAAATGGAGCGGCTGCATCGAAGCAATGACCTTATCCTTTCCAAACCGCGCGATATCCTCTTGCCTTAGATGCTGTGAATGTTCGATCCGGTACCGTCGGTCGCGATTTCCGTTGAGGGCGATCGCATTTTCGTAATAATCCAGCACCGTCGCATTTGCACGGTCGCCGATCGCGTGGACCATCACTTGAAGGCCGACTTTGTCTGCGTCGACGATATTTTGCTTCATTGTCGTCGTAACCTCGGCACGCGGCAAGCCGGACGTGTTTGGAGCATCGAGGTAGGGAGCAAAGAACCATGCGGTCGTCGAGCCGAGACTGCCGTCGGCGAAACCCTTTAGGCAGCCGACACGCAGCATCGCAGGACCAAATGCATAATGCAGGCCGGTATTCTCCCAGCGTTTGTAATCTGCGAGCGGCGAACAGCCGTAAAGCCGCGTCTTGAGCTTGCCCTGCCGCATTAGCTCCTGGTAAACCCCAATATCCGTGCCGGCAGACATATCCTGAACGCTGGTCACGCCGACCGACGCAGCATACTCCGACGCGGCCATCGCGGCCTCGATCTTTTGCTCGAGAGAAGGCTCAGGGATCGCCTTTTCGATATAACCCATCGCGGCGTCCTTGAAAATGCCGGTGGGGCTACCGGACGGATCCCGGACGATATTGCCTCCATCGACATCCTTGGTTGTCTTGCTAACACCCGCTAGCTTCATCGCGGCACTATTCGCGAGCGCCATGTGGCCGTCGAGGCGATTTACAAATACCGGATTGTCCGGCGTCGCGGCGTCGATCATCGCAGCGGTCGGCAAGTTGTTGGGTTTCCAATTCTCGTGGTCCCACTGGCCGCCGAGTATCCATCGGCCCTTTGGCAGCTTTGCCGCAAAATCCTTGATCCGCTGTACGAATTCCTCCGGCGACTTCGCGCTTCGCAGATCGACGGATGAAAGCTGCGCTCCGGTTTCCATAAAATGCACGTGAGCGTCGTTGAACCCCGGCAGAACGGTCTGGCCCCCGGCGTCGATGACCCGCGTTTTAGGCCCGATCATCGATCGTGTGTCGGCGTCGGAACCGATCGCGACGATCTTGCCGTTGAGGACCGCAACAGATCGGGCAACGGTACGTTTAGGATCCATTGTGCGGACGTTGGCGTTGGTAATTACGAGGTCCGCCGATAGAGACTGAGCGGTCGTATATATAGCAGCAAATGCGGAAATTACTACCGCAGCGATTGAAATGAGTAACCGATTCATAGTGAAAACGACCTTGGAAAGTGTATTCTTGGGTGACGGGCAAGTATAGCAATGAACACGCGTTATATCCACATTTCAGCCATTTTGATCACGCTCGCCGGGCTGACTCTGATCTCTTTCCTTTACTGGACCGAGCCGAAAACCTTAGCCGAGGTAACGATCAAAGGTTCAGTCGCGATCGGCACGTACGCGGTCGATCGCTCCGCATTCGAGCAGGGACTGGCAAGTTTTAGAAAGGACGATTTTCCCGACGCACGGGTCGCGTTCGACCGGGCCGATCCTGAAAAGCGCGATGCGGCTACGCAGTTTTACATCGCGTACAGCTATTACCGCCAGGGATGGGGCCGGCTTTCGAGCGACGACACCCTTTTTAAGCCCGGGCTCGATGCCGCGAACCGCGTAATGACGATCGAACCCAATTACCGCAGTTCTGACGGTACGCTGGCTATGAAGACGCCCGCTGAACTTAAAAATGAACTAGAAGAAGGCCTAAAGATCACGCCCTCGGACTTTAACCCGATGAAGCTGACGCGGGAGAGGAAATGACCGAAGAGGCTGTAATAATAGACGTCGGAATCGATGGCGAGATCCTGGCCGTAGATCACGGGAACGCGAAAGCGATCGTGGTTTCAGAGGGTCCCGTGATAGCGTCGAGCCATCAGCGTACGTTCCTGACATACATCGTTCTTCCGATCGCCTTTCTCGCCGTGGCTCTGTTTGGCGGCATGCGTCTCGGTTCGTCCGACAACGCATTCATTTTTATTAAGCCGGCACTTATTTGTCTCGTATTTGCTTCCGTTTTGATGGTCATCCTGCTCCGGTCGCGTTTGATCGACATCGGCGGATGGTTTAGCGAGGACTTTTCGACTCTCAAGAACGCGGCGAATGGAGCCGTCCTGTTAACGCTTTTTGCTGCATCCGCACAATTATTCAATTCCCTGCTGCCTGAGAAAGGGCTTCCATTTTGGGTCGTCGGGTTCTGCTTTACGTGGACATTGTGGAACGACCTTTTTGCGGAATTTGACCCAAAGCGCCTGCTTCGAAGCCTCGGGGCCTTGTTCGCGATGGCATTTGTCACAAAATACTTGATATTGGCAAATCTGACGGCTCCGGAGAGTTCGGGCTGGCTCCAGCGTTTTTTCGATAACCCGGCGAAAGAAGCGTTTACTTGGCTGCTCGATCTGCCGCGATACTCTGCGGGCACAGGCTATATTCAGTTTTTTGCCGCTATTATCTACCTGATCGGCCTCTATCTGACGCCGCACACCACTAAAAAATGAAGTTTTACTACGCGGCGTTGATCGCTGTGCTCGCATTTACGGCAGCATCCGCACAGAGTCCGTCCCAGGTCCTGAAACGGGCCGAAAGGGCTTTAGGCGGAACGAATGCCCTTAAGGCCGTAAACTCGGTCCACAGATCCGGCATGGTCGTTAGGACGACCGACGGCACGACCGGCCGTTGGGAATCGTTCTCCGCAAAACCTAACTTGTACAACATCTCGATCGTCATTGATGGATTTGAAACTGAGAAAGGCTTTAATGGCCGGTCAGCCTGGTCCCGCGACTCGCGTGATGGGCTCCGGACTCTGACGGGCAGCGGTACGTTGGCCGTTCAGGCACGAGCCGCATTCCTCGCAAACCTCTGGCTGAGTGCAAAAGCAGACAAGTCGAAGCTGGTATCGGGAGGCCAAACAGTTCTGGACGGGCGGAACGTGAGCGTCGTCGTTCTGACTACTTCAAAGAACATCGCGATCAGAATGTTTTTCGATCCAATAACCGGGCTTCTGGTCAGGGACGAAATGGAAGGCGTCGACGGACCGGAGATAACTGACTATTCGGATTATCGAAAGGCTGGCGGCGTGATGATGGCATACGCGTTTCGAATTTCGGCGGGAGCCGAGAAATATGACGTCAAACTCGACGAGATCGAGATCAACCCGAAAATCGCCAGTTCGGAATTCGATTTTCCGGCGATCTCCGGCAAGCCGCTTCCCGACCTTCCGGCACTGCTCGCCGAGCTTCGGGCCAATGAGGACCGCGTAGACGATATCCTCGAATCATATGCGTTCACGCAAAAGCAGATACGGCGTGAGCTAGGCAAAGATGGTGTGCTTCGCGAACTAGGTTCCGAGACGTATCAATTATCGTTTTACAAGGGCAACCGCATCTCGCGGCTGGTCGAAAAGAATGGCAAACCGCTGAACGCTGCGGATCAGGCGGACGCGGATAAAGATGCGTCCAAACGCGTCGCCGAGATCGAAAAACAGCTCACCAAGGACAGTTCGCGGACCGGGACGGAGTCATCGAACGGAGCGCCGTCCCAGCGTAGTCAAAGGATATCGGTTGCCGAGGTTCTGCGAGCGTCGACACTGTTAAATCCGCGCCGCGAGCGGTTTCGTGGACGCGACGTAATCGTTTTCGATTTTGAGCCGAACCCGGCGTTCGATTTCAAGAATGCCAAAAGCATGATCAAGTTTTTTGGGAAAACGGCCGGCGTGATGTGGATCGATGAAAAGGACAAGCAGGTCGCACGGATCGAGGCCGTGCTTGCCGAAAACTTTAACGTCGGCGGCGGTGTGCTCGCTAAGCTCAGGAAAGGCGCATCGTTCACTCTGGAACAGGAGCGGATCAACGACGAAATATGGCTCCCGTCGCAAACGGACATCAACCTTTCAGTGCGTGTTCTGCTGGTCAAGGGGATCGACGTCAATCAACTGATCAAGTCGTATGATTATCGGCGATTTGATACGCAGGTTAAGGACGCAAGTGTAAACGAGGTCAAAAAGCCCTAACGAATCGCTATTAAAAGTTTATTTTTATGGTCTGGCCTTCGCGAACGACACGCAGGCTCTTTGCTGAAAACCGGTCCGTAAAGGATGATCTAACGGTCACAGGATCACCGTTGATCGCCTGAATAATATCTCCGGCTTTCATTCCGCCCTTCTCGGCAGACGATCCCGCGGCAACCGACTGAACCCTCAAGCCTCCGCCACTAAAGGCAGCATGAATGCCAAGACGCGACAGAACTTCTTTCGTCTCGATCGGCCGG
Organism: Acidobacteriota bacterium; assembly: GCA_040005135.1. GTDB lineage: Bacteria > Acidobacteriota > Blastocatellia > Pyrinomonadales > Pyrinomonadaceae > OLB17. Next base: position 6,537 of record JBDTZO010000017.1, on the reverse strand, counting down.
CCCAATGCCACGTTCGCGTCAGGCGCGATGTTTCCTGCATTTGGGTTAATTCCCTTGGGATAAATCGAGCGGGCGGTCTTAAGTGCCGCGTCGGGCAAAATTCCGGTTGAACTATTATTTTCCGGCGACGGAGCAGCTATGGCAGTCCCGGCCCGCGTAGGCTTCGGCAAGGCGACTGTTTCAGGCCGCTTCGCAGCGATCTCCACGTTCTGAACAGCTCGATTCATCTGTACCGGCACCTCGACTTGTTCCACACGCTCTGGCACCGCCGCGGAAACCGGCGACGAAGTAGCAACCGCCGGAACAGCGCCCGTAGTGCCGCTATACATCCACGCGGCGCCGATCAGGCCGAATACTACCAGCACAACCCCTAATCCCATCGCGTATGTGACCGCCGCAGGCAGTCTAAATCCAGACCTTTGCGCAGGCCTGCCTTTTGCGATACGGCTTCGAAGCCGAAAGTCAAAATCCGAAGGCGCCGCAACCCGCGGCAGCGTGCCCAGCAATTGGCGGACCTGATCGTCGCCGTCGTGTGAAATATTTGTAAATGCTTCGTCTTTCATGATGACTTTAAGTACTGGCCGAGCTTTTCTTTGAGCAGCCCTCGTGCCCGGCTGATACGCGATTTTGTGGTTCCGAGGCCCAGATCCATGATCTCGGCGATCTCGTCGTACGACTTTCCCTCAATGTCTCGAAGGACGATCGGAACGCGATATTTTTCCGGTAATGCAGCGATCGCTTTTGCGATAGTCCGACTTTGTTCGTCCTCGATCAGGTCGGCATCCGGCAGGCTGCGATTATCCACCGGTTGAAATTCTACGTCCGAATCTTCGCCGGATTGAAAAAGCCCTGTCAGCGAAAGCACTCTTCGACGTTTTCGCCGTCGTATCTCGCTGATCGCAAGATTTGTCGCGATCCGGTAAATATAGGTCGAAAAGGCGAATTGCGTATGATAACGCTCGATCGCAAAGTAAACTCTGACAAACGTTTCCTGTGCAAGATCGACCGCCTCTTCGTAATCGTTCAAAAACCTATATAAAAAGTTGGTTATCTGGTTACGATAACGCGCAACTATCTCGGCGAAAGCATCCTCGTCGCCGTTCTTCGCCGCTTCAATGAGTTCATGATCAGACAATTTTTCGTCAGCCACGGTAGTTTTTGAGTCCTCCGCGCCAACCGATCCGATATTGTCCAATGACATACACTCATACTTTTGTACAACAGTTTCCAGTGTGAAACAAAAACCGTTCGTCTCTAATCACGCAGAGGTCCGCAAAATGTTGCGGAACATTGAGCCATTTATCTCTCAGTTCGTGTAATGGTAACGATGAGAAAGAGAGTGGAGTTCGAACTCGGAAGCATGAGAGTCCCAAGAAGCGTTGGAACTTTGTCAGCAACACTAACTCTTGCCAGGTTTAAGCCGATCGGCTCGTAGTTGAATATCTCCCTCGGCCCACCCGTTTCTGCTGGTCCGAGAGTGGTCTTGACCGGTACCCTGGCTCCGAATCGGAATGACTGGGCAGTCGAACCGTCACCGGCCAACTGAAGCCCGCCGATCGACCATTCCAAAAAGGACGGCTGGCCTGAACCGATCGTCTGCCCGAGACGGTCGCCGACGCTTTTATACTCAAAGCTTCCCGTATTCGCGACCCGCGCGAGATACGTGTTTGTAATTCGATAAGACGTGTATGGAATGGCCGATCGTATTTGCTTCGATACATTCGCGAGCGACGAAGGAAGTTCTGATCTGGCGGCAGGATCGTCAGATCCTTGAACGACTTGAAGCGCGACCTCAAAATTCCCCTCTTTTGGGACGGGCCTATCCGGTTGGGCACTGGCCGCGGCCGCAGCTAATGCAAATATAGCGATGAGGAATAGCGCATTTGAAAACAACTTGGGCTGGTTCATGAGGTCTCCTTGTTTTATCGAAGTTCGATCAACAAGTGCCTTGCACCAACCAGCCCAGCTAAAGTTGCAATTTGTAAATGTTAGTTTGCCTTAAAGAGGTCTTCGTCCACCTTTTGACCGAACGTCACGGAAGAAACCTCCTGCTCCTCGACCACTGCATCGTTGGCGGTCAGGACTGATCGATACGGCACAAGAGTGCCCTGAGCATATTTCTGATCATAAAATCGACGTTTATACTTCACGCCGACTTCCTCGTACGAGAGCATCATTACGCGCAATGTTTTTACGCTGATATAAAAGCGGGTCTTGCGGTCTTTGTTGTCAGTGACATCGACCATAAAGAGTTCAACGCCCATCTGCTTTTCCCGGCCGGCGAGTTCGAGCTTTGATCCGTTTTCCTTATATCGGAATAGAGCCTCGATGCCATGATAAATGCTGTTTTCAAAGCCCGCGACAGCATCCGCCCGAGGATTGAACACAGTATTATTAAAAACGCCGTATACCTTGTTCTCGTCGCTTTTCACCAGAGCGTATCTCGAACTGGAGAAGTCCTGGTCGAGGCGGATCTTTTCCTTGTCCAGCGTGTCGGCACGAATGATAAAACGCTGATACGAAACCTGCTCGACCTTACCGTCTGCCCCGGTCAAGCTCGTTTTCCCTCGTTCGAACGTAGTCTTTCGGATCTGATTCAATGTAGCGCGGCCGCCGCCAAATCCATATATGAACAGTGTCGAATCGACGATCTGCTCAGCGGTCAGGGGCTTCGCGGGTGCCTTGATGTCGGGTGTAGGTGCCGGCTTTGCGGTCGCCTTCTTGTCGCCCGTTTTCTCAACGGGACCCGTCGCGATCTGTCCCGCGGCCATAGTGGCGGCGAAAAGGACCGCAAAGACAACCGTAATAAATGATCTAAAGCGCAAAGACACCAAATTATTCCCCTTTGAATTTGTCAGTTTGAGCAAATGCGGATTGTAACATAATACCCGACGTTCGCCACGGCTGACGAGTGCGGCCCGTTTCCAATTGATGAACGCCGCAGGTCAAAAGATGCATATGCAAATTTGGCGGCCGCTCGCTCGACCGCTTAATATTGAAAGATGCTGCATGTCGCGCTGGTTGAACCGGAGATACCGCCGAACACCGGAAACATCGCACGGCTGTGTGCCGCGACGAATACTCATCTGCATATTGTGGGTGTGACGGGATTCCGAATGGACGATCGGACTCTAAAGCGTTCCGGCCTCGATTACTGGGAGCACGTTACTCTCAGCCGCCACGTAGACCTCGACGAACTGTACGCAGATCTGCCGGATTCCCAATTTCTCTATCTTACGACCAAGGCCGACCGAGCGTATTACGATTGGCAATTTGCGGACGGCGATTGCCTCGTCTTTGGCCGCGAAACTCGCGGCTTGCCTGAAACATTGCTCGCCGCCAACGCTGAAAGGTGCCTCACGATACCGATGCCGAATCCGAACGTTCGAAGTCTCAATCTATCGACGAGCGTCGCGATCGTTCTTTACGAAGCCAAACGCCAACTGCGTTGAAAGCGACGAAGATCGCCGCAGAACGTCGATCTTAGGTGAATCGTCAATCGTTTGGTCAATAATGCTCGGCCTCGATCTAACAAACTCGAATTATGCGGCCGGTGGTCTTGCCCAATACGCTGCGGACGTAGCCGTTGACAACGCGGTCCATTGGTGCCGGATCGAAGCCTGCGAAAAAATCGCCGTACATCTCGGCTGAGTCTTCGACAACTGTTGGCGAAACCACGTTGATCCGCTGTCCGCGGGGCAGCTCTTGCGCCGCCGCGATCGCAAAGCTATTGACGGCACCATTAACCATCGCTACCGCCGCCGAGCCAACGATCGGATCTTCTGCCAGGATCCCTGTTGTCAGCGTGAACGAACCGTTGTCATTGAGATATTTTTGTCCGATCCGTACCAGATTGACCCGCCCCATCATCTTTCCGTGAATGCCGACGTAGAAGTCCTCTTCGCTAAGTTCGCCGAACGCCCCAAACTGCGCCGGCCCGGCAGCGCAAATGACCGCGTCTACGTCTTTTACAGCATGAAACATATCCTCGATGGAAACGGCCGAAGTTATATCGACCTCGACGTCCCCACCCGAACGGCTCGCGCGCATGACCTCGTGCTTAGCCGAAAAAGCATCGTAAATTCGCTTTCCGATCGTGCCGCTGGCACCAATTAATAGAATTTTCATAACATCTGACCTCCGCCCAGAATCTTGTACCTGTCCCTCATAAGGAAAATAAGAAAAATAACAAAGCTATAACCTATAACACCCAAACAAAATCCCCATGCTAGGACCTGGACGAAGCCCATCAACTCGCAATCTGAACATGCCGGTAGCATCCCGGCGTTGACGAGTTTCCATGCACAATAAACATTCCAAAAAAGAATGTTTCGGAGGGTCGACACTTCTGTTGAAAGCGATTCGATACAGGCTACGACACTAACAAAGCTAATGAAGCTTCCGCTGGCACTACTGAGTAGAATTTTCATTTATTGTAAGCGATCTCCTCGAGTGAGTGTTCAGGTTTCAGATATCGATACTGCCCGTCGTCATTGCTTTCAACGAACCCCAATCGGACCAAGCCCTTCAGCAGATTATCCTATACCGAAGTGATCTGGTTAGGAGTCCAAAAACACCTTTGTGTTGTGTTCGGAGGCTCGACCGCTCTCGTCATATTCAAGAATTACCGAGCAGCAAGCTACCAAAAATATCGGCATCTTCCCAGCCCGCGAGCAGAGCACTTAAAGCGAGACTTTCGATCGATTCCGGCATATCTCTGCGATGTCAGCGACTTCTGCGTTCAAACCCTACAGGGACGCCCAAAACGCATAGTCAACGACAAAATTGCGTTTCGCCGCACGATGCGTCATTATACTCGTTTGCCTTTGAGGCTGGAATTATAACTATGATCAGTACTGAGAAAATACGCAACATCGCCATTATCGCACACGTTGACCACGGCAAGACCACGCTTGTCGATGCGATGCTGGCCCAGTCGGGAACGCACCGTGAGAATGAGGCGGTCGTCGACCGCGTGATGGATTCGATGGACCTCGAACGTGAGCGCGGCATCACGATCATGGCCAAGAACACGTCCGTCCGCTATGGCGACTACAAAATTAATATTTTGGACACGCCGGGCCACGCCGATTTTGGCGGCGAGGTCGAACGCGTTCTGAAAATGGTCGACGGCATTGTCCTGCTCGTCGACGCCGCTGAGGGCTGCCTGCCGCAGACCCGATTCGTGCTCCGCAAGGCTCTTGAATTAAAGCTTCCGGCCATCGCCCTTGTTAACAAGATCGATCGCCAGGACTCGCGGCCCGAAGAAGTGCTCGACGAGATCTACGACTTGTTCATCGACCTCGGGGCTAACGATCACCAGATCGAATTCCCTGTCCTTTATTCGATCTCACGCGACGGCGTTGCCAAAAAGCAGCTCGCCGACGAATCTAAGAATCTGATCCCGCTTTTCGACCAGATCATCGAATCCATTCCCGCTCCGCACGCTCTGCGCGACGATTCGCTGCAGCTGCTGGTTGCAAATATCGACTACAACCCGTTCGTCGGACGCCTTGCGATCGGCCGCATCTTTTCGGGCGAGATCGCTAAGAACCAGGAGGTCGCGGTCGCAAAACGCGACGGCTCAGTCGTCAAAACGCGTGTTAAAGAGCTTTTCGTGTTCGAGGGCCTCGAGCGGACGACTGTCCCGAGTGCCGGAACTGGCGAGATCGTTGCTCTTGCCGGCTTTGACGACGTTGAGATCGGCGAAACGATCACGTCGGTCGAAAACCCCAAAGCGCTTCCCGTTATCAACGTTGATGAGCCGACGATCGCGATGATCTTCGGCGTTAACACCTCGCCATTTTCGGGTATCGACGGCAAATTCGTGACTTCGCGCCAGATCAAAGAGCGTCTCGACCGCGAACTGCTGGGCAACGTCGCATTGCGCGTCGAACAAACCGAGGCCGCTGAGCAATTCAAGGTCTCGGGCCGCGGAGAACTGCAGCTCGCTATCCTGATCGAAATGATGCGTCGAGAAGGCTATGAGCTTCAGGTCTCAAAACCTGAGGTCATCACCAAACGGGACGAAAAGACCAACGAACTGCTCGAACCTATCGAGCTCGTCGTCATCGACGTTCCGGAAGAGTTCATCGGCGTCGTCACCGAAGCAATGGGCCGCCGCAAAGGGCAGATGACCAAGATGATCAACAACGGCTCCGGCCGTGTCCGGCTCGAGTTCGAAGTTCCCTCGCGTGGCCTCATCGGTTTCCGCGGCGAATTCCTGACCGAGACCAAGGGCACCGGATTGCTCAACACGCTTTTCCTCAGGTTCGATAGATGGCAGGGCGACATGAAATCGCGTCAGACCGGTTCGCTCGTCAGCGACCGCATGGGCGAGACCAACACGTACGCTCTCTACAACCTGCAGGAACGCGGCGTTCTATTCGTTAAGCCGCAGATCAAGGTCTACGAAGGCATGATCGTCGGCGAAAACGCCCGCGCCGTCGACCTTGACGTAAACCCGATCAAGGAAAAGAAGCTCTCGAACATGCGTACAACGTCCGCCGACGAAGCCATGCGCCTCGTCCCGCAGCG
>JBDTZO010000194.1:0-1979 GCA_040005135.1 Acidobacteriota bacterium | reverse complement strand
ACTACGACGGCGACGGCAAAGACGATATTGCTGTCTACCGAAACGGCGTCTGGTACATCAACGGCTCCACGTCCGGCTTCTCCGCCGTGAGCTTTGGTGTTGCCACCGATGTGCCGATCCCGGCTAAGTACCATCCGTAAGTAATGTCGGCAGAGGGCCAAAAGCCCTCTGCCTCAAATTCTTGACCAAAGGCCGGCCGAAGTAACTCAGCCGGCCTTTGGTATTTCAGATCGAACTATTTGTCGACGTTAATATGCAGGCCGTTGACACGCTCCCGATGCAAAGCCTATTTTTAATTGAACTTATTGTAACTTTTCGGGGTTCGATCGCGTCATAGAGCAAGTAGTTCATTCAGGGGGAAGAATAATGAAAAGTGCACGTGTCCAGACGTTTTATCTCAGGCTAGCGGTCATTGCCAGCGGTGTCGCGATGGCGGCACTGGGTTGGGGTGGATTCTTTTCGTATGAAACAAACATTGACGCCGCATCGGCAGGCCCTTCGGCATCCCATACAAATGCTCCGAGTGAGGACAATTGCACCGCATGTCATACTTCCTTTCCGGTCAATAGCGGTGACGGCAAGGTCATGATCAGCGGATTGCCAGCAAACTATCTGCCTAATCAGCCAATATCGATCACGGTGACAACTTCGGACCCTGGGCCGAGCGCCTCGATATTCGGGTTTCAACTCACTGCCATAGATCGCCTCGGTCGTGAGGCGGGAACCTTTACGCTTCCGGTACAAAACCCGCAAAGGACGCAAGTAGTGCTCGGATCGGTCGGCGGGAACACACGCAGATACGTCGAACATACGATCGACGGACTCTTTACCGCGGGCGTGTTCGGTTCAAATTCGTGGACTTTTACGTGGACGGCACCAGCCCAACGCGTAGGAAAGATCGATTTTTACGCTGCGGGAAACGCGGCGAACGGCGACGGAACGAACGGCGGCGACTATATTTACACTACGACTACCGCAAGTCTATCAGGTTCCGCGATCGCAAATTTTGACGGCGACACCCACAGTGATATCTCGGTCTTTCGGCCGTCGACAGGACAATGGTATAGCCTGAACAGCTCAAACGGATCGTTCGTCGCAACCAAATTCGGCATAAACGGCGATATTATAGTTCCAGGAGACTACGACGGTGACGGAAAGACGGATAACGCAGTCTACCGACCGTCGGACTCGACCTGGTACATTCAACAAAGTACCGCTGGTTTTACCGCCCTCAGGTTTGGAGCGCCCGGTGACATCCCCGTCCAAGGCGATTACGACGGAGACGGAAAGACAGACATTGCCGTTTTTCGGCCTTCTACGGGCGTCTGGTACCTGTCTCAAAGCACGGCCGGCTTCGGAGCAGTCGCGTTCGGATCAAATGGGGACAAGCCTGTGTCGGCCGATTTCGACGGCGACGGAAAGACCGACCTAACTGTCTTCCGACCGTCGACAGGGGTCTGGTATTCGCTGCAGAGCTCGGCGGGATTCCATGCGGTAGCATTCGGTACGTCGGGCGACGTGCCCGTGCCGGCTGATTATGACGGCGACGGCCGATCTGACCCGGCCGTTTTCCGGCCTTCGAGCGGAACTTGGTATGAGCTAAATTCAACGTCAGGATTTTGGGGTGCTCAGTTCGGGGTATCGACGGATATCCCATGTCCCGCTGATTACGACGGCGACGGTAAGACCGATATCGCCGTATTCAGGCCTGCCCAAGGCTCGTGGTTCATACTAAGGAGCAGCGACAGTACTTACATGTACGCTACGTTCGGGTCGAATGGTGATATTCCCGTTCCCACCGGTTACGTTAGCCAACCGTAATTCAATTAGACAAAGAAAAAGCCCGTCAGACGATGTCTGACGGGCGAAAGGAAGAAACAGAGGTTGCGGACTACTGCGGTCTAGCCTGCGTCGTGGGCGTTACAGGCGTTGCGTTAGGTCGTACTAAATCGGGTCCTTGCAAAACCACAGGCTGCGGC
>JBDTZO010000210.1:0-6755 GCA_040005135.1 Acidobacteriota bacterium | reverse complement strand
CGCCTGACGGGGTCATCGGGGCATTGTAGGCAACATAGGAATACGCGATCACCGTCCCGCGGTGAAACTGACGGATCGCCGGTGCCGCGGTCGTCGTCGTCATCACGAGCGCATTCTCGGGCTTGACCGCGCCGGGAATCGCAAATCTGCCATTCTCAGCGACCTCCGAGAGGTTAAGGCCGGATATGAAGAGCCGCCCGTTCTTGAGCTCCGGAAGGTCCACGATCTGGCTCGACGAGCCAAGCAGGCCGCTCGTATTGTCGCGGATGACGACGCGGAAATTGTATGTGCCCGGCTTTTTGATCGGGACGTCGGACGAATATATGAGCCCATTCTGGCGGATGAGCGGCAACGCGTCGGCCGGCACCTTGTAGGTATGGGCGCGTGTAAATTCGTCGACCACCTTATTCTTTTCGTCGAGCGTGACGGCGACTACGTCGAACGAGGCTTTTTTCAAGCCGCTCGCCGGATCATCTTCGAACTTGATCGATTCACCGCCGATGTGGATCAGAGACCGAATAAAACTGCCCTCGGCCTGCGAATTGCCAAAGTATGCGGTCAGCTGCAGATCGAGCCCCGCGATGGGCAGCGGAGCTGCGATCGCCTCGTAAAGTTCGCTGTCGGCGGTGCGTTTGGCGATGATCCGAGCGGGCTGATCGATGACCGCGTCAAACCCCGGACGCGAACTGACCGTGACGCCGGGGCGCTCTACGCGGACTTCGATCTTGTTAAAATGCTTTCCGCGAAACGTATCTTCGGACGGTTCGTACGCGATCAGATAATAGCCGGACTCGAGCCCCAGCACGCGTTTTATCGGACCGGCGAGGTCATTTGTGTTCCTGTAAAAGTTACCGCCGGTGGCGTCCGCCAAATAGTACATGCCGTCCTCGGAACGGCTCTTGTCGGCGTCGCGGGTGGCGACGACGGTGTCCGACGCCATTACATCGGTCTTGGCCTGCACGTCGTCTCGGGCCTCGATCGACGTAGTGTAGAGGCCACGGACGTCGATCGTGTTAAAGACGACGCCGGCGCGGTTGGCCTGTTCGGTGAGGCTGTGGAGAATGTCCTTTGCCGACATGATCTCTCCGCCGCGGCTGCGAAGCGCCAAGCCGTCGGACATAAAAAATACGATCTTGCGCCCGCCGACGCGTTCTAGCCCGCGAACGATATAGTCGACCACGCCAAGTGTGCCGTTGATCTGATGATCTTTGCCGGAATCCTCGCCCTTTTCGCGTATCTTGCGTTCGGCGTCGGACTCGATCTTTTCAGGGTTACCGTCCGCGCCAACCTTGTCGCGGGTATTTGGTGTCGCCGCCTCGAAAAAGCTGCCGTCGCTCGGCGGGCAGCCGCCGGTCGGTGGGTACCAGCGGATCTGGTCGATCGAACGTAGGAGACGCACCTTGTCGGACATGTACTGCTGCAGCATGCTCGTTCCGGCACGCGTGCGATAGATCGCAACGCGGTCGCCGGGCTGCATTTGCTCGTTAACAAACTTTTTAAGGCCGTCGCGGGCCGCGAACATTCCCGATGCGGACGCCGAGCAGTTGCCGTCGTCTACGATAAACGTAATTAGCCGACCCGGCGTCGCCGGCGACGGCCGCTGTATCGAGGTCGGCAACGGGACCGCGTCCTTAGCGGACTTAACCGCGGGACCGGCGCTTTGGCCCGCACTGCCGGCGTCTGTGCTTATATAGACAACGCTCGTTATAACCTGCGGCTTTCCGTCCTGCAACAGCCTAAAATCGGACGCTTTGAGATCGGTTACCTGCTTTCCAGCCTTGTCGGTGACGAGAGCGTCTATCTGGACAAGCTTGGTGGTGATCTTGACCACATCATCCGGCGTTGGCGCGGGCGTCGGTACCTGTGAAAAGGCCGCAGCCGAGATCAGTAAAAGAAATATCGTGGTCAGAAGATATTGTTTTTTCATTAGTAGCTGTCCGAACACTTTTTTGGATGTGGGCGGCCGATCATTGCCGATGCATGGCCGGGAATCTCACAATGCTTGTAAGAATAACGTATCCGGCGGCGGGGAAGCTATTAATTTTCTGAGGCTGTCGGCAAAACACGGCTGCCGTCTTTATCCTGGCGGGCAGCCTTTTTTCGGAGCCTACCGGTCGTGTTCGCTGATCTTGCCGGTAAACTCCGACTGCGGCCGGCGAGATGCCGCGTAGAGGCGGGCAGGGATGCCCGCGCTCCGGCTTCTCTCTCTCGGTTAAACGTCGAGATTCTTAACGTCGAGGGCGTTATCCTCGATAAATTTGCGGCGTGGTTCGACCTGGTCGCCCATGAGAACGGTGAAGATGCCGTCGGTTTCGATGGCGTCCTCGATGCGGACCTGGAGCATCGTCCGCTTTTCTGGGTCCATGGTAGTTTCCCAGAGCTGTTCGGGATTCATCTCGCCGAGACCTTTGTAACGCTGGATCGAGAGGTCTTTTTTGGCCATCGCCATCACCTTTTCGAGCAGCTCGGGCCGTGTCGCCAACGTTTCGCTCTTGCCGTTCTCTCCGAGGATGAAAGGGCCCGGAAAATCGATCTCAAGCGATTTGCGAAGCTCGACCGCCTTTTGAAACTCGACGTAGCTCGCGAGATTCCAGTTTATTTTCAGCGTCTGGCCATTCGGGTACGAGATGTCGATCTCGAGCAGGCCGTGCTCGGCATCGCCGCTGAGCTCGGCATTATAACCGGCAGCGATGAGCTTGGCCTCGACCTCGGCCATCATTTCCTGTTCGCCAAATACCTTGCGGATACGCACGACATTCTTTGTAAGAACGCCGTCCTTGCCGGCAAAAGCGTCGAGCAGAACCTCGACGAGCCGAGCGTCATTCTGCACGCGGCGGGCGAGGCGGGACGAGTAATTTTTGAGCTCGGTCGTCTGCTCGAGAGCCTTTGAAAGTTCGCGACCCTCCATGGTGCGGCCGTTCGAGCTGATCTGCGCTTCGGCGGTCGCCATTCGCATCAGATAGCGGAACATGCCCTTTTCGTCCTTGATGTACTCTTCTTTTTTGCCGCGTTTTACCTTGTAGAGCGGCGGCTGGGCGATGTAGACATAGCCATTTTCGAGCAGCTCAGGCATCTGCCGGTAAAAGAATGTGAGCAGCAGAGTGCGGATGTGGCTGCCATCGACGTCGGCGTCGGTCATCAGGCAGATCTTGTGGTAACGCAATTTGGTTACGTCAAAATCGTCTTTGCCGATGCCTGTGCCTAGCGCGGTAATGAGCGCCTTGATCTCGCCGTGGCCGAGCATCTTGTCAAAGCGTGCTTTTTCGACGTTCAGGATCTTGCCCTTGAGCGGCAGAACGGCTTGATTCTTGCGGTCGCGGCCCTGTTTTGCCGAACCGCCGGCCGAGTCGCCCTCGACGATGTAGATCTCGGACAGAGCCGGATCTTTTTCCTGACAGTCGGCGAGCTTGCCCGGCAGCGTCGACGTGCCGAGAGCCGATTTGCGGACGATCTCACGTGCCTTGCGGGCCGCGTCGCGGGCTCGGGCGGCGTCGACAGCTTTGCCGACGATCTTTTTTGCCACGGCCGGATTCTGTTCGAAAAAATCACCGAGTTTTTCGTTCAAGAACGATTCGACCTGGCCCTTGACGGGCGAGTTAAGCTTGCCCTTGGTCTGGCCTTCGAATTGCGGCTGCGGAATTTTTACGCTGATGACGGCGACCAGACCTTCGCGGACGTCGTCGCCGGTGAGGGCGACCTTGGCATTTTTGACCATGCCCGAGCTCTCGGCGTAGGCATTGATCGTGCGCGTGATCGCACCGCGAAAGCCGGACAGATGGGTGCCGCCGTCGACAGTGTTGATGTTGTTCGCAAACGAAAAGATCTTTTCGTCGTAGCTGTCGTTGTACTGCATCGACACTTCGATCGACAGCTCGTCGCTGATGATCTCAAAATAGAGCGGTTCGTCGTGGAGCGGGCTCTTGTTGCGGTTGAGGTGCTTGACGAACTCGGCGATGCCGCCCTTGTAGTAAAACTCGTGCGATTTTTCGGGCTCTTCGCGTTCGTCCTTGATGAAGATGCGGATGCCCTTGTTGAGGAACGCCTTTTCGCGCAGGCGCTCGGACAGCTTTTCAAAGCTGTAAACGGTCGTCTCAAAGATGCTCGAATCGGGGCGAAACGTGATCTTGGTTCCGCGTTTCGTCGTCGTTCCCGTCTTTTTGAGCGGAGCGGTCGGAATGCCGGCCTCAAACTCCATCTCGTGCGTCTCGCCATCGCGCCAGATCTCGAGCCGTAAGTATTCGCTTAAGAAGTTGACGCAGCTGACGCCGACGCCGTGCAGGCCGCCGGACACCTTGTACGAATTCGAGTCGAACTTGCCGCCCGCGTGCAGGATCGTCATGACGACCTCGGCGGCCGAACGGCCCTCTTGCTTGTGGATATCGGTCGGAATGCCGCGGCCATTATCGACGACCGTGACCGAGTTGTCCATGTGAATGACCACCTCGATCGTGTCGCAATATCCGGCAAGAGCCTCGTCAACCGAATTATCGACGACCTCGTAAACAAGATGGTGGAGGCCGATCTCGCTGGTCGAGCCGATGTACATCGCGGGACGCTTGCGGACCGCATCACGGCCCTCGAGAACCGTGATCTGATCTGCCCCATATTCTGGTTGTGCTTTAGCCAATTTTTAAAAACCTCTGTGTGTATAGATCCCGTTGATCTCGCCGGCTCAACGTTCGAACCGCGCGTAACTGAATGCCGGGACTGTTTGATTTAATTTGTGACAGTAAACCAATAGGAAATTATAGCATTTTTCGGCCAATTTTAGTAGTGCCGCAAAGTGCTAAACTCCAAGTTTTTATTGATATTTAGCCTCGCCCGACGCCACGGCGAACACGTTAGCTCCGCCGCCAAATTCGGCGACGAAACTATCTTTGGATGTGGTTACAAAAGTCTGGGTCTTTCCATCCAAAAACTCGAGCAGTTGGCCGATGCGGCGGTAGTCGAGTTCGGCGTCGATGTCGTCGAGCAGGAAGAGCGGATATTCGCCGCGGGTTGCTTGATAGACAGCGATATTGGCGAGCTGCAGCAGGAGTAGAGCACTTCGCTGCTGGCCGGCGGAGCCATATTTGCGGAGGTCGTGGCCGTCAAATTTTAGCTCCATATCGTCGCGGTGCGTGCCGACGAGAGCGTGTCCGGCGACGATCTCGGCCTGGACCCGAAGTGCGAGACGTTCGGTGATGAGCTCCTGATAATTATCAAGATCGCCCTTTTCCTCAAGAGACGATTGATAGCGAATGGAAAGCTCTTCGCGGCCGAAGAGCTTTTTTTCGAGCACCTGATTGAGCCGCTCTACAAAGCGGACGCGGGCACGGTGGATGCGGGCCGCGAGAGCTGCGAGCTGCTTGTTCCATGGCGCGAGGAGCTCCGCCGTCTTTTCGACCGAGAATTCGGATTCGCGTGCCGTTTGCAGTAACGCACCTTTTTGGCGGATGACGCGGCTGTAATCCGAAAACGTCTGGACAAACGGCGGATGTAATGACACAATTCCAGCGTCGAGAAAACGCCGGCGCGCGTCGGGCTGGCCGCGAACGGTCTCGAGCTCATCCGAATTGAAAACGACGGCGTGCAGCTGGCCGAGATAGCGCTGGACCGTTTCTTTTTTTCCGTTTACAACTAAGGCTTTGGTATTTCCCTGTATAGACGCCTGAAGGTCGCGTACGATCTCAGGCGACTCGCGAACCGAACCGCGAATGATGGCAAGTTCGTGGCCGAAGCCAACAGCCTCATTGAGCTTTGCGGTCCGAAAGGATCTGGCGGTCGCGAGAAAATAGATGGCCTCAAGCCAATTGGTCTTTCCCTGGCCGTTCTCGCCCACAAAGATATTTAGGCCGCCGCGGCATGATATTTTTCCCTGTAGGTTTCGAAAGCATATAGCTTCAAGCGATTCGAGGAGCATCTTTATAAAAGTTTAGCATGTAACGCCTGGCCGTCGAGGTTCCCACCGCGTGCGAAATAACGTCAATTTTTCTGAATGTACAGACCATTCGCAATTTGTTTAAACTAGGATGTTGTAACTGTTACAACAAAGTTTTACCTGACTTATACAAAACATAATGCGTTCTATCTCATTGATAGCCCTTGTCATCGTTCTGTCGTGTTCGGCCTTTGCTCAAAAGGCGTTAAGAACGGGCAGTGCCGCTCCAGCTTTTGCCGCCGCGTCGATGGACGGTAATTACTACGATCTCGCCGCAATGCGCGGCCAGGTCGTCGTGCTGACATTCTGGTCGACAAAATGCGAGATCTGCCGCAATGAGATCCCAAAGCTTAATACGTTTTCGTCGAGATACGACGAGAAAAAGGTGACATTCCTCGCGCTGTCGCTAGACAACGAGGACAAGCTCGGGGGTTATCTTCGGGCTCATCCGTTCAATTTTCATGTCTTGGCAAACAGCTTTGGCGTGCTGCTCCAATACGCGGACCGCGACAGCGAGGGCAACGTTGACATGGGTTTCCCGTCGTATTTCGTGATCGATAAGGCCGGTAACGTTGCGTACCGCTCAAATGGCTGGGATCGCACAGATGAGCTAAGCTCACGAATATCGCAGCTGCTCGCTGCAAACTGACCGAAAGCGAGCCTCACGAAGCCGCAGGAACATATCTACGGACGTCGGCCGCGACTTTAAACAATTTGCCGCCGCGAAATAGTTTTATTTCGCGGTGGTTTTTTGATATATTCCTTGTTCGCCCGCCCGTGCGGAGAGGTAGCCTAATTGGTAAGGCAGTAGTCTTGAAAACTACCGCGAGTGATC
>JBDTZO010000034.1:0-6769 GCA_040005135.1 Acidobacteriota bacterium | reverse complement strand
ATCAACGCGGCGTCGACACCCTGACGCAGGTCGGCGCCGGCTTCGGCGAGCAGGTCGAGCAGGCTGCGGGCACGCTGGCGTTCGCTGACTTCGATGGCGAGGGCATCAAACCCTTTTGTCGGCTCGGCCTGGTGCTGACGCATCAGCACGTCGGTGTAAAGCTGATAAGAGCTTTGTACGGCGGTGAGAAACGAGGCGCGGGATTCCGGGCTGATGACCTCTGACCGCGTCGATTCATTGACCCTCAGACTCTCCTCGACGCGGGTACGTGCCGCGGCCAGATTGCCCTGCGCTCGTTCCGCTATGGCCCAGTTATAAAGTGTGTCTGCCTCACTTAGACGATTTTTTACTTCGCGATTGATCGCCAATGCTTGCTCGTAATACCCGATCGCTCTCTCGTTGCGGCTCGTTTTGGAATAGGCCTGGCCCAATGTATTAAGAGCGATTCCCTCGCCAAATCGGTTCTGTACCTCGCGATGGATCACAAGCGCCTGCTCGAGATTTTCAATCGACTTCTCATATCGGCCCAAGCTGTAATAGTCACCGCCCAAAAAGTTGAGCGTGTTCCCTTCGCCCCAGCGATTTTTCACCTTGCGCTCTATCGCCAGAGCCTGTTCAAGATATTCGATCGCCCTCTCGAAACGGTCCAGGCTGCCATAGGCAATTCCCAGATTGTTGAGGATCTCTCCCTCGCCGCCCAGGTCTTTATCCTCTCGGGCTATCGCCAGCGCCTGCTCAAAATATTCGATCGCTTTTTCGTGGCGGTTCAGATTGGTGTAGGAGAGGCCCAGATTATTGAGTGCAGTTCCTTCGCTGGTCCGGTTCTTTGCCTCTCGGGAGATCACAACTGACTGTTCATAATATTCGATCGCTTTCTCGTAACGGCTCACAATGTAATAGACATTGCCCAAACTGATGATCGCGACTCCTTCGCCGGACCGGTCTTTTACCCCACGATAAATCGACAGAGCCTGCTCGAGATATTCGATCGCCTTATCGTAACGGTTCAGGTAGATATTCGCATTGGCCAGATTGGTGAGATTGCGCCCCTCGGTAGAGCGATCCTTCAGGTCACGAAAGATCACCAGCGCCTGTTCGTAATACTCGATCGCTTTTTCGTAGCGGTTCGACGCGAAATAAGAATTTCCCAGACTGCTGATCGTGTTCCCCTCACCGGCGCGGTTCTGCGCCTCGCGATAGATCAACAGAGCCTGCTCGAAATATTCGATCGCTTTGTCGTAGCGGTTCAGACTGTAATGGGCAGCACCGATGGTGGCAAGGGACCACGCTGTCCAATAGGGATCGCCCAGTTCTCGCCACACGAGGAGCGCCTGCTGCAGCTTGTCGATCACCTGCTCGGCTGTCTTCCCGCCCTGCTTTCGCAACTCGAAGGCTTCGAGCAGCAATTGCTCGGCGGCAATTCGTTGTCTGTCCCGTGCCGTGGCCGTCGCCTTCACTTCCAGCCCCACCTTGTAAGAGCCGGCAAGGATGGCGGGTCCAATGGCAAGGACCGTCAACTGGTAAGCCCCGCCCGCTCTCGCCTCTACAGACAGCGATTCCAGCCCGCCGACGCCGGTGAGGTTGACCTCGGCCATTAGCTTACCGTCCGGGGCCGCGAGTAAGATCTTCACGTCAATGGCTTTCTGCTCAACCACAACACGCACGAACTGTCCCGCCGCGAGGCTGATCTGATAGGTGTGTGACTCGCCGCCCGCGATCGCGCGGTCGATCGACTGACCGGAGATGAGAATCTTTGGTGCCGGCCCGACCTGAGCGTGCGCAAGGAGAGTCGACAAACTAAGAATCAACAACAAAGATGTTCTCTTGAGAAACATATGATGTACTCCGGGCTCAACGCTTAAAGGGCTGTTGTAAAAAGGTGCTTCCGAGATACAGTACTCGATTCGGACGATTACGAGGAAATCGCCACATGCGGTTCATCGCCACTCGCCCTGCATGGTGAACGCGGCCCAGTAGTATGGCGACTGCCATTTCTTCTGCTTCCACATTTCAATTTGAGCGGCTCTTAGGGCTGCGGCGGGGCGTTCGTTGTCCTTTAGCATTCCACGGTAGAATTTGGTCATCAGATCGGCGGTCGCTCTGTCGTTGACGCTCCACAGGCTGACGACGACACGTTTCGCTCCGGCGTACATGAAGCCTCGCGTCAGGCCGATAAGTCCTTCGCCTTTCACCTCTTTGCCAAGGCCGGTTTGGCATGCACTCAAGACAACGAGTTCCGCCGGCAGCTTCATATTGTAAATATCATTCGCACGTAGGAATCCGTCACGCGGTTTGCCGTCGCGGCCGATCGTTGAGAGGACCAGTGCCGAAAGGCCAGGCCGCTCGGTGTCGAGAAATCCGTGAGTCGCGAAATGCACATACCGGTATTGGGACAGTCCGCCGCCCATGACCGTTGCCCGGTTCGCGTCAAAATCGACAGCGCGGAACTCCGATGCCTTTGGCGCGAGTGCGAGCAGGCTGTCGGCTTCCTGACGCGTGAATTTGAGACGGCGGATGACAAGCTGGCCGGTATTGGTCGAGTCGGCGATGTATTCGAGCCCGCGGGTGTCCGCCGACGCGACGGAGGCCGCATTATCGTCAGCGTCCGACACCACAGCCTTAAATCGCTCGTCCGTTTTTTCGAAGACCGGATCGGCGATCACGGCAAGCATTTTAGGAGCAAGCGGACGGCCGTCCAGCTCCCTGCGCTGGATCGCTAGGGCCGAAGCAGACGGCAGGCTTGCGATCTCGTGACCCACGATCAGCGGCTGTTCCTGCTCCGATGCTGGATCGGGCAGCATCGCGAACGGGATGTACTGCAATGCGCCGTCGGCGACAATGACCAGCCGCTTGCCGCCCATCTGGGCGGAAGCAGGCCCGAGAAGTATGCGGCTTAAGGAAAGTGCGGCGACCGGAAGTTTGGCTTCGGCTTCTTTGACGCGGGCTCCACGCTGCCCTTCGGTCTCCCCGATCTGCACGGCATTGCGGGCGGTCAGTTTTTCGTAAACGTTCAGAGCGCTGTTCTTGATAACTTCTTCCTTTGGCAGATCGTAGCTCGTCAGCGAATCTTTCGTGATGGCCCAAAGGTGGCTGCGGTCTGCGCCGAGCGAATATTCAAGCAGCAGTGTGTCGGGGTCAAGCTGAGCCTGGATCTCGCTGAATTTGAGAGGCTGCGGCTGAACCAGTGCGGAGTAGTTCGGATCGGCCTTCCGGATCGCGGTCTGGGCGCGTTCGAGGTCGGTCTCCAGCTGGCTGATCTCTGCCTTTAGGCCGGCTGCCTGCCCAGGTTTGTCGGACCGTACGAGCGCCTGCGCCTTTTCGCTCAACTCCTTTGCGATCGCATTTTCGCGTTCGACAAGTGCCGGATCGGCGCCCTGCCGCACGTCGGTCTTGCTCTCGGCAAGCAGATCGAGCAGGCTGCGTGCCCGCCGTCGCTCGGCGACCTCGACGGCCAATTGGTCAAAGCCCTTTTTCGGTTCAATACGGTTTTGGGCCATCAGCAGGTCGGTGTAAAGCTTGTAAGAATCTTGAACGCCCGAGAGAAAAGCAGTCCGCGATTCGGGGCTGATAAGCTCGGCCCGGAGCGATTCCGAGATGCGCAAACTCTCTTCGACATTACCTCGCGCCGCGGCGAGATCGCCGCGATCGCGTTCCACTTTGGCGAGCGCAGTGAGTGCCCCGAACTCGAAATTTTTACTGCCGATCGTGCGGAATATTTTGACGGAATCGTCGATCAAAGCTGCAGCCTCATCGAGACTCTTCAAATTCTGTTTCGATTCGCCCATTTTAAGGAGCGTGAAGCCTTCACTCTCGGGATTCTTG
The DNA here is from genome assembly GCA_040005135.1 of Acidobacteriota bacterium. Classification (GTDB taxonomy): domain Bacteria; phylum Acidobacteriota; class Blastocatellia; order Pyrinomonadales; family Pyrinomonadaceae; genus OLB17. The sequence continues at coordinate 2,947 of JBDTZO010000034.1, read as the reverse complement.
ACCTCGCGAAAGATTGGAAGCGCTTGCTGATACATTTCGAGAGCTTTCTCGCTCTTCCCGAGCTTCGCGTATTCGCTTCCGAGCGAGCGGAGTGCCGAACCTTCACCAAGGCGATATTTAAGATCTCGATAGATCGCAAGCGCCTGCTCCTGGGATCTTATCGCATCATCATCGCGGCCGATTATGCCGTAAGAATCGGCGAGGTTGATAAGGACGTCGGCCTCTCCGGTCCGATACTTCACCTCGCGAAAGACCGTGAGGGCTTGGCTTAAATACTCGATAGCTTTCGCATCCCGCCCAAGCATTTTATAGACGTTGCCCAAGTTCTCCAGCTCGTTCCCTTCGAGGGTTCGATCAACTTTGCGGAAGATCGCGAGCGCTTTTTCGTGGTTCTCGATCGCCTTCTCGTATTGACCGAGTTTGACATAATTTACGCCCAGATAGCTGAAGGTCGAGCCTTCACCTTTAACATCCTGAAGTTCTCGTTTGATCGGAAGCGCCATTCCGAGATATTCGATCGCTTTGTCATATTTGCTTAAGAACGAATAAGCCAGGCCGAGGTTGTTTAGTTCGTGAGACTCACGGGATTTGTCTTTCATCTCGCGGGCTACTGTCAGGGCCTGCTCGAAGTATTGGACAGCCTTAACGGTCTGACCGCTCTCGCCATGAATCAGTCCAAGCGTGTCGAGAACGCCAGCTTCCTGCGATCGATTCTTAGTTTCGCGGGTGATGGCGAGGGCCGGATCGAGAACCTCGATCGCCTTTTCCGGCTTTCCGAGGCGACTGTACACTATGCTGAGGTTGATCCGGCCCTGGACCTCGCTGGGGAGGTTCCCGATCTCTTGAAAGATCTCGATCGCCGATCGCGTGGCCACGATAGCTTTGTCCGGTTCGCCGTGGCTCAGATAGGCGTTGCCCAAACTTTGTAATGCCTGACCCTCAAATGGCCGCTCATTGACCTCACGCAGGATCGCGATCGCCTGTTCAAAACTGGCGATCGAATCCGCGAGCTGTGCCATGTTCTTCTGCGTGTTTCCCAACGAATAGATCAGCAAGCCTTCGCGCCGCTGGTCCTTTGTCTCACGAAAGATCGCGATGCACCCGCGAAAATATTCCGCCGCCTTGTCATATTGCTTCTGGTTAAAGTAGGAATTTGCGAGGTCATTTTGAACAATTCCCTCGCGCAGGCGGTCCTTCAATTCACGGCTGATCGCGATCGCTCGTTCCTGCGACTCGATCGCCTTGCCATATTGGCCAAGACTCATGTAAGCCCGGCCGAGCTCCTTGAGCGTCACACCTTCCCAGAAGGTCTCGTTCAAGCTGCGCCACATTTCGAGCGACTGGCCGAATTTTTCAACAACCTGCGGCGATCGAGGCTCCTGCCTGCCTATGCTCTGCCCCTCGATCAGCAGGTTCTGCGCCGCAATATATTTTCGGTCTATGTCGCTTGCTGCCGGCTTGACGGTCATCTCCAGGCGATATGTGCCGGTCATTTTCGGATATCCGATGCCGTGCACGGTCAGGCCGTACGCGCCGGCCGAAGCTTCGAACGCGAGCGTTTCCTGTTCGCCGCCGCCGGTCAGGTTCATCTCCGTCAGTCGTTTGCCGTCGGGGCCTGAAAGAATCAAAGACGCATCGAGCGTCTTTTGGTCGAGCCGTATACGTATCATCTGACCGGCCGTGAGGTCGATCTTATATACCTGATCCTGCCCGCCCTCGATATTGCTCTCGACCGCGTGAGCAGGCACCAGCGTGCCCGGCTCAGGCAACGTCTGTGCCTGCAAGGCGGCAGCCGAAAGAGATACGATCGCGAATAAAGATCCTCTGATAAACATTTGACCTCCGCTGAGTGGGCTGTTAACCGCTGTTAAATTGAGAAACTGGTTGCGCCAATCGTATCATTATTTAGCAGGGCGAGAAGAAGAAATATAGGTTTTGGCGGAGGCTGTCCTCGCCTAAAAATGAATTTGCGGCAGACGTTAGGGACGTCTGCCGCGTTCGTGGTATGTCGAACGAAGCTTTTAGCGTTTTGGTTCTAAAATGATCTCACGGCCAAGGCGAATGCCCATCACCTCGCGGATCTGGAGCCGCTCTCGATAGCCCTGCATCTGCTTTTCATCGGTGCCGATGACGGTCTGTGCCAGGTTGTCAGCTTTTGCTTCGTTGGCCTCCATAGTCGCCAGGTCTTTGTACTCGATCATCAGCATGATGTTCCAGTCGTTGGACGTGTGTCCCTCAGTAGTGATGACCTTGTAAGAAAGGATCTGACCGTCCTTCTTCAGCGCTTCATTCTCTCGTTTCCAGTCAGTGGTGAGATAATTGAGGTACGCAGTATCCATTCCCGGCTTTATTTGAATAAAACTGACCTGCCAGACCGAGCCGTTATGATATGGGCGGGTGACCTGGGCGCTCACGGCGACGCTGAGGGCAACGACCACGATGGCGATCAGAATGGGTGTAATGCTGCGGGATCTGATGATGTTTTTCATAGTATTTTCTCCTTTTGAATTTTCAACATTGCCGAGGACCGGTCAGTCCACGTAGGGGCGTCAAATTCGAGGCTGGCTCGTCGGCGACTCGGTATTCCCGAAGCTCCGACAGCAGCTTGAATTGGGTGCTCCTGTCTATCTAAACGAGAATTCGCCTGAAAAGGGGTCAAAACGATCTGCGACCGGCGACTTTTAATGACACGGAAGGTGAGTTGCTACTGTGTCTGCCCGTCCGACGTAAAAGCCGGAGAACGCGAACGGCGAAATAGTGCTCGACATTTCAGCAATGCCGACCAGCCAGGTACCAACGATTAACGCCACTCGCCTTGCATCGTGAACGCGGCCCAGTAGTATGGTGATTGCCACTTTTTCTGCTTCCACATCTCGATCTGGGCGGCTCTGAGGGCGGCGGCCGGACGTTCGTTGTTTTTTAGCATTCCGCGGTAGAAATTGGTCAT
>JBDTZO010000239.1:0-22732 GCA_040005135.1 Acidobacteriota bacterium | reverse complement strand
TCGCCAGCATTTCCTCGTAATTACAGTCGGCGAAGATGATATTCGGGTTCTTGCCGCCGAGCTCGAGCGATAGCTTTTTGAACATCGGTGCCGCCACACGTGCGATCGCTTCGCCGGTCTTGGTGCCGCCCGTGAACGAGATGGCCTTGACGTCCTTGTGCGAAACGATCGCCGAGCCGACCTTCGGCCCGAGCCCGTGAACGATGTTGAGGACGCCGGCGGGCAGTCCCGCTTCGATACACAATTTTGAAAGCAGGTACGCGGTCATCGGCGTCACTTCCGACGGCTTGGCGACGACCGTGCAGCCGGCCGCGATCGCCGGTGCGATCTTCCATGTAAAAAGATACAGCGGCAGATTCCACGGGGAAATGCAGCCGACGACACCGAGCGGCCGCCGCAGCGTGTAATTGATCGCGTGCTGGCCGACGCTGTCGTGCGATTCGTTCGAGGTGTGCATCGCGGCGGTCGCGTAAAACTTAAAATTAGCCACCGCACGCGGTATATCGACCATCCGCGCGAGCGACAGCGGCTTGCCGTTATCGATCGATTCGGCCAGAGCGAGCGGCTCAAGGTCGCGTTCGATCAGCTGCACGATCCGCATCATTATATCGTGCCGCTCTTCGGCGGACGTCTCCGACCACGCCGGAAACGCGACCCGAGCAGCCTCAACGGCTAGATGCACGTCGCGGTCATCGGAATCGGCGATCTGCGAATACACCTCGCCCGTCGAAGGGTCAAAATTATCGAGATACGCCCGAGACGCTGGTGCGACCAGTTCTCCGCCGATATAATTTTCGATCTGAAGCATAATGTGGTCCCCATCATTATACCGAAGCATTGGCAAAAACCGTTTCCGCCGCGAAGAAATAACTTTCGGTTCCGCCGGACTTAGTTTATAGTACATTCATCGAAAAAATTGGTCCGCTTGGGCGGATAACCTATTCTCTTTCATAACGTAACGGCCGTTTTTCGAGATCAACCTGATCGCATCCCCGTTTCGCGAAACGCGTTCGGTGCGAGGTACCTGGCGATCGACCAAATTCGTGAATTTATGATGACACCTTGCCCGAAATGTAATCAGCCAAATCTGCCCGAGGCGGCATTTTGCCACAACTGTTCATCGCCGCTCAGGCCCGCACCGCCCATCGGCGCTCCGGCCGCCCAGCAGCAGTGGGCTCCGCCTGGCGGCCCGGTCGGCCAGCCCGCATCAGCGTCCGCTGCCGGCCCCAGTTCGCGGGCGATCATCGCTCTCGTGCTCGCAATACTTTCTTTGATCTGCTGCGGGCCGTTCTCGGGCATTCCGGCGGCGATCGTCGGGTGGATGGAGCTCGGGGCGATAAACCAGGGCCAATCGCCGCCCGCCGGCAAATGGATGGCACAGGTCGGCCTCTGGGGCGGGATCGCCTGCACGGTCCTGCACATTATCATCTATGTGATCTATCTCCTTTTTGCAGTGCTGGCGGCATCGTCGCCGCAGTATTACTAATGGCTGATCCAAACCCAAACTCTCCTGTTTGCTCGAACGGCCACCGTCAGCCGGCGGCCGGCACCAAATTTTGTATTTATTGCGGTGTTCCGATCGTTTACGCGGCGGCCGCTGCCGTGCCGCCCGTTAACATAGCTCCGGCACCGCCGGTCCAGCCGGTCCCGTTCGTGACGCCGCCAGATTTTAACCCGAACCACATCGGACAGGCGCATCTACAGAATTTCGCGCCTGTCGCTCCCGTCACATGCCGGACATGCGGCGGACACGGCGAGGGCTTGCCGCAGCGAAGCGTGATATGCAGCGAATGTAATTGGCTGCGGCCGCTAGTTCCGGGCTATCAGGTCGATGCCGCCGCGTTCGCGTGGGCAGCCGACGCCAAGGCAATGGCCGCTTTACGCAAGATCACGCCGCTTAACGCCGCCGCCAAGGCCGTCTCTGAAAAGGTTGGCCGCCGTTGGGTCGAGGTCGCCTTTAATGGCGTCCTGCTCGGCGAAAAGCAGCTGCCGCAGATCTATGGCCAGGCCGTCCGTTCGGCACGCATCCTCGGGATGTCGCATATGCCGGACGTTTATATTTCGGGCGACCGGGCGTGGGACTGCCTGACGTTCGGCACTGATCGCGACTCTTTCATCATCCTCGGTTCCGCTCTCGCCGGAAATTTTCAGGGTGTCGATCTGCTGTTCCTGCTGGCTCGCGAAATGGGCCATTGCCGCGCCGGACACGCTTTGTGGAAAACGGTCATCCGCTTTTTCCTCGGCGAACAGGGGCCCTCGAAGGGGTTTATGGCGGGCGGTATTTTTAACGCAATTATGAGCCCGACGCACCTGATCGGCGGGGCGATGGAAATGCCGCTTTTGGCGTGGGCCCGGCAGGCGGAGATCACGGCGGATCGCGCGGGCCTGTTGGCGGTCGGCAGCGAGGAGGTCGCGAGACGAGTGCTGCTCTCGTGGACGCTGCGATCGTCGGTCATGTTCAAGCAGCTGAACATCGAAGAGTGGATCAACCAGCAGGATGTCGAGGACGACGCTTACACCAAGCTTTCCGAGGTCACGACCTCGTCTACGCCGTACATCGGGCCGCGGCTCAAACTGCTCGCCCAATACGCCCGCAGCCCGGAATTGAAACATTATCTGACTGCGATCTCCGAGTCGATCCGCCGCGCGGCACCGCCGCCGCCACCGCCAAAGCCGAAGCCGACCGTTGACCCAGACATCCTTAGATTTAAGTGCTCGACCTGCGGGACACCGATGCGTGTTCCGAGAAAAGTGCTCGAGGGCAAAGAGGTTTTGGCCGCCAAATGTCCGGACGCCAAATGCGGGGCGATCACGCAGCTTAGAAAGAACGTAAAAAAGACGCAGCAAGAAAACATCGCTATCAAACGAGAATTAATGGGAGAGGACCCGAACTATGCCGATTGAACAAGATCCGATCACGACGACAGAAACCAACGCCGACGGCACCGAAACCGACTTTGAGATCACAGCAGCTCCGGCGGATGACAGTTCGCTGGCCGCCGAGATCGTCGAAGCGTTGTTTGACGACGATGCTTCGACCGATGATGTCACGTTCGTCGATACCGACGGCGACGGACAGGCCGATACAGGTGCCGCCGACACCGACGGCGACGGACAGATCGACACCGTAGCGGGAGACACGGATGGCGACGGGCATGTCGATGCCGTGGCACAGGACACGGACGGTGACGGGAAATTGGACGTCATCGAGATGGACACTGACGGCGACGGAGTGGTCGATGCCATCGGCGAGGACACGGACGGAGATGGGAAACTCGATGTCGCCATGTTCGATACCGATGGGGACGGCGAATTTGATACTACTGTCACGGACAGTGATGGTGACGGCCAATTTGACACCACCGATTCGGAAACCGACGGCGACAGCGACCTCGACGCGGGAGCGATCAGTGACAACGGCTTGCCGACCGATGAGGAAATTTCGACCAACTCAGTGGAATTTAATATCGGAAGCGACTCGTTCCCGTCGGTCGATATCCCGCCGGGCGTTATCGATACGCCGACGGCGTTCGAACCGACCCTCGACACGCCTGATTATTACGCAGCGGCTCCGGATGACTATACGGCAACCGCCCAGGGCGAACCTGCGGCCGAACCCGCAGCCGATCCGGCGGCTGCCGACCAGCAAGCTCATGCCGACGCCGCCCAGCAGGCCCAGGCTCAGGCCGACGAATTTGTAAATAAGGGCGATTACGCCGCCGCCGCAGACGCACGCGAGGTCGCTGAGAACGAGGCTTGGGAAGCAGGCGACCAAAGCGGTTTGAGCGGATCGACCGCCGGCGAGCTGGACAATGCCGCAAATCAGCAGGACAACGCTGATTATTACCGCGATCAACAGGCATATCATGCCAGCGAGGGCGATTACGCGTCAGCTAAAGAGGACGCTCAAAACGTCGCATACGCCACCGGCGACGCCGATTATCAGGCCGGCGGAGCGGACCACACCGCTCAGGCGGACAAAGATGTAGCAAATCTCGATTGGGCCACGTGGGACCAAAAGAACGCCGACGATTCGGCCCAAAACGCCGAATACTACGCCGCCCAGGGCGATGTCGACGGCGCTCAGCGTAATGCCGATCAGGCCGAGAGCTATCAGGCCACCGCTGATGAATACGGTGCCCACGCTAACCCGGCCGACGACCACTATCAGGTCGACGATTCGTCGGCCGTTGAATCGGGCGGCTCGTACGAACCGACCTACGACGCAGGAGTCGTCGATACCGGCTTCGACGCGGGTGCCGGGGCGGACGCAAGTGTGGATATGAGCTCGAGCTACGAACCGCCGATGGACGACGGCACGGTTTGAACGCTAGCCGGGACAAGCGGCGAAATTGACCGGCGTCGGCCGGTAAGCAGATATCAGACCTTGGCAAAGGTCAGGCCGGTCTGGCCTTGATACTTGCCGCCGCGATCGTCGTAGCTGACGGCGCAGTCCTCGCTTGATTCAAAAAAGAGTATTTGGCCGATCCCTTCGTTGATGTAGACTCTCAGCGGCAGATTTGCGAGATTGGCGATCTCGACCACAAGGCGTCCGGTCCAGCCCGCCTCAAGCGGCGTCGTGTTTACGAGCAAGCCGGCTCGAGCGTAAGTCGATTTGCCGAGCGCGATGCCCGTTACGTTTCGCGGCATCTTGAATGTCTCGACCGTCACGCCGAGCCCATAGTGATGCGGCGGCAAAAGATAGTATTTAGCACCATCCTCAGCCTCGCGCACCGGCGGTTCGATGAGCGACGCGGCCTCGTCAAAGCGTTTTGGATCGATCTCATCACCATAAACGGATGAAAAAATGCGAAACCCATCGTCCGCCAGCCGCATGTCATAGCCATAGCTCGACGCTCCCGCCGAGATGATACGTTTGCCATCGACCTCACGAACAAGCTCGGGCAGAAATGGCGTGATCATCGCCTGCTCATCCGCCATCCGGCGGAGCCATATATCTGATTTGATCGTCATAAATGTTGAGCGGGAACCGCTAATGGTCACGGGCTGGGCTTGCCGATCGGCCGCAGGCTAAGCGTTCCGTCGCCGACAGTAAATTTCATCGAGACGCCGCCGCTGCCGGCCTTGGCGATCACCGACATGTCCGTAAATGGTACGGTCCGCGTTCGCGGTTTGAAGGTCGTGAACGCATTTTCGATCTTTCCGGCCTTTAATATCGTCGCATCGAGCTCGGCGCTCAGGTTGATCGGCAAATGCACTGCCATCGTCCCCTTGGCCAGCGAAACGTCGATCGAGCTGCCGCGCCAGCTGCGGTCAGGCATCGTGATGTCAACCGTTCCGCTGCCGAACGTTCCGTTCAGCCCGCCGCCGATCAGTTCGAGCTTGGCATTCGAGTCGATCGAATTAACGCGGATCGCGCCCTCGACGCCCGAGATCGACAGGTCACCCTTTCCGCCGTCTATCTGCAGATCGCAATAGCGCGGAACTGAGACCGTGTAATCGATGCGGAACGGCAATCCAATGAGGTTTTTGGGAAATTTTTTCCAAAGCTTTTTGCTGCCAAGCTTGTTGTGCGTGCCGCTCGTCGTAAAGGTCACGCGGCCCGTGCTCTCATCAGTTATAAACGTTGTCACCTGTGCAATGCGGGCAAGGTCCGCCTCGGTCGCCGCCTCGATCTCGATCTCGGCCGAGATCTCGATCTCGTTCCTCGACGAGCCGACCACGCGGATCGATCCGTTCGGGGCCCCGATGATGGCCACGGTGCCGCCGACGCCGAAATCAAATTTATCGGTCTTGGTCGTCGTCTGTTTGAGCATCTGCGGAGACGCCGTCTGCCCAAAACCTGACACACACAATACGAACAACACGATCGCAACAGCTAACGCCGGCATTTTAATTTGCATGGATTGTCCTTTTTTTGTCCGAAGTGGATCTGCCCCAAAAAGCATCTTACGTGCTTCGGGCCGATGCGGTCAAAGTTACCGTCTGATGAAGGCGATACTGCCCTGCTGATTGGTCACCGAGAGGGTCGCGCTGCCCTCGCCGAATCTGCCGACGACGCGGCGGCCGTCGCCGAGGAAATTCATATTCCCGTTCGAAAAGACCCCGAACGAAATATTGCGGGTCGACGGTGCCGTCGCCACGACGCGAAATGAGGAGTTGAACGGAATGTGCAGAGTGATGTTTCCCCGCATCGACGAAAAACGGTAATTACCGCCTTCCTGCATCTCGCCGTCAAAGAATATGTCGCCGATCACATTTTCCGCCGAAACGGTGCTCGCTCCGACGTTCACCAGATTGATGTCGCCCTCGCTTGAGATCTTGGCACGCACCAGGCCGCTGCGGACATTGCTGACACTGAGGTTTCCGATCCGCGTTTCGATATCGACCATTGCGTAATACGGGACGCGAATGAGGAAATTAACGTTGCCGACCTCGCCGCGTCCCTGATTATCGCGGACGAGATTGATCGAGATGGTGCCGCTCAGATTTTGCGGCACGATATTGGCCGCCGGCTCCTCAAGCACCGCCGCTATATTAATGTCCGTCCGGTCCCAGCCCTCGACCGTCACGGTGCCCGAGCGATTCATTAGGGAAAGGCGAACATTCTGTCCTGCCGGGTATGTTTTAGAAAATTTCTTTTGGGAAAAAGCACTGCCCGCAAGCGCAAATAAAAGAACTACGCTCGTGATGAGTAACGTAGTTCGAGCCGCTCGTAATGCGCAAGAGGAACGTGGGGATCTGAAGATCATTTTCAAACTAAAGGCTTAAAGGTCGGAAAAATCCCGCAGCAGGTTCATCTTGTCGGTCATCACCGAGTCGAGCATCTCTTCGGAAAGGTCGTCCTCGGGATCCTGCTGGAGAATTACTTTGTACTGGTTCAGCGACTCGTCGATCACCTGTAGATTGCGGTCGAACGCCTCGCGGGTCCGCTCGTCCCACTTGACGCGTCGTGATTGGACGCGATCGTCCCAGTATGTGATCGCGGCTAACTGTTCCTTGATGTGCCGGTCGCGGGCATGCTGCGGAGTTTCCATCAGACCGACCTTGCTCAGGACCTTTTCAAACGTTGTCTGCGTCGCTGTCGAGCGGGTGATAATATCATCCGCCGCCGGCTGCATATAATTGCGGATCCCGACCACCGTGAGCAGCGAACTTAGGACCGCGATCAGCAGAACTGCCGATACTAGCTGCGGCAGCGACAAGCTCCAAAAACGTTTCCGCGGTGCCTCGACAGCCGGCGGAGGCGGTTTGATCTCGCTCTCGATCGTATTGCTGATCCGGCACCACAATGCCTGCGAATTCGGCGGCACGAGTTCCGAACCTTCTTCAAATCCGCATGTGAAAAGTATCGACGACAGATCTTCGCAAAGCTTGGCACAAGGGTCGCACGCAGCAATATGCGCCCGGACGCCCGCAGCTTGAATTTCATCAAGCTCGTTGTCCAAATAGAGGCTCAATATTACTTTACAGTCGTCGCAATTCATTAGAGATCTTGTTTGGTCCACACCGATGTTAGGGCCCGCATGCTGCGGCCACCAGTGTAGCCCATTTGCACTCAACTTTATAGATTAACTACAGCCCTAAATAGTTGCCCCTTATGCCCTATTTATTTGCCTTTCCTGTCGATCTTTACGACGCTGTGAGGCACAAAAAACACGAACAATCGCGCGCCTTGTTCGTGTTTTTCAATTATGTCGTTAACCTATTCGGCCTGCTTGGCCAGCAGCCCCCGAAGTTTCAAACGGGCCTTGTGCAGCTGCGATTTCGACGTACCAACGGAAATGCCCATCATCCGTGCCACTTCCTCATGCTCAAAGCCTTCGATGTCGTGGAGGACGAACACGCTCTTGTACCCGTGCGGCAGCTGGGCGATCGCATTTTTTAGGGCGATCCGGTCGATCACCGGCATCTTGTTCGGATTAGCGGTCCCGATAACGGTCTGTTCCGGCATCTCGCCGTCATCCGAGGTACGCTCGTTCTTAACGCTGCGCCGGCGGAAATGCATCAGCACCTGATTGACCGTCATGCGGTGCAGCCAGGTCGAAAATGCCGAATCGCCGCGAAAGCTGCCGATCTTGCGGAAAAGCTGGATAAATACTTCCTGCGTCAGGTCCTCGGCCTCGGTCTGGCTGCTCGTCATCCTGAGACAGAGGCTGTACGTGCGGCGATGATATCGCTGGTACAGCATCTCGAACGCCGGCATGCTGCCGGTCGTCGCCGCCCGGCAAAGATCGATGTCCACAGTCGCGGCGTCGAACGTAAGCTCGTCGGTCGTCACGCCCACCTCGGGCGCGATCAGTCCGATCTGCGGAAGCTCGGCCACTTCCTCAAACCCAAAGGCGATATCGCGTTCGATCGCCACTGAGGCAGAGTCCATATTTACTCCTAGTAGATCGCGTGGAAAACCGCGTCTCGTAAACCTGTCGTCGGATTGTGAAATTCTGTCCTTCGCTATGATGAACTACCTCCGACCCTTAGTTGCCTTTAGCACCGGAAAATTCTAAGCCTATTTTTCAAAAAAAGAAAGCTATTTCTCGCACTGCTTCAGCGATCGCGAAGCATCGTCGAGGATCGACGCTATTTACATGCTATTGACGTCATCGTCACAATGCAGATCTTGAGTCCCCGACGCCGCGGAGCAATACTGCCAATTTACTCGATCATCTCCATTTCGGCCGATCTGCTGCACGTTGGATATCGGCCCGATCGCGAGCATTTTTTCCCGCCATCGACAGCATCGAAAACGCTGAATTTCTAACTCGTGATCACCGAACAACGAACTCCAGAGGGCGAACTGTACCAAAACGGGCATTTCACTCTACCAAATCTGCCAATTCACTAGCGCTGAGCGGCCTACCCGCGTGCGCATATTGAGCAGAATGACGAGGTCAGTCGAAAATTATGCAGTTGAGCTAAATAAGGGAGGGATATTATCGGAAAAGGTCGCTGTCGAGTGAGCGAGGGACTAAAAATTGCTGCCGGGCTCAAAGGTTTCGAGGACGCGTGCGAGCTCGCCGCGGGTACCGACATCATCGACAGAGCGAACATCTGCGGAGTTAGAAGTAGCAAGCAGCGTGATCTCGAAGCCCGCCCGAACGCCCGGACGAGCAGGCGGGATAAATATTCGTCGGCCCCAAAGGTTCATGCGGCCGCCCGCGCCATCAGAGCCGCTAGCCTGAAATTTGACCTCATACGCACGCCATCCACCATTGAGCTTAGTCTCGCCCTCGGAGACGACCTGGTAATTCGGGATCAGCTTTTGAAGGGTTTCATTGGTTTCGCGGACCAGATCCGGAAACTTGGCCGCGTCTTCGGCATAGGTTCCGGTCGTAGGGTAATAGCTGACCAGCATCTGCTCCATCATCTTGCCGTCCGGCGTGTCGCGAGCTATATCCAGGAATTTACCGCGGGTCTGGCCATCCGTTCCTTCCTGCGGCGGCGTGACCTTCCAGTCGTTAGGATAGTAAAGCGAAAACCCTACGAAATTCCGATAAAGATCACCCTTGAGGGCGGCGCGATCGCTTTGAAAGAACGTCGTGTTTGCCGGCTGTGCCACAGGCCTGGCTTTGGGAGGCACATCGCCGTTTGCTCGGCTGTCCGGAGCGGTCACGGCTGCCCTCGTAGCGGCGGAGGCATTCGCTTCGTCACGTTCGGCAGAGCTACGGAGAACGTAGTACCAAACTCCGGCGGCTATGACCGCCAATATTAAAAATCCTATCACGGCGATACGAACCCGGTCAGGGTCAGGTTCCGCAGGCGGATCAGGCGAGCGTCGCGTCCACGCCGGCGCAACCGACGCAACCGGCACGCGGTCGAATGCAGCGGCCTTTGGCAGGGAGATGGTCGGAAGCTTTACGTCCGCCGCGACTGCCGCAGCGGTTTCCGATCCTGTCGATAACGTATCCGCCGTGGGCTCATCACTAACGGTTGCTTGGACGGATGTCTCGGTTCCCGTGGCCAAAGCCGAAAATAATGCGTCTCCAAACTCCCTTGCAGTTGGATATCGGTACGTGGGATCGGGCGACAAGGCCTTTTCGAAAACCTGATCGACAGCGCTTGTCAGGTCGTCTCTGAGATCCGTCGGCCGGGTCACGATGCCTGCACGTACGGCTTTCAGCGTCGCCTTTGCGGAATCGCCTTCGAACGGCGTCCGTCCGGTCAGTGTTTGAAAGGCGATCACGCCGAGCGCATAAATATCACTGGCGAGCGTAGGTATTCGGCCGTCCAGGATCTCAGGCGCCTTGTAAGCAAGGTTCTCGTCGGTCGGTTCACCGTCGTAAACGCCAAAGTTAGAGATCTTGATCTGGTCATTGCCACTATCCGTATGCAAGACCATCAAAAGGTCCGGACGCAGGTCGCGGTGCAGCACGCCCTCGTGATGGACATCGCTCAACGCGTAACCAGCCTGGCGAATTAGTCGCCCCGCTCTCGCCGAATTAAGAGGGCCGTGGATCTGAAGAACGTCGGCGATCGTTAAAGCGTCAACGTATTCGCTAATGAGAAACGTTGTTCCGTCGACGAACTGGCCCGAATCTATCAGTCGAACAACATTCGGATGCGTCAAATGCGAAAGCGATATCCGCTCCTCGGCGAAGATCGACTTGGTCACATCGTCGAGTTCCTCACCTGTAAGGATCCGCACCACGACTCGTCTTTCATCGACTATCCGATCCTCAGCGACAAAGGCAAATCCGGTTTCATCTTCGCCGATTAATTCAATCACTCGATATCTGCCTTTAACCACGCGGCCAATGAAAGCCGCTGGGTCCTCCGCGTCGAAATCGAGATTGTTGAGCGATGGATGATCGTGTTCGCCGACCTCAATGTGACCGGCCGGGATTTTATATGGATCGACCTTTCGGCCAAAGCTGCGAGTTTCCGGTTGTTCGACGATCTCATATTCGCCGTTCCCTTTTGGTGCAAAATGGATCACTTCGTCCTCGTCCTCCTCGACGAAAAACAGTGATTCAACTGTAACGATCGGAGACAACGTTTCCGTTTTACCAAAACGTAACGGGCGCTGGACCGAGGCCTCGTTATAAGCCGCATCGGTGCCGGCAACGGGCAAAACGTCCGAAAAAACGTTTTGTTTGCCCCGGCGATACTCGTCGTCGCTGATAGAGATCAGTCTAGATCCGTCAGCGTCGCAGAATCGCTGTGTGCCCTCGATATAAGTTTGACCACAAGTGGGACAGTGCATGTTTCTGGCTTTCCTATACGTATCCGAACGGAGTGCAAGTCGCATCTCCGGTCGATAGATCAATTTCTAGTTCAGGTCTCCTAAAACTCTGAATAACTGCGTTTTTTCAATAATACACTCAACGGCGAAGCGCCGCTATCTTGGCGGCGATCGATTCGCGAGTGGCATCAAGCGAGACAGAGGTCCGGTATGCTTTTTCAGCCATTTTGATGTCACCCTTCTTTGCATATCGGTCGCCGACGGTCTCATAATCTGAGGCTAGCTCCAGACGTTCGAAACTGTCGGCGACGCCCGCAGCGTGCGTCATTACCGATTCGGCCATATCGAACTTTCCTTGTCTCAAATAGAGCCTTCCGAGCTCACCGAAAGCCGCGAAACTCGACGGGCTTACTCGAGTCGCGCGGATCAAACTCGATTCGGAGGCAGAAAATTGGCCGCCGACAGCCAACGCACGGCCGAGCAACACTAATGCCGTATAATTGCGGGGTTCCAAATGAAGAGCGGTCATCAGCAGCTGAACAGAATCCTGCGACCTCTGTTCAGACTGGAAGGAGGCAGCAACCGCGATCAACTGCGGAACATCGACGGCATTTGATGTAGCGTGCGAGTATTCTTTTTTGGCCTCTTCGAGCTTTCCGTTACGCCGAAGCAGTCGCTCGAGATGCGCGTATGCCGGAGCGTATAACGGGTCGGTGGCGATCGACCTTCGGTATGCTGTCTGGGTTTCGGATCCCAGAAGGCCACGAAGCTCAAGCGTTGCACCGAGCTGGTCGTATATCGCTGCCGACCGTCCATCAATCTCAACCGCGATCCGAGCAAGAGCCTCGGCTTCTTGATAGCGGGCCGATAGGTTCGCCGAGACAACAGGCTGAGCTAGAATGCGGCTCAATGCGTCGTAGACATCGGCATCTTTTGAGTCCAGCACAAGCGCCGTCCGATAAGCCTTTTCGGCCTTCTCCGATCTCATCGTCGAGGCGTAGAGCGATCCGAGCGACACGAACGCCACAGGATCCGTTGGATTTAACTCAGTGGCCTGAAGGAATAAGCTTTCCGCCGCGGGAAAGTCGAATAACTTCCTCGCCGATCGTGCTCGGGTGATCAGTGACAAATACTCAGCGTTCTCGGACGGTGACAGCGGTGCTTTCGGAATGATGCGCGTGTTTTCGGGGATCCGCGGAGCGATTCGAATCGGTGTTTTTAAGTCCGCTGCCGGTTTCCGCACTCGACGGCTTATCGGGTCGCTAGATCGCTTTGTCTTCTTGGTCCGGACGGCGGCAGCAGGCTTCTTTTCGGACTTTGAAACATTTTTTTTGTCGCCAAAGAGTTTGTTGCTGCTGCCGAGGTCCTGAGCGGACATCGCCGACGAAAATGCTATCAAAAGTATGCCGAGTACAAATAATGTACTCAAAACCCCGCGTCCAGACATACGGATCTGACTTCTAGCCCCCGCTGACAAGTCGAAATCCAAGCTGCAGATCCCGTTTTGCGATCGGCACGAACTGTCTGTATGTGGATGTGATCGCATATTCACCAGTCGACTTATTTTGAGCACAGCCCCCGCGGATCGCGTACATAACCTCAGTCGGTTCTGCGACCCTGTCGCTGCCTGGGTAAGGTTCGGCCTTCGAACCTGTCCATTCATAAACGTTTCCGATCAGATCGACCACACCCCACTCGTCGGGGCACGAGGACGATCCGGCAATTCCCGGCTCCATCAGCGGCTTATCAATTACTGCGCATTTTGCCCGAAACGTATCGCCCCACGGATAAAGATTGTCCTTTGCACCATTGCGTGCTGCATACTCCCATTCATCTTCACTCGGCAGTCTATACGTGACGCTGTCGCGTTTGGAGCGCCAAACTGCAAATGCGTTGACGTCATCAATATTAACGTCTCGGACCGGCATTTGTTCCTGACCGGGCTTCGGCTTGTCATTGACCCAGTGGCTGGGCAACGGCTTATAGCCAGTTTCGGAAACAAAGGCGTAATACTCAGCGTTCGTGACCTCGGTCCTGTCCATCGAGAACGGCTTTACAGTGACCGGATGTTCAGGTTTTTCTTCATCGCGGCCATTGTTGCGTCCCATTTTGAACGTTCCGCCTGGTATCGAAACCACATCCGGTTTGATCGTAGCCACAGCCGGCGTAGCCGACGGCTCTGGCGTCGCCTTATTGACGACGTTGGAGTTGTTGGCGTTATTGGCGACAGTTTTGCCGGGACTGAAAAAGCCCAGCGTATATGCCGCACCTAAACCAACTATTCCCAACAGTAAAAGACTTAATATTCCCGTGATTCCTAAAATCAGCGGCGAGAAGAACGACTTTTTCGCCGGGGCGGTCGTGACCGATACCTCCGGAGGATAGGTTGCCGCATTCTGCTGAATCGTCCGCTCGAGAACCGGGGCCGCTGTGCTGTTAAAGGGACGGGTCTGCGACTCGGAATTGAAGTTCGGATAGGAAATATCGCTCGCAGTTGAGGGCCTCGGTATCGCATTTACGTCGCGTACCGCGACCGTACGCAGTTCCGCAACGACTTCGCGAGGGCTTCCGTCACATACAACATCCCCGAGCCAATCCTGAAATCCGGATTTGCTCACTCGCAAATGATGGTTACCGCTCTGCACTCCGTCGAGCAACAGTTCGCCGTCGAGGGTCGTCTCGCCAACGGCAATATTGTCTACATAGACCTTCGAGGCAGGCGGCCGCGTCATGATCCTCAGCGAGGATACGGGCAGTGATTGCGACTGTCCCATTGTCGAATGAATAGACGGCAAGTACACCTGGATAGCGGCCCGCATTTCCTCGACAAAATCCTCGACTGAAGCAGTGCGTCGGGCCGGGTCTTTCTCAAGTGTGTGAAACACTGCTCGCTCAAGTGCCGGTGGAACGTCAACCCCGCGTTCCGAGAAAGGCGGAGGCGGATCCGCAATATGCCGCTTCATGATCGCCGGAATCGAGGAGCCCTTAAACGGCACGTCACCCGCAAGCATTTGATACAGCATTACACCCAGACTGTATATGTCGGCACGCGTGTCAGGGTCCTCGTCCGCCCACTGCTCGGGTGCCATGTAATATGGCGATCCCATTAGACCAGTTGTCTGAGCCTGGATGAATGAGCCGAGCAGTTCGCCCGATTTGATCTTGGCGAGGCCAAAGTCGAGGATCTTGACCGCTTGCGAGAGATTCGGTCGATCGCTGCAGATCATGATATTCAACGGTTTGAGGTCCCGATGAACGATGCCCTGGTGATGTGCCGCTCCGACACCCGCGCACACCGCGGACATCAGTTCGAACGCCTGTTCGGGCGACAGCTTCTTTTCGCGGGCCAGCAGGTCATGAAGCGACTCGCCCTCGACATACTCCATGACGAGGAAAGGCATCGAACCGTTAACCACCCCGTAATCGGTGACGCTCACGACATTTTGGTGACGGATCGCGGCCGCGGCGAGAGCCTCTTGTCGAAAGCGCGTCACCAACTGTGGATCATTGCCGACGAGGTCTGGCAAGATCACCTTAATAGCAAGCTGGGTTTTAAGATAAGCGTGGCGTGCCTTGTAAACCACGCCCATGCCGCCCTGGCCGAGACGAAGTTCAAGATGATACTTACCCTCAAGCACGGAATCGCCCGCGATGGTATGCGACGTTGGCATCCCGTCGTTTGGACAGGTCGCGACATCGTCTGAATAACAATTTTTACAGAGCTGACACTCTTTCATCTCACGACTTTCGACGACTATCTCGCCATTTTATGTTAATCAACTCGCCGGCAGATCCTCCCCTAGCCAACAAGTAGATTATCATGAAACTATTTTAGTATCGCAATAATTCGTTTTCGATACCTAGGGCGCATGCAGCTAAATCTAGCCTCTCAAGACAATATTGACGAGGCGTTTTGGGACTACCACTACCTTAATTATCTGTTTGCCATCCGTATATTCCCGCACTTTTTCATCGGCAAGTGCAAGTATTTCGAGTTGGTCGTTTGACGTCTCGGGTGCGGCCATTACGCGAGAACGGAGCTTGCCATTTATCTGAACTGGGATCTCGATCTCATCGGCTCGGGCCATCTCTGGTTGAAATGCCGGGAACTGAGCTCCGTTAGACAGCATGCCGTTGTCATTGCCGATGATAGACGCGAACAGTTCCTCGGCAACGTGCGGCGTGAAAGGCACCAACATCAGCGTCATGGCCGTAATGGCCTCTCGAACGGCTAGGATCTCGCTCGAATCAGCCTCCTCAGGCTCGACTCCGAGATCGTGGATAGCATTTGAGAGTTCCATCAAAGCGGCTACCGGAGTGTTGAATTGGAGGCTGTCGAAATTGTCACCCACTCGCTTGATCGTCTGGTGCGTTTTCTGACGCAGCCTTTTCGCGTTCAACGACATATTTTCCGGTTCGATCTTGGTCGTTGAAACGGGTGCCGCGAGTCGCTCGTGCCACTTGTAAACCAGCCTCCAGACGCGCTGGAGAAAGCGTACGCCCCCTTCGATACCCGTTTCGTTCCAAACAAGTTCGTTTTCGATCGGAGCCGCGAACATCACAAAAAGCCGGGTCGCGTCCGCCCCATAGATCTCGACCATCTCATCAGGATCAACGCCATTGCCCTTTGACTTAGACATACGCTCGATCCCATATTTTAGAGCAGATCCGTCGACGGCAGTTGCTCCCGTGATCTTCCCCTTTGCGTCCCGATTCGCCACAACATTTGCTGGCTGGTGGTAAACGCGCTTTCCGGTTTCGTCGTCGAAAAACGTCTCCCCGACAACCATTCCCTGCGTGAGAAGACGCTTGATCGGTTCGTTGAAATTGACGAGCCCCATGTCACGCATTACTTTCGACCAAAAACGCGCGTAGATAAGGTGCATCACCGCATGATCGTCACCTCCGATATATTGGTCAACTGGCGTCCAATACGCAGCCGTCTCCGGATCGAATGGCAAAATCTCATTTTCTGAGTCGGTATATCGGAAAAAATACCACGATGAGTCCACGAAAGTGTCCATCGTGTCGGTTTCTCGCGTAGCCTTGCCAGAGCATTCCGGACAAGTCGTTTCATAAAACGCCGGAACCTTTGCGAGCGGTGATTCGCCGGTTCCCGTGATCGGAGCATCTTCCGGGAGGCGGATCGGCAAGTTTTCGAACTTCTCCGGCACGACACCGCACGATTCGCAATATATTATGGGTATCGGTGAGCCCCAGAATCGCTGTCGCGAAATTCCCCAGTCGCGTAACCGATATGTTGTGGCCGCCTCGCCGAATCCGTGTTTTACGGCCCAAGCGGTCATTTCAATTTGAGCGGCGTCGCTTGCCTTTCCGTTCCAATAATCGGAGTGCACGAGGATGCCGTACTCGGTCAAAGGCCTCTCCAGAGCAAGTGCCTGCATCGTATGATGTTCGTGGACAAGTTGCGGTTCAGAGATGACCTGCCGTATGGGCAATCCGAATTTTTTGGCAAATTCGAAATCACGTTCGTCGTGGGCCGGCACGCTCATCACCGCTCCGGTGCCGTAATCCATCATCACGTAATTTCCTACCCATACGGGCAATGCTTCCCCACTAAACGGGTTGATAACTTGCAGCCCTGTATCGATCCCGTCTTTTTCGATCTCGACTTCGCGATCCCTGGGCTTAAGATTTTCAGCGGCCATGTCGGCGATCTTCGCCTGTACCGCTTCGGCAAAAGCTTCCTGCCGGGCCACGACGATCGGGTGTTCGGCCGCGACTACAACTGCATTTGCACCGTAAATGGTATCGATTCGGGTCGTAAACACGCGAATTGATTCTGGAGGCGGCGTATGTTCACCATTCAGCGGACCTGTGTCCACGTTCAACTTGAAATCGACAAGAGACCCCTCGGACCGGCCGATCCAATCGCTTTGCCGCTTTAAAACGTTGGCGGGCCAATTTTCTTTGATCTCCACCATGTCGTCGAGCAATTGGTCGGTATACGCCGTCGTCTTGAGGAACCATTGCTCAAGATCCTTTTTGGTAACCGGATTTCCGCAACGCCAGCAAAGACCGCCGCTTGCCTGCTCGTTCGACAGCGTCGCCTGGTCAGTTTCGCACCAATTGACCTGCGTGAGACGCTTGTACGCCAAGCCCATTTCGTACATTTTAAGAAAGAACCATTGGTCGAATTTGTAATACTCAGGCGTGTGAGCGTACATTTGACGTCGCCAATCGTAGCTAAGGCCCAACCGCTCGAGTTGGCCACGCATAACTTTTATATTCGCTTCGGTCCACTCACGAGGGTTTACGCCTCGCTTCACTGCAGCATCTTCGGCAGGCTGACCGAAAGAGTCCCATCCTATCGGATGCAAGACGTTAAAGCCGCGAAGACGCTTGTACCATGCCACGGCATCGCCCGCGGTATAATTTCGCACGTGGCCCATATGCAGGTTTCCCGAGGGATACGGCAGCATCTCGAGTTGGTAAAATTTGGGCCGTCCCTCACAGGCCTCCGCCTCCGTCTCAAATGCCCCGGTCTCGGCCCAGATCCGCTGCCATTTCTGCTCGATCTTTTTTGCGAAATATTTCTCGTCCATAAGTTTCAGATGGTAAGGCCAAAACGTTAAGTTTAGCGGATAAACGCGTGTCTATCCATCTCTTAAAATTCGTATGTAGAATAGGAATATTACAGGGTTCGCCGCGCCGCCCTGACAAAGACGAGCGGCTATATAAGCGCGAGCGTGATGCGTTTTAACGACATGTCATTAGATTAATACAGCGGTGCTTTTTTGCCAACTTTTTTCTTTGACCCATTGAACGGGCGTGATATTCTGAATTAGCCGTATTTTTGGAGAGTTTTGGTCAACAAAACGCTTGATGATAAATAAGAAACCCCACGCAGTCGACCGATCCATGTTGTTTTGACCTTCGGTTCGTGTCGTCTGCCCATAGAACGGGAGGTACGACGATGATCAATCGAGACACCACAAAATCAGGACAACGGAAACGGCCCGCAGGCGAAGAAGAAGTTTCGTCAAGTAATGATCGAACCCCTCGCCGCTTTGGGAGAAAAGAAAACACCAACACCGAGGACGTAATTGGTAGTCTCGCAAACGCATACGAGAACGAACGTGCCCGGCAGGTAACTGAATGGGAGACCATTGGCCGGTTAACGTTTCGGCAGACAGCGTGAAAATAGTTATCCTCAGCAAATTGGCACCTAGATGGCTTTCGATCGGCGACACTAGTCGGATCGCCGTTTTGGTTTTCCTGTTCACGACCCTTTTCCCTGCGATTTTCGCGCAAGATCTGACGCAGTTATCCGAGCAGATAAACCTAGGCAGCGTAGAACAAAAGCGAGATGCATTGGGCAAGGTTCGTAACCTTAGGTCGGACGCTTCGTCGCGGCTCGCTCTTGCGGCACTAGTCGACAGCGATGAACTTGTAAGAGCGACAGCGATCAACGCTATCATTTATCTTCCCGAGCCGGAAGTTGCGGCCGCTCTGACCCCGCTTCTAAGTGACAGGTCTGAGTTTATCCGCCGGGAAGCTGCCTATGCACTGGGAGAGGCACGTTCAGCTTCGGCCGTCAGCTCCCTATGCCGTTCTGTCCTCAGCGACCGCGCCGCTATTGTTCGCTCCGCAGCGGCAGCGGCACTCGGAAAGATCGGGAATGAGTCGGCGATCGCATCCTTGGCTACAGTCCTAAAACGCAATCCAACATCGGACAACGAGCTGTTGCGCCGGGCATCCGCGCGATCGATAGGACAGATCGCCGAGATGTCTCGCTTTGCACGTGTATCAGCTGCGACTCCTGAGAGCTTTCTCCCGGAAAAATACAAGACTATTGCGAGTTCTAGTCGTACCGATGCGGCTTCAGCCGCCTTTTCAGCTGCCTTGGCTATCCTGCTTAAGGTTGCTGGCAACCGAAAGGAAACAGACGACACCCGACGCGAGGCCGCCTTTGCTCTGGGCTCTATTGGCGATCCCTCTGCACTTCCTTTTTTACGGGCAAATACTGGTAACGCAGACACTTATCTCGCCGAGATCTGCCGCGAAGCTCTCCTCAAAATTTCGCGGTAGAAATAAAATTCTTCCACTTCGGCGGGAATTTTGGTCTAATTAGCGTATGCAAGCGATAGGAAGTGGCAAGGATACGGGGATAGATCTGCGTTTGAAATTTAGCGAAGTCCGTTCACAAACTGAAGTTCTCTGTGAACCGCTTGAGATCGAAGACTACATACCTCAACCCACGGTCGATGTGTCACCCGCTAAGTGGAATATTGCCCACACGACATGGTTTTTCGAGGAGATGATACTCAAAAAACATGGCAACGATTATGTCGTGTTCGATGATCATTTCTCACACCTTTTTAATAGCTATTACAACACTGTCGGCAAACGAACGGCGCGGGATCAGCGTGGAGACCTGAGCCGTCCGACGGTCCGGCGTGTTTTCGAATATCGAAAGTACGTCGATGAGCATATGGGCGAGCTTCTCCAACATTCGATTTCGGACGAGGTGTACGCACTCGTAACCATAGGTTTGAATCATGAACAACAACATCAAGAACTATTCCTCACCGATCTGAAATATACACTTAGCATTAATCCGCTTTTGCCTTCCTACCGCGAAGGTTTTGCTCCAGAGGAAGATTTTGAATCTGGAACAGGTGAGTTTGTCGAAATCTCAGCAGGTATGTACGAAATTGGTCACGAAGGTCGTGGCTTTTGCTTCGACAACGAACTTGATCGACACAGTGTGTATTTAGGTGATTATGCCATTGCCGACCGGCCGGTTACGAATGGCGAATTTATTGAATTTATCGAAGCGGGCGGTTATACCGATTTTCGACTTTGGCATTCGGAGGGCTGGGACTGGGTTGCAGAATACGAGGTCGATTCGCCACTCTATTGGCAGCATCGTGCTGGCGGATGGACACAATTTACGCTGGGTGGGCCTCGCGAGGTAGTACTAGACGCTCCAGTGTGTCACGTGTCTTTTTATGAGGCCTTTGCTTATGCTGAATGGAAAGGCATGCGTCTCCCCACCGAAGCTGAGTGGGAAGTCTCGAACGATCGATTCAGCTGGGGAAACCGGTGGGAATGGACGGGATCGGCGTATCTGCCATATCCTGGATTCAAAAAACCCGCTGGTGCCGTGGGCGAATATAACGGCAAGTTCATGATCAACCAAATGGTGCTTCGCGGAGCCTCGATAGCGACCCCTGAGGGGCACAGCCGGTCCACCTATAGAAACTTTTTCCATCCGCATTTGCGCTGGCAATTTACCGGAATTCGGTTGGCCCGATAAAAGAGCGGTATAACGTTCTCGATGGTTCAGGGTGCTTGCGATGGGAATATTGCTCGGCGACCCGCAAACACTCGCTGTGAGATTTTTATGGATTCATCGACCTCGCCTGAATTGACACAGTTCGCAGAGGATGTCTTGGCGGGCCTGTCATCCACGCCAAAATTGCTTTCGTCAAAATACTTCTATGATGACGAGGGATCGCGTTTATTTCAGGAGATAATGAAACTGCCGGAATATTATCTGACGGGCTGCGAATCCGAAATATTCTCGGAGCAAACCGATGCGATATTCCGATCGTTTGCCAACGGCGGCGGCGGTTTCGACTTGATCGAACTCGGCGCCGGCGACGGGACCAAGACGGCCATTCTTATCGCCCATTTCCTAGAAAACAACGCAGACATATCTTATTCACCTATCGATATTTCCCAAGAAGCACTCGACGCTCTTTCAGCAAAATTCCACGCGGAATTTCCACAGTTGAGGATCGATGCACGAAACGGCGATTACTTTCAGATCCTGGGCTCGCTCAGTGCCGGCGGAAGACGCAGGAAGATCCTTCTATTCCTTGGTTCAAATATCGGCAATTTTACCCGAGAACAGTCGCTGGAATTCTTTCGTCGGTTGCGTGGAGTCATGAATCCCAATGATTTACTTTTCATCGGTTTCGACCTGCAAAAAGATCCTCATATTATTGCAAACGCTTATGACGACCGTTCAGGAGTGACAGCTTCATTCAATCTAAATCTGCTGAAACGGATCAACCGCGAGTTAGGCGGCGATTTTGATCCGGAAAAGTTCATCCATTACGCCAATTATCGGCCGATCGAAGGGTCGGCACGATCGTTTCTCGTTAGCCGCGAAAAGCAGACAGTTCACATTTCGGCCGTGAATCGTAGTTTCGAATTCGAACCGTGGGAAGCCGTATTTATGGAGATCTCACAAAAATTTACCTTACAAATGATCGAAGATCTGGCAAGAGAGAGCGGCTTTCGCGTCAAGAAGAATTTCGTGGACAGCAAGCGATATTACTGTGATTCGCTCTGGTCAGTTTAGGGTGTGATCGCTCTTCGTATATGGATTTCACGATCTTACGTTTCGAAAAGCTGAGTTCGACGAACACCGAGGCGATCCAACAGGCCAAGCTTGGAGCCGAGGAGGGACTTTGTGTCGTCGCTGACGAACAAACGGCTGGACGCGGACGGCACGGCCGAAGTTGGAGTTCGCCGAAGGGCGGCGGTCTCTATTTGAGTATCGTGCTTAGACCGAAGATCTATAATGGGCACTTATCCCTGATTACGTTGTTGACGGGCATTGCCGTGCACGACGCTCTGCTGGAATTGGGCCTCAAGCCAGACATAAAGTGGGTCAACGACATTCTCGTCGGTGAGAAGAAGATAAGCGGGATCTTGGCCGAGACCGCCGAGACGCCCGCCGGTCTCGCGGTTGTCGTCGGAATCGGCGTGAATCTTACATCGAAAGGATTTCCAGACGAGGTTGCTAAAAGTTCGACGTCTATCAAGGCCGAGACCGGCTTGTCCGCTGAGGCCGGTCAAGTTTTGCAAATATTGACTCCTCAGCTTTCGAAGTTTTACGAGATACTGCACGAGACGGACGGTTCGTCAAAGATCGTGGATCACTGGCGGTTGCGATCGACTTATTTCAGTGGAAAGCGCGTACGTGTTACTCTTTCAGACGGGAGCTTTGAGGGAGAGACTTGTGGACTCGAAGCGAATGGAGCTCTACGCGTGACCACCGCGGAGGGAAATGTTCGAATCGTTCAGGCGGGCGATGTGGAACGAGTTCGCGTGCCCGATACCGCAACATTCATATCCCCGTTTTGTAGCCCCATCTAAGATCAATGAAACGAAGATTAGCGGAAATTCATCCGATGGTATATCAAACCCGGATCTGGCAAAAGCGCACGTTCAGGCGGATTTCCGACCTGTCGGCTAAGCTCCGATTTGCCTCAGAACTTCAGATTGAAAATTTACCGTTCGGATGCAAAAAGCATCAGTCGCTTTTACGCCGCCGGCTGGGGAACTCAGACCCTGTCCTGCAAGAGAACAAGGTCGAGAACCTTAAGATCGCCTGCCCTACGATAAACGGCATTCTTATTCAGCCAAAACAGACGTTCTCCTTTTGGCGACAGCTCGGCGAAGCCACGGCGGACAAGGGATATTGCGAAGGAATGCAGCTCTCTCGGGGCGAGGTTGTACGTGGTGTCGGCGGCGGTCTGTGCCAGCTTGCAAACCTTCTTTATTGGATGGCCTTGCATACGCCCCTCGTGATCGCCGAACGCCACCATC
>JBDTZO010000256.1:0-22823 GCA_040005135.1 Acidobacteriota bacterium | reverse complement strand
GTCATTTCGAAATCGTTTGCGACCTCTAGCGATTTCCTCAACATTTACGTCGACGGAAAAGACTGGCTGGACAAGCCGCATTTTCCGTTCTGGCTTTGTGCCCTCTCGATGAAGATCTTCGGTGTAAGCTCATTCGCCTACCGATTGCCGTCGCTCGGACTATTTGTGACTGGGCTCATTTATACGTATAAGCTCGCTCAGCGGCTGTACGATCGAGACACGGCGCTACTGGCGGTCATGATCCTGACCTATTCACTTCACATCTTCATTTCGAATAACGACGTTCGGGCCGAGTCCATGCTGATCGGGCTGATAATGGGCGGCGTATATCATTTTTTTAGATCCAGTACTGGTGGAAGCATACTCCACATTGTTATCGGGTCCCTGTTCTGCGCGGCAGCGGTCATGACGAAAGGGCCGTTCGTCTTTATCGTCTTTGGATCCGCGATAATTGGTTTTCTGTTGGGGAAAGATGAATATCGGGCAATGTTCTCCAAAAGATGGCTGCTGGCATTGGTGCTCGTCGCACTCTTTATTACGCCCGAGTTGCTCGCGCTTTATTGGCAGTTCGACAGCCATCCGGAAAAGGACATACTCGGGGCGACTCACGTTTCGGGGCTAAAATTTTTTGTTTGGGACACGCAGTTTGGAAGATTCTTCAATACGGGACCCTTCAAGGGTAGCGGTGATCCCGCTTTCTATTTTCATACGATACTGTGGGCGTTTGCTCCGTGGGCTGCGATCGGATATGTGGCATTTGGGAATCGTTTATGGGGATTGATAAAGCGGCGACCGGCGACCGAATATTTGACCGTCTCGGGGTTCATGCTGATGTTTGTTGTGTTCTCCGCGTCCCGGTTTCAGTTGCCGTATTACCTCAATATCCTGTACCCGTTTCTCGCGATCATTTGTGCCCGTTCGATTCTCACGGGCGTGCCTGAATCGAATACGGTCAGACGGATCCTTTGGTCCTCGAATTATGTTTTTGCGGTGATCTTCTTGATCGCAACTGGAGGCATGGAGTTCGTGTTTGGTGGGTGGACCATTGGGATGCCTTTATTAATCGCCGCACTCCTTGCAGCGATGTATCTTACAGTTTTCCGTATAGAAATGCAGTTTGTGTTCCGTGCGATATATTGTTCGGCAGCTGCTTTGGGACTTTTTGCTCTCTACGCCAACCTGATCTTCTACCCGCGGTTGCTGGAATATCAGTCTGGGTCAGAAGCCGCGATCTTTGCTAACGTGAATGTGCCCGGCGTGCCGATCGGATACACCCAGTATGACAATTTGCTGCAGTTCTACGCCAAGGCAGATCTCGTCAGGGTAGATTCCGCCGAAAAGGTTAGAGTTCTGTCGACAGCAGCGCGTTACGTGTTTCTGGTGGATGACGCGTTCATAAAAGAGCTCGAAAATGCAAAAATCCCGTATCGAATTATCCGCGAGTTTGACGACTATCGAATAACGCGGTTAACGATGCAATTCTTGAATCCGGCGACCAGAGCCGAAGTTGTCAATCGCAAGTATCTTATCTCGACTGAATAGCCGTATTCCGCTGTGATGTAAGATGCGATATAGTTCTGCTTTCGGGTTGTCAGCTGCAATGTCTCTTAACAGTCTACCGATCGGAATATTTGATTCAGGTGTTGGCGGCCTTACGGTATATCGGGCCCTGCATGATCGCTTACCGAACGAGCATTTTATATATCTCGGCGATACAGCGCGTGTACCGTACGGGACGAAGTCTCTCGCAACTGTTGAACGATATGCGATCGAAAACTCGCAGTTCTTGTTCTCACGCGGGATCAAGATGCTTGTGGTCGCCTGTAACACGGCCTCGGCCCTTGCCCTGCCAAAGATCCGCGAACAGATCGGCATCGAAGTGGTCGGTGTGATCGGGCCTGGTGGCCGAAAGGCGGTTGAGTTGACAAGCGATCTTGAGCGTCCTCGGATCGGTGTGATCGCAACCGAAGCAACCGTCGCCAGTAATGCGTATTTCGAAGCTATCCGACGGTCGTCTGACCGGGCAGAGGTATATCAGACAGGCTGTCCGCTCTTTGTCCCACTTGCTGAGGAAGGCTGGACGAAAGAGCCCGAGGCATATTCAATTGCGGCTAAATACCTGACAAAGATGAAGGAATTTCGTCCCGATGCACTTGTGCTCGGCTGTACCCACTATCCGATCCTTCGGGAGGTGATCCAGCGAACCGTGGGTGAAGATGTTAAGCTTATCGATTCCGGGCTGGCGACAGCTGACGAAGTTGAGCGGCTTTTAATAAACAAAGCTCTGGCAAGTCCGCATCCCGCCTTAGGTAATAGGCATTTGTGCGATGACTTGGATCATTTTTACGTTACAGATGCGGCTGAGCGATTTGGACGCATCGCCGAACGATTTTTGGGCACAACTCCATCGCGCCTTGAGGCGATCGAGGTCTACGGTGTCGATGAAGTGAAGAATGAACAGTGATACGAAATCAAAATTAATGAACTACGAACGAATCGACAAGCGTACTAATGATCAAATACGCAACACGAAAATCACCCCAAATATTTCACCGTATG
This sequence comes from Acidobacteriota bacterium, assembly GCA_040005135.1. Lineage (GTDB taxonomy): Bacteria > Acidobacteriota > Blastocatellia > Pyrinomonadales > Pyrinomonadaceae > OLB17. The sequence goes on along the minus strand of JBDTZO010000256.1, from coordinate 20,264 downwards.
CCGAAGGGTCGGCGCTCATCGAGGTTGGCGGTACCAAGGTTATTTGCACTGCGTCGATCGAGGATCGCGTACCGTTATTCATGCGTAATAAAGGTCTTGGATGGGTTACCGCCGAATATTCCATGCTCCCTCGTGCGACGAATACGCGAACTCAGCGTGAGACTCAGCGGCCGTCCGGCCGAACCCAGGAGATCCAGCGATTGATCGGCCGGAGTTTGCGTGCCGTGGTGGACACCAAACTTCTGGGTGAACGCCAGATCTATCTCGATTGCGACGTCATTCAAGCAGACGGGGGAACTCGATGCGCGTCGATCACCGGAGCCTACGTGGCGCTGGCTCTTGCCTGCCGTAAACTGCTTCGGCAGGGTACGATCAAGACCAATCCTATTTTGAGTGAGGTCGCGGCAGTGAGCGTTGGCATTATCGAGGCGACCCCGATACTAGATCTCGCGTACACTGAAGACTCAAACGCGGATGTCGACATGAATATAGTCTGCACAGGATCGGGCAAATTCATCGAGCTCCAGGGAACCGCCGAACGGGAGCCGTTTTCTCGCGAACAAATGGACGAAATGCTGATCTTGGCTGAGATCGGTGTCAACAAATTGTTCGAGATACAGCGCCACGCGCTCGCGAGCTAAATCGTGCTCACGGGAGATCGGGAAATATACTCAGATCTTAATGCGACTTAGAGGTCCAAAAAATAAAATCGGTTCCTTCGTATTTCGGTACGCCGCGGCGACCGCGCTAGTTATTGTGGCTACAGTACTGACGTCCGGTCTGTGGCTTATTGTAAATCGGCCCGTAAGTGCACCGCTATTTATTGTTGCGATAGTTTTGAGTACATGGCTTTTTGGTCTCCGCGTAGGCATTTATGCATCATTGATCGCAGGAGTGGCGATCGATTATTACTTTATCGGACCATTCTACGAATTTACCGCGAGCCGCGAAGAGATCGTCCGACTCGCGTTATTCGTTGGTGAAGGCACATTTTTGAGCCTTTTGATCAATAAGCTAAGGATCTTCAGCGACGAAATACGCGTGTCGCGGGAAGAACTGAGAGAACTCACAAAGCATCAACAAACACTTCGCGAAACCGAACAGAAACGTATTGCACTCGAGATCCATGACGAATTGGGCCAAGCGTTGACCGGACTGAAGATGGACGTGCATTTTATCCGACGCCAATTGCTCGAGTCCGGTCAACCGGCCGAAGGAGATGAGATCGTCAACGATCTTGATAAACTCTCTAAAAAGATCGATGTGACGATCGGTACGGTGCGGCGCATCTCATCGGAAATTCGGCCCTCGATCCTCGACGACTTTGGTCTTGTGGCGGCCAGCGAATGGCAGGCGAGAGAATTTCAGAGAAATAGCGATATTCGATGCCATTTCTCCTCCGTCCCTGAGGAAATGGATCTCGGCAACGACGCAAACACCGCGGTATTTCGGATCCTGCAGGAAGCACTAACAAACGTTGCTCGTCACGCTCATGCTAGGTCGGTAATAGTCAGGCTGCAAAACAGCGAGAGTGGTTTGACGATGACCGTTGCCGACGATGGTGTCGGCATCGGCGGCGAGGGACTAGACCGCCGGAAAAGCCTCGGTATCCTCGGGATGCGAGAGAGGTCTAGGCTCATCGGAGGTATATTAGATATTTCAAGCTCGCAAGAGGGAGGCACGCGGGTTGAGCTTCGACTTCCACGGGCCGCCGATCGGCACCTGAACACGGGCTAAATTAATAAAGTGATCAAAGTACTAATAGCCGATGACCACACGATCGTCCGTCATGGCCTGAAACAGATCCTGAATAGCGATCCCCAGATCGATGTGGTGTTTGAAGCCGGCAACGGAAATGAAGTGCTGAATTTCGTTCGAGAAAACGATGTGGATGTGGTTGTGCTGGACATCACGATGCCCGGTCGCAATGGGCTCGAAACCCTTAAGGAACTGCGGAGGACCAGACCGGCATTGCCGGTACTGATCCTCAGCATGCACCCGAGCGACCAATACGCCGTACGCGTTCTCCGCGCAGGAGCTGCAGGATATATCACTAAAGAAAGCGCTCCAGAAGAATTGGTAGCCGCGATCAAGAAGACTTTTCGTGGCGATAAGTATATAAGCCCGGTCGTTGCTGAACTGCTTGCCTCTTATATCCAACTGGGCGAAAGAGACGAGCCGCACAAGCATCTTTCGGACCGCGAATATGAGGTTTTTGTACTCCTCGCCGCGGGCCGTTCGATAACTCAGATCTCGGAACAATTGATTCTGAGTGCGAAAACCATTAGCACATACCGCACCCGGATCCTGGAAAAGACCGGCTTTTCGAGCAATGCCGATATCACCAGATACTGTATAGAACATGACCTCATCTAGCTGCTATCTGTCGTAAGACAGTCAGGCGGATAAAACTTCGGTCTTTGACGCCGGTTCGTACTAAAATTAAAATCAAACGCGTACTCACGGAGACCTAAAGCTTTGAAACAACACCAATATGAGGGCCGCTCAGCGATTGTCACGGGCGGCACACGCGGGATCGGAAAAGCGATCGTGATCGAATTGGCCAGACGCGGGGCCAACGTTGCATTTAACTATTCGAAGAGTTCTGACGAGGCTCAAGCCTTAAAGACCGAAGTAGAGGCCTTGGGCGTCGAGGCGCTCACCGCACAATGCGACGTGGCGAGCACAGAGGCTGCGGCGGAATTTGTAAAGCAGGTTGCGAATGCTTTTGGAACGGTCGACTTACTTGTCAACAATGCCGGTATCACCCGTGACCAACTCATTCTCAGAATGAAAGAGGAGGACTGGGACGCGGTCATTGATACTAACCTAAAAGGCGCTTGGAATTTTTCAAAGGCAGCGATCCGCCCGATGATGCGGAATGACCGCGGCGGATCGATCCTCAATATTTCGTCGATCTCAGGAGTTGTCGGCATGCTGGGACAATCGAATTACTCGGCCTCTAAGGCCGGCATGATCGGCCTGACTAAATCGCTGGCAAAGGAAGTCGCAAGCCGGAAGATCACCGTCAATGCGTTGGCGTTGGGACTCGTCGAGACCGAAATGGCAGCCGAGATGAAAGCTGAATATCGCGAGAAGATACTGGCTCAGATCCCCTTGGCTCGGCTCGGCAATACGCAGGAAGTCGCAGAGATCGCTTGCTTTTTGCTCTCGCCCTCGGCCGCGTACATTACGGGACAAGTGATTCAGGCCGACGGCGGCCTCGCGATGTAAAATAGGATGTCACTGCAATATCAGACCGAAGTCGAAGACGACAACCTTCCGGACGCGGGCACTTCAGTTGTTAGTCGTTCGTTGCCGTATTACACCCTGATCTTGATCGGGTCGATCATTGCCGTGGCTATCGTACAGCTTGGAACGGGCCTTGAGTCTTCCATTCTCGCCGCGGGATTCGTGAAAGCGGCATTCCTGCAAAATCACGAATATTGGCGGATCTTGACGGGTGCGACCACCCACGGCGGTGTGCTGCACGTGGCCATGAATTGCTACGCCTTTTACAGCTTTGGCCGGATTTTTGAGATGCTGGCCAATCGGGCCCACCTGGCGTTGGTATTCCTCCTCTCGGCTGTTGGCGGCGGCATTTTGAGCCTCATCTTTATGCCCGATGGTATTTCGGTCGGCGCGTCTGGCGGTATCGTCGGCTTGATCGGCTACTTGCTCGTGTACGCGTTTCGCCGCCGTCAGTTCATTTCGTCCGAATTTCGTAAGAATCTATTAATAAATATTGGTTTTATTTTGATTTTCGGCATTACACTTTACCGCGTCATTGATAATTTCGGCCACATCGGAGGACTGATCACAGGAGCGATTTATGGACTACTTCAGATCCCATCTGACGAACGAGTAGATCCACGCGTTGCGACTCCAATATTTGAGTACGCTGGTATAGCCGCCGTCGGAACCTATGTTGCAGCCTGTCTTTTCAGTATTTTGCTCATGCTTCGCGTTATTTAGACCCTGTAAATATGGCGAGAGTTCGCGTTCATCAGCATGTAAATCCACTTAGTCCGTACTATCGACAGGAACCGGAACCGATAGACCTCGCATCCATTTTTTCGGATCCGCAGCTTCCGCTCATGCTTGATATCGGATCTGCTAGGGGCAGGTTCATTCTGAAAATGGCACAGGCTGAAGCATCTTGGAACTATCTTGGCGTCGAGATCCGTGAACCATTGGTCGAAGAGGCGAATCGGCTTGTTTCTGAAGCTGGACTTACAAATCTGAGCTATGCGTTTTGTAACGCTATGCTCTGGCTGGAACGTCTAATCTCTAAGATTCCTGAGGTCAGGCTGCAGATGGTAACTATCCAGTTTCCGGACCCGTGGTTCAAGAAGAGACACGCCAAACGCCGGATGGTGAACGCCAAACTGGTGGACGCCGTCGTCAAAAGGCTGGCGGTGGAAGGGCGGATATTTGTTCAGACCGACATCGAGTTTTTGGCTGAGGAGATGTTCAGTATGTTTCGAAATGATGGGCGACTAAGTGAGATAACTATCGAACGGAACCCTTTTCCAGAGAGGACCGAGCGAGAAGCGGCCGTGGAGGACAAGGAACTGCCGGTCTATCGAGGATTGTGGGCAAAATCGCCTATTTCCAATTCTTCTCTTTCTTAAACCGCTTGATCACCATATCGCGCCGCATCTTCGGCAGATGGTCGATGAAAAGCTTGCCGTCGCAGTGATCGGTCTCGTGCATGAATGCTCGGGCTGCATAGCCCTCTGCTTCGCGTTCGAACCACTCGCCATTTACATCCTGAGCACGCAGTCGAGCTTTCAATGGTCGATTGACTACTGCCGGCACCTTTCCAACCGAAAGGCAGCCCTCGGAGCCGGATTGTTCGCCCTCGGTATGGACGATCTCCGGATTCGCCGCGATCAGCTTTGTACCCTCACAGTCCATTACGAAAAGGCGCAGATTAAGTCCGATCTGGGGTGCTGCAATGCCGACACCTTCGGCCTCATACATAGTCTCGAACATGTCTGTGCACAAGTCGGCGAGATCTGCGTCGAAAATTTTGACGGGCAATCCGACGATTCCAAGGACTTCTTCGGGATATTCGGTGATCGTTCTCAGGGCCATGACAATGGAGGCAAGGTATTATCGAGGTATTACACCGCGACGCGACATACGGTGAAAATTGCGATCTGCGTTAAAGCCCTTCTCCGAACGAGCCAGGCATTCCCAACAAATGACCTTCCTTTCATCGAGAGGACTTAAAAACGTGTTGTAGTACGTGACCTCACGGTCGCATTCGGTACACCGCGCAAGGGGCTTTTCGGTGGACGGGAGCTGTGTTTTTACAATCATTGTGTTTTTCTTTTTAGAAGGCGAACCCTTTCACGATAGAAATCCTGCTGCTGGATAACAGTGTAGTTCGCCTCGACAAAATTTTCCAATGGTTCGCAAGCCTCGGTGGTCATGCATTTTTCACTTTCGAGTAGCCAAATCTGAGTGCTATCTGCCGGGATCTCGGAGATGGCGAAGTCAATACGCTTACTCAAGCTCTTTTCGCTACTGGCTTTGTCCTCTAGATCGAAGTCAAAGTAATTCCTATCGGGCAGGACGCTATTGATACCGCGGTAATATACTTTGAGAGCCAGAGCATCATATGTAGTAAAAACGAGGATCGGTTGGCCGGCGCTTTCGCGGGTTTCGATATAATTCGCAACACTTTCCCAATCACCGCGCTTTTTCATTTCTGGGTATAGAGTGAAAACCGAATACGCGAAAAAGCACAAAATCACGAACGAACAAGCGGCCAACATCCAGGTGGAAAGCCTCGGGTACAATAGGTCGTCACTTGAAAACAGGTCGGACAAGCCCGATGATAAGGCGAGGATCAACGGCACAAAAAGCACCGAGGCATGCCGTATCTCAACATAATTTTCACCGAGGAGGAGGTACGCACAGAGGAACAATCCGCCCACAATGATTGCCGAGATCCCGAATGAAATTGTTTGTCCCGAAAGTCTTCTCCATCGGAAGCACACGGTTATAGAAATAAGAATTGCAGCCACGCGTGCGATATTTAGCCGCAAAACGGCCGCCGGGGACGTATTTTGATCCGGCATCACTTCGGCTGGCAATATGAATGTTAGTGTGTGATGCCATAGCGTACGTAGTCCCTCGCTCATCGTTCGATCGCCCTGGAATCCGCCGGTGTTCGCTGCGACCTGCTTCGCGACCACTATCGCAAGCGGGATGAACGCGAAGCCTGCCAGGGACATAAACGCCAAATAAGCGCCGGCGGGGCGCCACTGGCGACGGTAAACAAGCGTTCCGAACAGGCCCACCAATATGAATCCAAGGTAGTAATTCGTGTAAAGGCTAATGATGGCAACGATCAGGAACCAACTGCGAGACCGTTTCCTGCCGGTATCTATTTGAACATCCACCGCCGGAAAGGCTCGAAGAAAGATGTTTACAAGCTGCACTGACAGCAATATGACGAGGGAGTAGGTACGTATTTCGAGGCTCGACCAAAACAGAAATGGGTGTAAAGCAAAGAACACGGCTGCACAGATCGCCGTCCTTCGTTCAAAATGCCGAAAAACGAGGTCAGCAAACAGCTTAACAGCCAATACACTGCATCCGACTGAAAATAAGCGGGCAAAAAATATTGAGTGGTTGACGTTACGCCAAAGTCCGAGAACAGCGAAGTAAAGAGGAGCTTGTCTCTCATTGTCGAGAGCACCATGGATCGCAGAAATAAGGCCATTGTTAGTTGTATATAGGGTCGAGGCCTCATCGGACCAAATATTGAGGTGATACGCCAACGGAATTGCGACCGCCATGTGAATTGCGATCAATCCGACCGTGACATAATTCTTTTGGTGCGACAGTTCGCTCATTTGGCTCCGCATTTTCGATATAGAGCCCAGAAAAGATCTTCCGAGGGATACGGAAAGTTAACTTGCTTCGGAATCAATTTAAGAAGGCGGGTTTCGCCCAGACGGTATTTTAGCAGGGATCTGACGTGGCCTCCGCTGATCTTCTTTGATGGGCGTCCACCCGCGATTTTGCTGAACCCGAGCCCTTCGAGATAAGTGGTAAGCTGACTTTGGGTGTACCAGTGCAGGACGCTTGGCGGCGAATACTCGTGCCAGCTTTTGCCGAATACCCTTGCCATTCGCGATGACCTGTCCCAAGATTCGATCAAGAGGCAACCGCCTTCGTTGAGGAGATCCCTTGCTTTCGTAAATGCCATTACAGGGTCGTAAAAATGGGCAGCGACCTGGATCATGGAGACGAGATCAAAGCGTTCGGTAGCGATCAACGTTTCAATTGATCCAACGCGGATATCCAATGAGAGAGATTCGCGGCCGGTCGCGGCCATTGCAGCATTAGGTTCCACTCCCACGCCTGCCCATCCCTCATCACTAAAGCCCTTTAAAATGAACCCTGCAGCCGAACCAACATCGAGCAGCCGGCCCGGCCCAATGAAGGTTGCGACCTTGCGGGCATACATTCTTCCTCGAGAACGGAGAATCGCCCCCTCGGCTAAGTAATCCGCATAGCCCGCTCCGCCGCCGGTGAAATAGTCGTTAGAATAATTCTCCGCAAGATGAGCCTCGCCCGCAATAATAGCCGCGAAACGATGACCGCAAGCAATGCAATCTTCCAGCGGAAAACCCTTTGCCTCAAACGCCGGTTTAGAGTCAGATGAACAGAGTGGACAATTCACGGTCCCTCCGTTGCTGCGAGGTCGAAGACCTCGTACTCATCATTTTTAGCGAGCAATGGATAATTTGCATTCAGCCATGCGTCCAGACCTGGTTTTTTGGCGATCTCCATTCTCTGAGCTATGAAGTACTGATATCCGGCGTCCGAAAAAGAGATGATTCGTTCCGGGCTCTGATCTTCAACGCAAATATTACTGCCCTTCCGATCCAAAGCATAAAACATGAAGGAACTATTGTAGGCTACAGGATAGCCGTCCTCATCGTAACAGCTGCTGCCGGATACGAGTATGAGCCCGGCTCGTTTAAGCACTGGCTTCAAAGACGCGCCAAAGTCGAAACTCGATGCCGGACGCCGGTCAGATCGAAACTCGGCCCTCGCCCGTTCTGCTGCGATCCCAAATGTTGCCAATGCCGCCACGACCACAAGGCCTCCCAGAGCGAGGCGGGCGAGTGTGCCGGACAGGCTAAATCGACTAAAATTATCCGCCCATTTTCGTGTTTCCACTCCTAGCCTTTCCAACCCGAATCCGAAAAGTAACGCCGCTGGGGGTACGCTGAAGATATGATAGTAGCTTGCCCAATCGTCGGCCGTCGTTCTCGCGGCCACTATATACATGACGAACGCGGATGCTAACCAGATAAGGCTACGTTGTGCGATCAATACCCGAATTCCCGACGAAAGAGCAAAGATTGCGACTGCAATGCCGAATACAAGCCAGACATCGGCAGCCTCAGTTCCTAGAATGCCCTTTATAAAATATGGATTGGTAATGAAATCAGGTCCGACCCAATGATATTCGTTTGAAACGCCAAGCGAATTGCCATAGTTTATCCACAGTAATTTAGCATGAATATACCAGGCCGCCGCCGGAAGGACGGTTGCAAGTCCGAATAGCCAGACACGCCAATTATAGAAAACAGCCTTTCCGAATTTCTGAAACAACAGAACCCCGAAAAAGATGCCGATATGAGTCGCAGTGGCTTTCGACAAAAGTGCCAGTGTTGTCATTACGATAGCGAAAGCAAAATCACTAGCTTTTTCGCTCCGGTACCATCGAAGAAAAAAATAAACGGCCCCGATGTAGCTCAGGATCAAGAGCCCCTCAGGTTTGAGTGCCGTCGAGGCATCGAGAATGAGCGGGTTGACAGCAAAGAACGCAAAAGCGGCGATCGACGCATACTCGCTCAAGCTTTCGCGAGCAAGCTTCAAGAATAAATACAGGGCACCGATCGAAAACGCGAACGACCAAAGGCGGCCAAGCACGTCGTGGAATCCAAACAACTTATAAGTCACCGCGATTAGCCAAGGATAAAGAGGGAATTCCATCTCAGCGTAGCCGGGGCCAGTTCCACGCCAATCGATTCGCGGATAAAAGGGATTCATGCCTTCGCGTACGAAATTTCGCGAGATACTGCCGACATCGGACTCACGCCACGACGAACGATCGATCGGCCGCAATGCATCCACCAACCTGAACAAGGACGCCGCTGCAAAAACGACAATGATCAAAACGCGATTTATTTTCATCCGAAGCCCCAAAGCCGTGGGGCGTAGATGACTATCCCGACAGTGACGATCCACAATAGTAAATTGAACAACGTCGGCCTGTCACGGAAAAGAAGCTGGACCGGATCGCCTCCCTCTTTTCGACGCTGGATGAGATAAAGATATCTGAATAGGCCATAGACAACGAACGGGATCGTGATCAACATGCCGCGGGAACCGACGCGAGCTGTTGTTTCCTCTGCTCTCGTGTAAAGTGCATAGGTGATCAACGCGGCTCCGCTGCAGATAGCCATGATCGTATCGAGAAACGGAACCGAGTATTCATTTAGGGATTCGCGATGCTTGCCTGCAGATTGCTCAAGTAATACAAGCTCATGACGACGCTTTCCAAATGCAACAAGCAGAGCGACCATCGAGGTACACAAGACGAGCCACTCAGAAACCTCGACCCCGATCAGCAGTGCACCTGAGATCGCACGCAAGACGAATCCACTCGAGATCAATATGACGTCAAGGATTACGACATCTTTAAGCTTCAACGAATATGCGAGGCAGATCGCCAGGTACACGGCGATCGTCAAGGCAAAAGCATGACTGAGCGTGAGCGATCCGATCGCCGCGACACAAAATAGCATCACCATACAGACGCGGGCAACGTTTACGCTAAGCGTCCCAGCCGCAAGCGGACGGTGCTTTTTTACGGGATGATTTCGATCTGCTTTAATGTCACATAGGTCGTTAAAGAGATAAACGCCGCTGCTCGCAGAGCAAAACAGGGCAAATCCGAGTGTGCTGATCACGATGTTGAAAGGATCAGTGAGCGACCTAGAGAATATCAGTCCTGAAAAAACGAGCAGATTTTTCGCCCATTCCTGCGGGCGCATTTCAATCGCTAGCCCGCGTAAATTCTGGCTCAAGGACAAACTGGCTGGGTGCCGCAACTCGATCTGTCTCACACGACAGCCTCCGAAATATGATCTGAGGCCGATAGCCGATTGCGAACACTGTTCGCATGATCGATCATGTTGACGACATTGAATCGAGCAGCAAACTCATCCAGGATCCAGCTGAGAAACTCAAGCTTACACTCGATCGGGAGGCCCATTCCGGGGAAAAATCTCAGCACCGGTGCATCCACTTCGCAGAGAAGGTCAAGCGGATGAATCAGCAGTGACGGCCCGAGGCCCGCCACCGAGCACATTGCCATCGCTGTCCGCCAATACACTTTTGCCATAAGCGGTGAGAACGTTGCCAAATAAAGGACGTAACTTGCGTGGATCGGAGTCTTGATAATCGGCAGCGTGGTAACCGGGATCTCCACCAATTCACGACCGGAAACATCACGGATATATGGACTTAAGGTTTGGAATCCGTCCGAGAATTTACCAAAAAGCTTCTTGCGCTTCTCCCGCTCCTCATCAGACATCACCGGCGAGTTGAAAAAGTAGTATGCCCTAGCCAGTGGTGCAACATATGTCGGCAGCGTTGAGCAATCATAGACGTAACGTCGCTCCGCCAAAACTTCGAGTACCGTCGGACTAAGACTGAATCCGGGCCCCCTGAAACCGACTGTTCGGCGTCCGGTGACGTGCTCGATCGCATCCTCCGTCTTTTGAAATTCGTCGATCAGCTCGCCTTTAGAATACAAATGCAGCCACGGCTCGTGCTTGAAACTATGATTTCCGATCTCATGGCCCGCTGCGGCGATCGAGGCAATCGAATCGTGATTTCGTTCCAGAGCCGCATCTTGCCCGACGACGAAGAATGTGAGGTTAAGGTCCCGGTCGTGAAAAAAGTCGAGCGCGCGCGGCACCACCGTGTCTAGGTATGACGGGAATTCCTCCCATCCGGCATCTCCATGGGTCTTCATGTAAGACCACTGATTGTCCAGGTCGAGCGACAGGCTCGCGATTGGTTTCATAACAAATTCCGGACACTCGATAAATGCGTATTCGAGATCCGAACAGATCATTGGTTAGCGAACGGTGCTCCGCCCGGCCACGAAATTTTCGGCGAGCTGGATCGTTTCGTTGACGTTTAGTGTGCCATTTACTATATGCGAAGAGTTCAACACGAAAACATTTCCAAGCGATGTCTCAACCGCAGGTAATGTCTCGGAGTATTTCAAAGTAGGCAAAGGAAAAACGTTACGGACGCGTGAAACGTTAAATGCCAAAACATCGTTCATTCGGAACATCGGATACATTTTCTCGAGTCCGGCAAGGAACGATCGTCGGATATCGTCGTCGGACTTTTCGAAGAGATCATCGTCGGGCGCTACATATTTGGGCAGGTATATCAGTGCATTTCGACCGAAGTGCTTTTTATCGACAAGGGCGCTCATTTCGATAACGGCAGTAAATGGAGCGTCATCCGTGATATTCGTAACGTAAAAATTTGATAGGGAACACTTTAATAAAACCGATGCGCAGACAATTCCCTGATATTTGATATCCCTGAGTTTAGCTCGTTCAGTTTCCGACAACTGCGGTAGTATTTCTGCAGCCGCCTTTGATGGGCATGTTAGTATAACCTCGTCAAACGTTTGACTGGCAATCGCCTCTTCAAAGGAATTCGACTTTCTACCCGCTGACGCCGGTTTCGAGAGAAACATGCCCGAATAACCTTGAGCGACTGCGACCGACGTTTGCATTCTTGCATATTTGGTCTCGCTAGGGTCGTTCGAAGCGTTTTTGGGAGGCTCTCTTTGGAGATCTGCACGGCGCCTCGATTCGACGAGAATCACCTTGATCGATCCATCGGGGAGCTTGTTGAGACTCTCAATGCGCGAATTAAAATGGATCTCAACTCCCTGAGCAATAAGAGCCTCACTAAATCGCTCAAGAACGCGAGCGTAGCCGCCGCGGACGTACCCAAACATCTCTTTCTTCAGGCCTGTACGCCGGGCTGCGTACATTCGCTGGATCGTCGCCCAGATAAATGCAGCTGAAGTCGTTTTATAGGCGTCGCCGAGTTTCGCTTTAAGCAGCGGTCGCCAGATCTTTTCAAACGTTCGTTTGCCGGACAGTCTTGTCAACCATTTTTCCACTGGGATCTTTTCAAGTGCTTTCCAGTTCCGTCGCCGTGACGCTACGAAGATCGTCGCCCCGAGCCGTAATTTGTTTATGAGGCCAAGCGGTGGGAACCTTAAGAATTCGAGCGTGTCGGACATCGAGTACAGTTGACCTTCGGTGTAAAAGCCCGTCTTCGTTTCGACCCAATTAAAATCGTCGCCCAAGCCCAATTCCCCAATGATCTTTCGGGTGAATGAGTCTGAAGCGAGCGTGACGTGATAATGCCGGTCCCATTCGAATTCGCCAATCTTCCAGCTCGACGCAAGTCCGCCGATTTGATCGGCGCTCTCAAATATCGTAACCTTTGCTCCCGATTGCGACAGCCGCAAGGCCAGAGTCATGCCCAAAAATCCCGACCCGATAATGGCGATATTTTGGGGCATATAATCGAAACTCGCGCTGGAACGCTCCGTCTTAAGCGGCCGACAACGACGGTTCGGCTGGGCGATCGGCGGAAATACTTTCCTTCACCGAGTTTTCATGGATCTCGTATTTCAGACCGCATTTGCAAGTGAAATCGCCACTTCCGCCATCCGCGAATTTGTGGTAGAGCAATCCGCATTTACAAACCGCTCCGACCGAACGGGCCGGCGAACCGATTGCCAAATGAAAATCCGGAACGCTACGCGTTACCACCGAGCCCATACCGATCATCGCCCAGCGACCGATCGAAAGGTCGTTTCCGATTACACAACCGGCACCGATCGTTGCCCCTTCACGTACCAATGTGGGGAGCGTGTGTTCGTCAGGTTCTGAGGGCCGAAGCGACTTTAGGTCGGGGAATGTGGCACGCGGAAAGCGGTCGTTGGTGAATGTAGTTGAGGCGGCGATCATTACGCCGTCCTCTATTGTGACGGCGGCGCAGATGTAGACCATCGCGTTAATTTTCACACGATGGCCGATCTGCACGCCATATGCAATATAGGATTTCTCGCCAACGATACACTCTTCGCCCAGGCTTGCTCCTTGCCTGATATGGACCGAGTCCCAGATGCTCGTGCCCTCGCCGAAGGTTACACCGCTTTCAATTATTGCTGTCGGATGTATTCGAATCATGCTAAATATTCACGCGACCTACGCGAATCGACCACGGTCCATTATGAGCAAAGTTTGCCGACTAATTCGCGGCCGAGGCCTTTTCCATCACCGGCTGCCAGAGGTTTTGGTTTAGCGACCTATAAGCTGCCTCGATCACCTGAACCGACGCCAGGGCGTCAGCGGGTTTGATGTAGAGTTCCTCTTTACCGCGGAGGGCCATCGTGAAGTTCTCGATCTTGCCTCTGAACGACGCAACCTTATCATAGCCGCTGCCAAATACCGTCCAGTCCGGGTTCGAAGTCAACTTATATTTCGATTCACGCCAGCCAATTTGGAGCGTGCCGTTCGATCCGTAAATACTTATGAAATACGGCAGTTCTTTGTTAATGCCCCAAGTCAGATCGACGCTTGCGGTGACGTTGCCCTTAGTCTTTGCAAACATCTTAACATTCTCGTCAACCGACAAACCCTGAGTGCCGCCCGCATCGACTGCGAGGACCGACTCCACACTACCGAGAAAATAGCGAATTATATCGACCGAGTGCGTGCCATTGTCGATAAGCACGCCGCCGCCGGACATTGCAGCGTTCGAATTCCAGCGTTTCGACATGTCGACCTTTGCCGTAAACGCATTCTCGAACTGCAAAATATCGCCGAGCATGCCCGAGGCAATTATGCCCTTGGCCCGGACCACGTCGTCACAATACCGGAACTTCGACGCCATCGTAAAGAGAACACCCGCGTTTTCAGCGGATGCGATCATTGTCTCGGCTTCGGCGACCGAGAGGCAGAGTGGTTTTTCGCAAAGCACGGGAATGCCGCGGTCCATAAAATAGCACGCGATCTCGGGGTGTGACACGGGCGGCGTCGCGACGATGATGGCGTCGAGGCCCGCTTCACCTTCTGCGAGGTCCTGAAAGCTCGCGTAGCTCTTTGCTCCAACGATCTCGGCGAGTGCACTTGCGGCGTCTGATCGGGTGTCGGCGACGGCCACGAGATCGCAGCGATCGCTCTCATTGAAAGCCTGGGCATACGCCTGGGCGATGCCTCCGGCGCCGATCAATCCAAATTTGAGTTTATTCATAAATGGCCTATTTTCGTAGAGTTGCGGCAGCGAGCCGGACATTTTCGGCGATGTATTGCACGTGTTCCTCAGTATATTTCTCGTTCCAGGGCAACACCAAAACGTCGTGAAGAGCTTTCGCAGTCAGCGGATAATTTTCCATTGCATAGTCGACGGCGCCCTCGCGAGCGAGGTTGAAAGGGAAATGGCTGTCGCCGAGCGTGTTCTTTTCCTGAAATACCTGGCACATGAATGCCGGTTTCACGATATAACGCGGGGCCGAGAATATGTTCTTTTCTTTCAACAGGTTAGCCATGCCGACCGAGCCGCCTTCGATCTTGGAATCGTCGACGGTCAGGCAATATTTCCAATAAACGTGCGTCGAATCGTCCGCAATTACAGGGGTTTCGATCCCGTCGATCCCTTGCAGAAGTTCGGCAAACATCGCTGCGGTCTTTTGCCGGCTGGCGACGGTTGACTCAAGCTTTTCGAGCTGCCCGAGGGCGACTGCGGCCTGAAGTTCGCTGACGCGGTAATTCAGTGCCATGAAATAATGGTCTGCGTTCGCATCGCCGTAACCCCATGCTTTATTGATGTAGAGGAACATGTGGCGGGCGATCTTCTCGTCATTTGTGACGACCATTCCGCCTTCACCGGTGGTCATGTGCTTGCCCTGCTGCAGGCTAAAGCAGCCGATGGTCCCAATGGTCCCGGCATTTTTCTCGCCGCATTTTGCCAGATACGTCTGTGCCGAATCCTCGATCACCGGCAGGTTGTGTTCCGCTGCGAGATCCATGATCGGGCCCATTACACACGGATTTCCGAATAGGTGTGTGACGATGATGGCCTTGGTCCGTTCGCTGATCTTGAGCCGGATCGTCTCGGCGGTAACGTTCAATGTTTTGGGGTCAACCTCAGCAAAGACGGGCACAACGCCGCGATACATGAGCGGCGTCAAGGCGCCCATGTCCGTGATCGAGGTGGTGATGATCTCGTCGCCCGGATTCGGATTTACGGTCGCCACGGCAATGTGGATCGCTGCCGAACCTGAGGTACATGCGTAGGCGTACTTGACGCCGAGCTTTTCGGCGAACGCCTTTTCCAGCATCTTGCCGAATTTGCCTTTGGTCGTGGTCAAGGTTCCGCTGTTTAGGGCCTCGGTCACGTAGCGAAGCTCAGCTTCGCCAAATGTACGGCCGGTCGAGTCCTGGTCGGATGGAAGGTCAATGAGTCGTTCAGTTTTTGCAACGGAGGTCATAATTTATTAGGTCGTTGGTCTAAATTTGAAAAAATGGTGTAGTAACACGGCATTTTCCCGCGATGGATGTGCCTCTAGCGGCACGGCAACTTCGCAGCGGATCGTTCCCATTCTATCTTGGCCGTTCCTCAAGCTTTATAGAATGTTCAATCGTTGGATTCTTCCGAAACCAACGCTGCTCCGACAAACGCGAAAGCAATTTGACGTGTCCGGCGATGGTCCGGGCGGTCTTCATCTTCGACATTCCGAACAGACGGACGTCCAAAACCGCCGGGAATTCGACGATCCGCCCGCCGCTCAGATCGAGCTTGCCGAGCATCTCGGCGATGCCTAAAAAGCCGGTTTCCGACAGGTTTAGGGCAAGAAAAGAGTCGCGGCGATATACGCGAAAGCAGCTCGTGTACGTGTCGAGCTTCGCGTGCAGCACGCGGCGATAAAGGAACGACGCACCTTTCGAAAGGAAAAGCCGCCAGCCCGGCACGTTTCGTACACCGCCGAGGCGGTGATACGGCGAAGCGGTGACGAGATCGACGCTGTCCTTCATCAGCGGCAGCATGTTTGCGAGCTCGTGAGGGTCGTAGGTGCAGTCGCAGTCCATCGAACAGACCAGATCGGTAGACGCCTCACTAATGCCCGTCAAAATGCCCGCAGCGACGCCCTGATTCGTCTCGTGGCGGACGATACGGACATTTGGCCAATGACAAAAGAGCTTTTCCAGCAGATCTAACGTGTTATCGGTGCTGCAGTCGTCGACAAAGATTATCGTCGGATCGTAGCCCGCGTCCGACAACGTCCGCTCGACGCTTCGCAGCGTATTTGCAAGGTACGGCAGTGCCTCGTGCTCGTTATAGCATGGGATCACGATCGACACCGGCTGGGCGGCACGCTCGGTTTGCGGGGCGTCCGCAACGGTGTTTATCTCGATCGCGGCATCGGAGCGTTCCGGAGCCGTCTCGCGAAGCAGCCCGAGATGGTTGGCGACCGAAACGCAGTCGTATTTCTCGAGATTCTCGCGGATGATCCACTCCATCTTATCGAGCTTGCGATAGTGGCGAATGCGGTTATAGCTCGACGCGGCCGAAATACGCGGCTGTTCGGGGTCGAGTTCCCACACGTGAAAATACGAAACGAACGGCGTCTCGTGCTGCGCGTGCCAGTCTTTTACGGCGTGCCGCATCAGCGTGTACGGGATCTGGCGAAAATAGTTGCCGCCCGAGATCGGCACGAGCCCGACACCCAGATCGCGGGTCGAATATGGAAATTCCCAAATAGCGTGCCCGTCGGAATGGACCTGATGGGCCGACCATTTGGCCCTGTCATTGCTGCGTTTCGGCATAAACGAGGCGTCGTAGGCAAAGCCCTCGTCGGCAAGAATGTCGAAAACCCAATCGTTCTCCTCGAACAGGAGCTTTTCAGCGGCGCGATAGCCGACGACCTTATTGCCCGATGCGTCCTCGATCGCTCGGCTCGTACGCCGAAGGTCCTCGCGAAATTCATCGTTAGTGAGATTTTTGAGGCTCCGGTGGTAAAAACCACGGCTCGCGACCTCGTGCCCGCGGCCGGCGATCTCGCGGATCAGCTGCGGATTTTGTTCGGCGATCCAGCCGAGCACAAAGAATGTGGCTTTGGTCCCGTATTCGTCCAGCAGGTCGAGGGCCTTTATCGTGTTCTGCTCGTATCTGGGCTCGAAATTGGTCCAGTTTCGCTGCTGAATGAGATTTTCAAACGCCCCGACATGGAAATAGTCCTCGACCAGGATGGTCAAAAGATGTCGCGGGTTGGACGCAGGAGAATTCATATTTGCGATCAGTCCAGCGTTGAGCGGGCGGGCCGCGTACGGCCGGCGGCGAGCCTCTCTTCGATCACGCGGACGATGCGGGCGGCGGAGCGTCCGTCGCCGAAAGGGTTCGCGACCTCGTGAACCGAGTTTATCCACGTCGATACGGAATAATTTTCTTCTAAAAGATGCTTGAGAGCTCCGGGCGCCGATCCGATCAGCTTTGATACGCCGGCCTCGATCGCCTCGGGACGCTCGGTATTCTCACGCATCACGAAAAGTGGTTTACCCAGCGAAGGAGCCTCCTCCTGAACGCCGCCCGAATCTGAAATTATCAGCCACGACGATCTCATTATAGCCAGAAAATCTGCATAATCCAGAGGCTTGAGCAGATGGATCCGCTCTCGCCCGCGCAGCATTTCACGCGCCGCATCTTTAACATTCGGATTGGGATGAACCGGAAAGAAGAGGCATGTGTCGGGCCTCTTATTAATAAAATCACGAATGACCTGCAGATTCCGCGACATCGTCTTGCCAAAGCTTTCGCGGCGGTGTGTGGTCAACAGCAGACGCCGCTTGCCCTCGGTCGATTCGATCAGCTCGGCGATATGGCGGCTTGGGCTGAGGTCAGCGAGCATTCCCCGCAGCGAGTCGACGACCGGATTGCCGGTCACAAATATCTTATCGCTCGGCACGCCCTCGGCCAGCAGGTTGCGGCGATTGCTGTCTGTTGCCGCAAAGTGAAACGACGCGAGCTGCGATACGAGCCGGCGGTTCATCTCCTCGGGGAACGGGCTCATGATGTCGCCTGAACGCAATCCGGCCTCAACATGACCGACCGGAATGCGGCGGTTAAATCCGGCCAGTGCCCCGGCAAGGGTGGTCGCGGTGTCGCCCTGGACGAGTATCAGATCGGGCCTTTCGGAAGCGAGAATGGCATCGAGACGGGCTAGAATGCGGGCACTCACGCCGTTCGGCGTCTGGTCTTTCCGCATTACTCTGAGGTCGAAATCAACGTCGACGTCGAGTGCCCGAAGAAATGGTTTCAGCAGCTGTTTGTGCTGGCTCGAAGACACGACCACCGTTTGAAAAAATTTCTGACGCAGCTTATGGATAACGGGCGCAAGCTTGATGACCTCGGGCCTCGTACCGAATAGTACGAGCACCTTCGAACGCCAATCCACGACCCTTCGCGCCGCTGAGCGCGTGTCTGGTGTCACGATATCGTGCATAAATGGTTGTTTGATGTCGGGGCCCACGAAATACCCGCTCAATTAAACACCTAAACAATACACCTTTCCTGTTTGCAGGAAAACGGAATTCCGCCTTTCTAGAGAATGGAACTGTTTTGAGAATGTCACGCCGGGATCGGGCTAAGGTGAGGCGAACGGCTTGGTCCGTGAGCAACTGAGTGCCCCAAACAGATCTAGTGTAACACTGTTTTGCAAGAATTGCGCCAGTAGATCTTGCAGTTTGGTACAGGATAACTCCCGTTTTGGTACAGTTCATTTTCCGGGCACTCTGTCGGCCTCCGTTCCGGCGCCTGCCGCGTTAGCGTCCCTACCGTCTTTCGCGGCCATCGCCGATCGCCCGGTGCGATACCGAACGTTATTTTCTTACCCGCAATACCGATCATATTTCGCCGCCGCCTTTCGGGTCGATCAAGTCGCAAAAAGTCTCTTGACGAGATAATGAAATGCGTGTCACACTTAAAACAACGTATGGAGTACAAGACGAAATTCGGAGGTCAACACTATGGTATTTCGCTGGGAACAATTTAAAGGCGGGCCGAGTAAGGCTCGCGGTACTGAGATCCGTGTGACGATCGGGCAAAAGAACGCGATCTATTTGAACCGCGTTGCCTATCGCGAGTTTGGCGAACCGCCGGCTGTGCTTTTGTTCTTTGAAAGGAACGAAAACCTGATCGGTCTCGTCCCGGCCAAGCTCGAGAACAAAGAGGCTTTTCCCATCAAGGTTAACGGCGGGTCGACATTTATGATCCCGGCCGCGCCGTTCTGCAGGCACTTTGGGATCAGGGTGCGCGGGACCGAGAGGTTTGAAGAGCCGTTTATCGACGATGACGGCGTTTTCAGGCTCGATCTGAGGCGAACGCACTCGGTCGCAAATGTCATCGGCGGCCCGGCACTGCCCCATGTACCCGATGACCAGGCAACGCCGTGAGGATACACGTCACCACAAGACCCGTGCATCTCACGATTTCAAACCACCTCCGAAAAACACTTTGAGTTAAACTGTCCAAATGCGATACGCTCTCCTGCTGATGATCTTTTCGACCCTTGGATATTCGCAAACGCCGCCGATCGGACCGGGCGTTTCGCATGATCTCGCCGTGTGGCGTGCCGCGCATTACAGCGATGTGCGTTACAAGCTCAACCTGACGCTCGAAAAGATGTCGCCCGTGCTGAAGGGGACGATCGAGATCAGGGTCAAGGTCGGAGCACGGTCACTCCTGTCCGCGTCGCCGGGAACGCAGGCGCCCTCGCCTGCAAACGCCGGTTCCTCCGGCGTGACGGCGCCGATAATCCTCGACTGGCGAAAGATCGCGGGGCATGAGAAGGATTCGACGATCACGAATGTAACTCTAAATGGAAATGTAGTTAAGTCGTCATGGTCGCTCTTAGAGATCGGCCCCGGTCTCATTAGACCTCCGCGGAGCTCCGCAACCTCTCAATCCGTGAGCCCGAGTCCGATTACTAGTACAACTCCCACGCCGAGTACGTCGGTCTATCAGGAGAATGATGATCATCTGCTCTTCGAGGAGGGCGTAGTGGCGGGCGAGAATGTGATCAAGCTCGATTTCACTTCGCCGATATTGACGAGCGG
>JBDTZO010000219.1:0-2095 GCA_040005135.1 Acidobacteriota bacterium | reverse complement strand
CGGTGCGGAAGAGGGCTCGCACATGGGCCACGCGGACTTTCGCGTGAAAGGTAAGATCTTCGCCAGCCTGAACGCGGACGAGACCGAAGCCATGGCCAAGCTCACGCCCGATCAGCAAGCCGACTTCATCACACGATACCCCGACATCTTTCGCCCCGCGTCCGGCAAATGGGGCACCGGCGGCGCCACCATGATCATTCTCGCCCAAGCGACCGAAGACCCAACCGCCGAAGCCCTAACCCTCGCCCACCAAAACCTAACCGCCCGCCCCGCAGCTCCCAGCTGCTGACCCAACTCCCGGATTTGCGATCTTAAGAACTCCGAGGCGGGTTCAATTAAAATTTTTGTTTGATCTTGGTGGTTTCGACGGAAAGGACCTGTTGAACTACAAAGAGGCTGCCGATGCCCATGTGGCCGTAGCCTTCATAATAGATCGGCCCATTTTCCCGGTTCTGCATCTTTTCCCCTGAAAAGAAGGTCCCGACGACGGTCGCCTTCACGCTTTTGCCGGACGCGAGCAGATCGTCGTATTTGTCGAAGTTTGCATCCTCGACGACCGGTAGGCTTATATCGTCGACCTCCAACTGTTCAGGACGATCGGGCTGGACCCAGATCGGCTGAATGCTCTTGCAAGTCGGGTCGTACAGCGCCGAAACCTCGAAGCCTCGTGAGAAGTAGCCGGTTACTTTTACCGCCACTTCGTTGTACTTAGGCGGATCGTTCTTTAGGTCGCAAACGCTCGCATTCTGAGCGGCCGCTGGAATCCTCGATGAAACCAGTGGCCCGGGCACCGGAACGTTCCCTGCTCGCTCATCGCTGCTATCGCACGAAACGGCAAATAACATTGCCGCAAGCAATAGAGCCCATTTCAACATATATCCATTAGGTGCCACACCGTGAGATCTTGTTCCCGAGTCCTAAGGTTTCGGCAGAATGTTCTCGAGAGTTATTAGAAGTGCTTCGCCCTGGAGTTGGCGTTGATTAAGGACGAGAACCTTGCCCTCCGGACCGAGCAAGATCGTTGATGGGTACTCTTGTATTCGATAACTGATGTTTGCCAGATCCTTGATGCTCTCGTTCGTCGCCTGAGTCCAGGTGATCTTATTCTTCTTGAGATACGTCCGAAGCGTTTCGATCTTTTCATCAGAATCGAGGCCGAGTATTTCAAAGTTCTGTTTCCTGAACCGTTCGTAGGCCGCTAACTGAAAAGGTGTTTCGCGGGTGCAGTCGCCGCACCAAACGCCCCAGAAATCGATCATTACGTATTTGCCTCGAAAATCCGATAGATGTCTCTGTTTGCCATCCAGGTCGCTGAAGACAAAGTCGGGCATCTCCTTACCCACCTCAAGATCGATCCGCTGATAATCTTTCTTATCTCGCTGGCGGACTACGATCCGGCCGGTGGCCATATCAATACTTGTCGTCGAAACAAAAATGTCGCCTAGCGGGAGGACTACCTCAACTTTTGCGGCGTACGAGGATTCGCGTGAAAACTGTTCGTCCCTGATCCGGCCGTCGCCGTCCGTATCGACGCCGAACACGCCCTCGGTCGTACTGATCGCGGGGCTGCGTGCATCGAAGGGATATTGGAATAGAACGCTTTTTCCTGCGATGTTTACATGCCCCCACGCGTTGGCATAAGCCGACTGGGTTATGAGGCGGTCGGTATCCGCCAGGCGCGGGTGTTTGAACCCTCGCAGGTAGTGAATAAATATCGGAAACGTCGGGTAAAACGCGTTCTTGATGGGCAAGCGTAAGGTCACAGTGACGATATCCGGCTTGTCGGGCGGAGCATCCATTACAACCTTTTCCGAAGCGTCGTAAATGCCGTCGGCGTTTGAATCGAACCATATGTACGGGTTACCTCCGCTTGGCTCGACTAGCAGCACAGTCGATTTGCCGGAGTCGTTCCGCGTGTCTATCAGTTCGCCGACCGAAATTACCGCATTCTTCTCTGGTGCCGGCTTGAATCGAAATTTCGAAGTATCCGCAGCCGCCGACCAAACCCGCTGATACATGTGGAATGTATCCACAACAAGCTTCGGATCGAGTTTGCCCTCAAACGTGGGCAGCGCCTGCCCGAGAAGTGGAATTA
>JBDTZO010000158.1:0-23178 GCA_040005135.1 Acidobacteriota bacterium | reverse complement strand
AGGCATTTCACTGTACCAAATCCCGGAAACTACTGTTACTGGGACGCTAACACGTTGGCACTGGCGGGCGGTTTTGGGACCTCAGTTGCACGTGAGAAGGGAAAGGGAGGGACGGAAAGTCTGACGAGACAGGAGTCAGACGCACGAAGTCAGTAGATAGGAGCTAAGGAGCAGCATGAAACCTTGATGACGGCAGTTGGCGAAAAAAGAACGGCAGCCGGCGAGTTTCTTGCCCGCTGACTGCCGTTCGATAAGTCCGGATCCAGGATTTCAGATCCCAAACTTCCAGGGTCCGGATTCCGGCTCTCGATCCTAACCTCTAGCTACTCACCCTCACTTTCTCCCTCGTAACAGCAGTCCGAGGACGACGCCGACCGCCGCTGAGATGAGGATGGTTTGGCCCGGCTTTTGGCGGGCAAATTCCTTGGCGTCCTCGACCAGTTCCTTGGGGTCGCGATTTGAGAGCTCCTTAAACTTGTCGCCGGCCTGAGCAAATTTGTCGTTGGCAAAATCCTTGGCCTTTACGGCGGCGTCCTGGATCTTTTGGCCATATTCCTGAGCCTGCATCTTTAAGTCTCCTAAAAATTCATCCTCGCCCACGCCCGGCGTCGGTGCCGCCGGCACGAGGCCCTGTTCCAATTCCTTTTCCGCTTTCCGCACTTCCGTTTCAAAATCTGACATATAGATATTTTAACCTCCGATCAATAAGTTTCGGCCCATATGGGCTAGTGTATCTGCGCGCATGCCTTCTGATGTGCGGCCGATCCTAATAGTTGTAACGCTTTTAGCGGACAAAATGTTCGGGAACATCGCTGCCCCATGGTGATATTTGTCAGAGGTCGGTTGACACGTGTTTTTCAAAATGAGAGTCTAGTCGATGTGGTAAGTAAGCACTTACTTTAGGCGCGAGGAGATGGATTTGATCAAAGACCTTTTTAAGTGTTCCCCCGGTGGGCGAATGACCGGCGACGAGCGGCGCGAGCAGATACTTGCGGCGGCCGTCGAACTCTTTTCGCAGCGAGGTTTTAGCGGTACGACGACCAAGCAGATCGCCATCGCGTCGGGCGTTTCAGAGGCGATGGTCTTTCGCCATTTTGCGACCAAAGACACTCTTTACGACGCTATTCTCGAAAGCAAGGGCGGCGAAAATGGCGGAAAGCAATTTCCGTGGGTCGAGAACGAAGCGCTTCGCGAGGCGCTCGCCGCCAAGGACGACTACGGCGTTTTTTTTCATCTCGGGCTGCACGCTCTGAACCGGCACCGCCAGGACGAGGGCTTTATGCGGCTGCTGTTCTATTCGGCGCTCGAGGACCATTGGCTGGCTGAACGTTTTTTCAGCGAGTTCGTATCAAAGATATATGAGTTTATCGGGGCCTATATCGCCGAACGGCAGCGTGACGGTGCAATACGCGAGCTCGAGCCGGGCCTGATCGTG
This sequence comes from Acidobacteriota bacterium, assembly GCA_040005135.1. Classification (GTDB taxonomy): domain Bacteria; phylum Acidobacteriota; class Blastocatellia; order Pyrinomonadales; family Pyrinomonadaceae; genus OLB17. Next base: position 21,743 of record JBDTZO010000158.1, on the reverse strand, counting down.
CGTGCATATCTGGGGATGCTGATACACCATTCGCTCAACAATATGCTCTGGGATAAAAAACTGAAAATAATGGATGTGTCGAACGAGGAAGCGGCTAAGCAGTTTGCGGGCATCCTGCTTGACGGCATTCGCAAATAATTTGACCGCTTTGATCTATTTATCAACATGAAAGTTCACAAGCTATTACTAAGTTCGCTGGTCCTGACGATCGCCTCGTCGGCCGTATTCTTTGCCGGCTGCGGCAGCAAAACGGCGGCGAACTCGGCAACTAAGACCGAGACTCAGATCGTCGACGTAGCGACTACGCAGGCGGTCGTAAAGCCGATCCCGACGTACTTTGAGGCGACCGGTTCGCTCGCGAGCGACGAATCGACCGATGTCGCTCCGGCGGTCGCCGGCAAGATCGTTGAGGTCAATTTTGACGTCGGCAGCTATGTCAATAAGGGCAGCGTGCTCGTCCGTCTCGATGCCCGCGACGCTCAGATCCGGCTCGAACAAGCACAGGCACAGGTCCAGCAGCAGCAAAAGGCCGTCGACCAGGCCATCGCCGCCCAGCGGCAGGCCGAGGCGCGTCTCGGCGTAGATCCGGGCCAGGCGTTTAACATCGAATCGTTCTCGCAGGTGAAATCGGTCAAGGCCAATCTTGCCGCCGCCGAGCTCGAATTCGCCCGTGCCGAACGCCTGCTCGAAAGCGGTGATGTATCGAGATCATCGGTCGATCAGCGTCGCGCGACCCGCGACGCCCTGCTCGGCCAGCTCGATGAGGCCCGATCCAATGCCGCGGTCGCCGTAAAGGCGATCAGCGGTGCCGAGGCACAGGTCGCCGCCGCCCGTGCCGGCGTGGTTTCGGCCCAGACACAGGTCGACGCCGCCCGCAAGGCAGTCGCCGACACTTCGATTTACGCTCCGATCAGCGGATATATTTCGGATCGTGTCGCTGATCCCGGCGAATATATCAGCCCGAGCGCTCCGAACGCCAAGATCGCCACTATCGTCCGTACGTCAACGCTCAGAATGCGTATCGAGGTGCCCGAGGCCGCCATCGGAAAAGTATCGATGGGCCAGAGCATCTCGCTGCAGACGACCGCCTATCCTGACCGCAGTTTCGCCGGAACGGTCGCCCGAATATTGCCGAATGTGAACGTGACGGCCCGTACGCTGACCGTCGAGGCCGAGGTCGCCAACGGCGACGGATTGCTCAAGCCCGGCCAGTTTGCCACCGTCCGCATTACGCAGTCGAAACCCGAAAACGCCGTCATGGTCCCCGCCTCCGCGGTCCGCGCCGATGGCGATATTAATAAAGTTTACGTGGTAAAGGACGGAGCCGCCCGCGAACATATCGTCCAGCTCGGGTTGCTCGAGAACGGTATGATCCAGATCAAAAGCGGCGTCGCCGAAGGCGACGTCGTCGCTACGACCAACGTAAACACGCTCTTCGACGGCGTTCTCGTCCGGCAGACGAACTAGGATCTTAGGACTTTGGACGTTGGACTTTTAGAAAACTATGCAATGGCTTGCTGAGATTTGTGTAAAACGACCTGTTTTTGCCACGATGCTAGTGCTTTCGCTCGTGGTCGTCGGTGCCTTTTCGTTCTTGAGCCTCGGCGTTGACCTTTTTCCAAAGATCGATTTTCCGACCATCACTGTAACGGTCGTAAATCCCGGCGCTTCGCCCCAGGAAATGGAGACCGAGGTCACCGAAAAGGTCGAGGAGGCCGTCAACACGATCAGCGGTATCGATGAACTGCGTTCGAGCTCGGTCGAGGGTATCACGCAGGTTTTTGTGCAATTCGTGCTGGAAAAAGACGTTAACGTCGCCGCACAGGAGGTCGAGAACCGCGTTCAAACCGTCATCCCGAACCTGCCGGAGACGGCGGAACAGCCCACAGTTCAAAAGCTGGATACGGACGCGGCGCCCGTGCTGCGCATCTCGGTGTCGGCACCGAGGTCGATCCGCGACGTCACCGATATTGCCAAACACCAGATCAAGGAACGGATCGAATCCATAAACGGCGTCGGCCAGATCTCGATAATCGGCGGCGCCGAACGCCAGATAAATGTCTGGGTCGACCCCGACAAGTTGCGGTCTTATAGCGTGACGCCTGGCGAGGTTTCAGCGGCGCTGAAGATCCAGAACGTAGAATTCCCCAGCGGCCGCCTCGACGAGGGTCAAAAAGAAACCAGCGTCCGTACTGTCGGCAAGATCGAAAAGCCCCAGCAGTTCGCCGATGTCGTGGTCGCCACACGCGGAACCTATCAGGTCAAGGTCAAGGACCTCGGCTATGTCGAGGACGGCGCCGAGGAACTCCGTTCGGAAGCACGCCTAAACGGCCAACCCGCTGTCACACTCATCGTCTCAAAGCAGTCCGGCCAAAACACCGTAGCCGTCGCGCATGACATCAAGGAAAGGCTTAAAGAGATCGGAACGACGCTGCCCAAAGACTTTCAAATGCGTGTGATCGGCGACAACTCGGTATTCATCGAAAACTCGCTCCACGCGATCGAGGAACACCTCGTCGTCGGCTCGATCCTCGCCGCAATTGTAGTTTTCTTTTTTCTATGGAGCTTCAGGACCACCCTCATCGCGGCCCTCGCAATTCCGACGTCCATTATCTCAACTTTTGGGCTGATGTATGCAATGGGTTATACCCTCAACAGCATCACCATGTTGAGCCTAACCCTTATGGTGGGGATAGTTATAGACGATGCAATCGTGGTCCTGGAGAATATCTATCGATTTGTCGAGGAGAAGGGAATGAACCCTTTCCAAGCGGCGATCGAGGGAACTCGAGAGATCGGTTTGGCCGTTTTGGCGACGACGCTTTCACTAATGGCAGTCTTCGTGCCGATCGGTTTCATGCAGGGGATCGTCGGCCGATTCATGTCCAGCTTCGGCCTGACGGCGTCGTTTGCGGTTCTGGTTTCACTCATCGTCTCATTCACACTAACGCCCATGCTTGCGGCGCGTCTGATCAAGGCTAAAAGGGTCGTGACCGAAAATGAGACCGACAAGATCCGCGGCGACGGAATGATCGAAACCAAGCCTGAAAGCGACAGCCATTATTCTGGCTGGTTCCGCTCGGTTGATTCGATTTATGCTTATTTACTTCGTTTCTCAATGTCTCACCGTTGGGTAATCGTCCTACTTTGTATTATTGCGTTTGTATCGATTTTTCCGCTTTTTGTCGGCATTCCGGGAACTGGCTTTGGCGGCGTCGGCAAAAACTTTTTACCCGTGGACGACCAGTCGCAGTTCGAGATCTCGGTCAGAGCTCCCGAGGGCTCAAGCATCGGGGCCACGTCGCAAATTTTCGAGCGGATAGCTTCGGAGGTACGCAAAATGCCGGGTGTTACCGACACCCTATCAACGGTCGGCGGTGGGCAGCAGCAGGTTGTCAACTCCGGCTCGATCTACGTCAAGCTAAGCGACATTGGTGACCGTGCTAAATCGCAAGAAGAAATGATGGGTGATGCCCGCGAGATTCTAAAGCAGTTTCCGGCTGACCTGCGGACCGGAGTGCAGCCGGTACAAGCATTCTCTGGCGGCGGCTTTCGCAGCGCCAACGTCCAGTTCCTGATTGCCGGACCGGATCTGAAGAAGCTAGAGGAATATTCGACCAAGATCCTTGAGAAAATGAAGACGTTGCCCGACGCCGTTGACGTGGATTCGACTTTGGTGGCCGGAAAACCCGAAATACAGCTCGAGATCGATAGGGACACCGCAGCCGATTTGGGCGTCCGCGTCGGCGATATATCACAGGCTCTAAACACGCTCGTCGCTGGACAGGAAGCTACGACCTTCAATGCCGGCACGGATCAATATGAGGTTCGGGTTCGGGCAATCAACAGTTTCAGAACTGATTTGGAAGGTCTTAAACGCATGATCGTTCCCTCGACGAAGTTGGGCCTTGTAACTTTAGACCGCGTCGTGAAGTCAAGACCCGGAACTGGCCCAAGCTCGGTGGACAGAACGAATCGGCAAAGGCAAGTGACGTTGCTCGCTAACACTAAGCCGGGTGGATCAGCGGCGAATATTACCGCCGGAATTGACCAGTTCGTTAAGGAGCTGAATCTTCCTTCGGAATATACGACGGGTTATGTTGGACAGTCCAAGGAAATGGGTAAAGCTGGATTCTATTTCCTACTGGCCTTCGCGTTGTCATTCATCTTCATGTACATCGTGCTAGCGGCGCAGTTCGAGTCCTTTATTCACCCGGTCACGATCCTCCTGACACTACCACTGTCCATACCGTTTGGTATTTTCAGTCTTTTGGTGATGGGACAGACGGTCAACATTTTTTCAGGGCTGGGGCTGCTTTTATTATTCGGCGTCGTTAAAAAGAACGCTATTTTACAGATCGACCATACGAACTCGCTTCGTGCAAAGGGTATGGGTCGATACGATGCGATAATCCAGGCCAATCGTGACCGATTGCGGCCCATCCTCATGACCACGATCGCGTTGGTTGCAGGCATGATTCCCCTTGTAATTTCCACTGGCGCGGGCTCCGGAACGAACCGTTCGATTGGCGTTCTGGTAGTCGGAGGCCAGTCTTTGTGCTTGTTGCTAACATTGCTTGCCGTACCGGTCTTTTACTCTATATTCGACGATCTCGCGGAACTGCGGATCTTTCGATACGTAAATCGAACTGCCGAATGGGTGTTCGGTGGGATCAAACGACGGTTCGTAACCTCAGTTGGCACGATGGACAGTAACCAGTAGGCCCACCGAGAATTTAAGAGATCTATTTTATGAAGTGGCATTTATATATTTTATTCGTTGGGATCCTCGCGTTTTTTACGATCACAGGAAACGCTCAGAATGCTCAGCCTGTGCCAACGAACACACCTGTTCCATCTATGACGCCCGCGATCTTGGATACTCAAAACGTACCTCCAGAAGATCTCAAGGGAATTCCAGCGATCGCACCAAACTATGGTTCGGATGACCGCAGCTTACCCGATCTGGGCAGGGTAGGCGTGGACATGGAGCAGCAGCGTAGCCTGACATTACCGGAAACTATCGAGCTTGCTTTGGCCAACAACAAGGATGTGGAAGTAACTCGGAAAAATATCCGAATGGCGGAATTCGATGTGCGGGCCAGTCACGGCGTATTTCAACCCCGACTGAGCGGTCAGTCCTATTATGAACGAAATAAATCGCCGAATGTCAGCATTTTCAGTTCTAACTCATCGACTAATCAGGGATCGTTGGTCGCTAATGTGGCCTTGGCAGCATACGTGCCTAAATTTGGAACCGTATTGACGACCGGCTTTAATAATTCCCGGGTAACTACCGATAACCCTATATCAATACTTAGCCCTCAGGATACTTCGTCCCTCTCGTTCGCTATTACGCAGCCATTGTTTAGGGGGCTCCGGTTCGATCAAAACAGACGCACGATCGAGATCGCAAAGCGCAATCTGGCGTTGACGGATACGCAGTTTCGACAACGTTCGATCGAAGTGGTTGCAGCGGCTCAAAAAGCGTACTGGGATCTTGCTTTTTCGTTGCGAAATCTTCAGGTACAGCGCGATAGCGTTCGCGACGCTAGAGACCAGTTGGAGCATAATCGTCGATTGGTTGTGGAAGGCCAGTTGGCACCAATCGATATCGTTGCAGCCGAGACGCAGGTCGCAAATTTTGAGCAGGCGGTCTATGATGCACTGAATACCGTTAACCAATCGGAAAACGCGATCAAGAACCTAATATCAATAAACCGTAATGACGTGATCTGGAGTCAGTCCCTAACGCCTGTCGACTCAGTGGAACTTGAGACTCCTCGAACAACTCTGCCCGAAGCGATGGAAGCGGCGATCGAAAATCGCCCCGAGTTCGAAATAAACAATGCCCAAAAGGACATCAATGCTTTGGACCAACGGCTTTATCGAGATCAGAAAAAGCCTCAGATCGATCTGATTGCAAGTTATAACGCAGCGGGTGTCGGTGGGAATCAAAATCCAAATTTCAGCAGCCCGTTTCCGTTGCCATGTACGACGAATCCAACTTCCCCGGCGTGTCAGCAGCAACAGACGAATTTGGCGTTGCTCACGGGCAATCCCTTGGGTGGAATACTCGCCAACCGCTATCCAACATTTCGCGTCGGAATTCAATTCAATATTCCGCTATTTGGTGATAAAACGGCGGGAGCACTTCTGGGGAAGTCGATCGTGGAAAATGAAAAGATCGAAACTCAGCGAGAACAGATCGAGCAGACCATACAGGTCGAGGTGCGAAATGCTTTGCAGTCCATTCGCACGTCCGAAGCGCGACTTCGCGCCGCCGCGATCGCGAGAGAAAACTCGGTCAAACAATATGAATCCGAGCAGCGCAAACTGGACGCCGGCCAGTCCGATATATATAAGGTACTTGAGCGCCAAACGGCCCTGACCGCAGCACGCAGTAACGAACTGCGCGCTCGTACAGAGTTAAATAAAGCGATCGCCGAATTACAGAGGTCAACCGGTAATTCGTTAAAGGCGAACAATGTGGTCCCGAAGGCCATTAAATAGCGCACAGACAAGTTATAAATGAAAGCAGTTTTTATTACGGAGTTCGGGACAGGTGACAATCTTGTGTATCAAGACGTTCCAGACCTGCGGGCACCGATTGAAGATGAAGCGATCGTCAGGGTCCACGCTGCCGGGCTGAACCGGGCCGACCTTTTGCAACGGCGCGGAGCCTATCCTCCTCCCGCCGGTTACTCGCCATATATCCCGGGTTTGGAATTCGCCGGGGTGATCGCGGCAGTTGGGCGGGATGTCGATCGTTGCAGGATCGGCGATAGGGTTTTTGGGATCACATCGGGCGAAGGACAAGCTGAGTATCTTTTGGCCGATGCTCGGCACCTCGCTCGAATTCCTGACAATCTAAGCTTTAATGAAGCCGCCGCCATTCCTGAGGCCTTTATGACTGCTTATGATGCCGTATTCGCACAAGGGAAAATTAAAGAAGGCGAAACACTACTTATCCATGCGGTCGGATCGGGAGTCGGTCTCGCCGCAATGCAGTTAGCAACTTCGGCAGGAGCCCTCGTCATTGGAACTTCGCGTACAGATAGCAAGTTGTCCCGATGTAAGAAGCTTGGTCTGATTGAGGGTATTCAAATAGGCGCGGAGCCCGATTTTGCGGAAAGTGTGATTAAGATCACCGCCGGCGTGGGGGCTGACGTTATTCTAGACCTTGTAGGGGCTGCGTATTTCGAACAGAATCTGGAGGCCCTAGCAATTAAAGGTCGGCTAATACTCGTCGGTCTAACTTCGGGCCGACAGGCGGAGTTTAACCTTGGATTAGCGCTGCAAAAGCGAGCGACCATTATTGGCACGATACTGCGTGCACGCGCGGCTGACGAAAAGGCGCAACTCACGCAGCTGTTTTCGACCGAGGTGCTGCCGCTTTTAAGCGACGGTCGAGTCACACCAAACCTCGATATGGTATTTGCGGCAACCGATGTTTTCGCGGCGTACCAGTATCTGGAGTCGAATCAAAGTTTCGGTAAGGTCGTTCTGGAATTCTAGGGCGTAAGTCCTGATGCAGCCTATTCGTTTACGAATTTATGGGCCTGTCATGAGACCTATATCTCTTTCGTCCGTACGTTTAAGCCATTGTTACAAGTTCAGATCCCTCGCTTCTAATTTGTTAATCGAAATGAAGGGACCAACGACCTTCTAGTTAACTGTACGGTGCATCCGTCCACTCTCATTCGACGGTAATCAAACCGTTTTTCTCTAACGCTCCGGATGTTGTCGGATCAGCGAGCTACCAATGACCTGGCCCGAATAGGTTGGTGGTTCGCAGCTAGACCATAAACCAACCATAGCGTTTCGACCTATCCCGAAGGATAACGTTCCTCCTTGGTTAGATACGGCGGCCAACTGCGGCCCCGGAAACGGGCCAGAATAATCTTGTCCTTTTCGAATCGAAATGCCGTCGAGTATTGCTAAGATGATTACAGCCTTATGATTTTTCGACGGTCGATCATGATTACTGGATTCCCCGGCTTTATTGCAGCTCGGTTAGTTGCGAATCTCGCAAATTCGGAGACGCAGTTCTTCCTGCTAGTGCAGCCACAGTTTGTAGAAAAAGCGATGGCAGAGGTTGAAGAGATCGCGGAGACTACGGCAACTCCGCTGGAGAGTTTTGTGATAGTCGAGGGTGACATCACTCAGGCGGATTTGGGGATCGAACGCGAAGATCTCGAAACAATTCGTTTTGAGACCACCGATGTGTATCATTTGGCAGCGATCTACGACCTCGCGGTTGAGAAAGAGCTCGCGTTTTCAGTTAACCTAGACGGAACGCGGAATGTGAATGCATTTGTCCGTTCGATAAAACACCTTCATCGATACAACTATATTTCCACATGCTACGTTGCGGGCAAGCGGGTGGGCGAAATTCGCGAATCCGAACTCGAGCACGAAGCCGGTTTTCGAAATTATTATGAAGAGACTAAGTATCGTGCCGAGATCGAGGTCGAAAAGCTAAAAAAGGAGCTTCCCGTTACGATATTTAGACCGTCTGTAGTTGTGGGTGATTCCAACACCGGCCAGACGCTAAAATACGACGGCATCTACTATCTTATTCTTTACTTGCGCATCGCTCCGGCCATACTGCGAGTTTTTAACGTTGGAAACAACGATGTCCGCCTAAATCTCGTGCCGGTCGACTACGTCGTCAAAAGTATTGCCGCCCTCGCACGCGTCGACGAAGCGACCGGCCAAACCATATCATTGGCCGATCCCGCTCCCTTGACGACCGCCGAACTTTTCGACGTTATCGTAAAAGACATGACCGGTCGAAAGTCAGAGTTTAATCCTCCGCGAAAGATCACCGAGTGGTTTCTTAATACTGGGATCTCGCCGAGAATAACCGGCCTTCCGCATTTTGCTGTGCCTTATTTCTTTATTGAACAGAGTTACAATACCGATGTCGCTAGCCATTTGCTCCAAGCTCAAAGTATCGTGTGTCCGGTATTTTCCACATACGTTCATCGCCTGCTAGATTTCGTGGACGAAAACCCAAGACTTTGACCCGGCCGAGCCGTGAACATTTTACGGTTTGCATGCCAATGCAAAGCTCGATCGGTTTTCGGCATCACATTAAGCATGGGCATTTTGTCGATCGGTCGTGTCAGATTCATTGTGTTTATAGTTCTTTTCGTTTTGGCCAGGGCGGAGTCGGCAAGCGCTCAAAGTGGGCGCGTTCAGGCCTCTCCTTCGCCTACGCCATCCGACGAGACGGTTCGCGTGTCCACCGAGGAAATCAAGCTTAATGTGTTAGCTTTTGACGAGAACGGTGCATTTTTCCCGAATGTTACCGATCGGGATCTGGTGATCACGGAAGATAACGTTTTGCATCAACCGACAAGCGTCCGTCGCATTCCCGCCAACGTACTGATCGTGTTGGACACAGGCGGCGACATGAGGGCCGTCAAGAGTTTGGACTGGACCCGGAAAGTTGCCGAGGCAGTTGTCAGTTCCCTTAAACCCGACGACGCGGTCGCGATAATGGATTACAGTGATAAGGCCGAGATAGTCGACGAATGGACAACCGACAAAACTCAATCAATCGCGGCGATCGCGAAAAAGACAAATTTTGGCCGCCGGTCCGTTTTCGTAGACGCGATAAAAATGGCGACGGATTTCCTGCTTCGTAATACGATCGAGAATCGGCATCTCGTACTGATTACGGACGGTACGGACAGCCTTGGTCGCTCGTCGCCGAAATTCGACGTATTTCAACGTCTCTTCACGACGGATATTTCGGTGCACGTGCTGAGCTATACGCTGATGGAATCGCGCGATATCTATCCTCGAACTAAAGGCATTTCTAATACGCCTGCTCCAAAGGCATTGCCTCCCGAGGTCGCGGCCCAGTTACCTAATGGAGCACGTGACGCTGCTCAGGCAGTAAAGATCGGCCCGACTATAAGTCTCGACCGCACACTCATTAATCAAATGAAGACTCGACAGGTTGATCTGCAGTCAAGCGAGGAACAACTCGAGAAGCTCGCGGAGAATACGAACGGCGAATTCATCTTGCCTGATTCACCCGACGAAATGGTAGCCAAGGCTCCGCTCGTTGCGAAGATGATCGACGCGTCATATGTCGTGACCTATGTTCCGAAACAACCTGTTGTCGAATCCCGCGGAATCGCAGAACGCAACATTGAGGTGACTTCAAAAAGACCGGGCCTTATCGTACAGGCTCGCCGAAAATTATTGATCGACAACCGCCCGCGCTAATGACCGCCGTAGGATAGAATCGACTTGACAAATATTAGAATTAGACTTATTCTAAATCTAAAGCTGAAGCGATATGAGCGCAAGAAGAATGCCTTTATCAGGTCTAACTAAGCAACGCGAGGTCGTTTTGGACGTAATACTTAGCGCTCATGATCACTTGACAGCTAACGAGGTGTTTTCCCAAGCAAAGGCCAAATTGCCGGGTATTTCTATTGCAACGGTATATAACAGCCTACGCTTCTTAAAAGAGGCCGGACATATTGCGGAGATTCAGTTCGGAAATGGTGCAAGCCGTTTTGATCGGACGACATCTCGGCACGACCATGCCATATGTACCGCATGTGGTGCGTTGGTCGATATTGAAATGGAACATCCGCAAGAGCTGGTAAATCGGGCGGCGGCAATTTCGAATTTTCGACCACAATTCCTTGAATTTACTTTGCGTGGCATTTGCCCGGCGTGCATAGCGAAAAGTTAACCGATTCGGGGGCACGCAAGAAAAGAGCGTTATTTAGATCGCGGAATTCTGAGTTGCTCCGATGACCCGTGATAGTGATCATTTAATTAGGAGATAAAAAATATGTCAACAGCAACAGCAACAGCAACAGAGAACACGGTAGCATTGGCCAAAGTGGGCAAGCCTGCACCGGAATTTAACATGCCGTCGACCAAGAATATTGACACCTTGGCCGAAAACGTCAAATTGTCGGATTACAAGGGCAAATGGTTGATTCTTTTGTTCTACCCACTCGATTTCACATTCGTCTGTCCTACAGAACTAACCGCTTTCTCAGATCGACTTGACGAACTGAATGGCGTAGGAGCTGAAGTGATCGGCGTCTCGACGGACTCGGTGCACTCGCATCGCGCCTGGATTAAAACACCGCGTGACAAGAATGGTATCGAGGGCTTAAAATACCCGCTTGCCTCCGATGTGGGCGGCCGGCTGGCAGCGAAATACAACATCTTGGTGGAAGAGGCAAATATCGCGCTCCGCGGTCTATACATCATTAATCCGGACGGCGTTCTCCAGTATGCTGTTGTTCACGATTTGAATATTGGACGCTCGGTGGACGAAACGCTTCGCGTTCTCCAGGGATTACAGACGGGCGGATTGTGCTCAGCGGACTGGAAGCCCGGTCAGGAAAACTTGAAGGTTTAGATTACTCCGCGGCAGTTAGCAATGAGTCGAATGATCGGCCCGTCGCTAACTGCCGCGGGCCATCGTATCTTACGGAGAAAATTATGCCAATGAGAATTGGAGACGCGATGCCCTCTCTGGAAGGGGCAACGACGTGGTTCAACGGATCTTTAGAAAACGTCACAGCAGATACGAAAGGCCACCCGGTCCTGGTTCATTTTTGGGCCGTTTCGTGCGGGATCTGCAAAGATAAAATGCCGCAGCTAGGTGAGCTTAAGTTGAAGTATGGCGAACTCGGCCTCAAAACAATTGCCGTTCATATGCCTCGGTATGAAGAGGATACTGATCTGGACACAGTCAATGAGGCGATGACGACTAACCATATCACTGAGCCGACCGCGGTGGACAGTCTACATAAATTGAAGGACGCCTTTTTGAATGAACAGGGCTGGGTGCCGGTTTATTACCTATTTGATTCGGACGGTAAATTGAAATCACGTGCGGCCGGGGAATTTGGGATTGGAGTTCTTCAAACTGCTCTCGATAAGATGTTCGCTGTCCATCGGGCTGCGGCTTCCTGATCCGATCAAACCCTTGAGACTGAACGTTCGGTCTCAAGCTGGATAATTATCACCGACCTCTATATTAAAGGTCGGCTGGACACGATCCAGTAGATAATAAATCCACTTATTATGATCGAGCCGATCAGCAGGGTAGTAAGCAGTACGATGAGAGCGATCACGAAAACGTAATCGCTCTTTTTTCCTTTCCCTTTCCCGGCAGCCCGAGTCCGAATAAGTTCCATGTTCTGCTTATTTGCTTTCCATACAAAATCAAACGCGTCGCCGATGACTGGTATCGATCCAACGAAATAGTCGAGGCCGATATTGAACGCCATACGGAGCAACGTGATCTTCGGCACCCCGTAGCGAACCCCCGCGAGTAGTATGTAGAAGGAAGCGAAGGATGTAAGGGTATCTCCAACATTCGGAACTAACCCAATTAGAGCATCCAGCCCAAACCGCCATCCGACGCCTGGAATGCGAAACAGATCATCGAGGTAGAAGGCGAGTTGATCGAGGCCTTTCTCGACCTCGATCGTTCGTTGTTTTTCGATGTCGGTCATAGTTTTCAGGTACCGGTCAAGAGTCTCAACGGCTCTATTTCACAAAACGATTCCTATCCCGAATCTGCGCTCTCTGAGGCGGCAATTCGACGATCTTAACACTCAGGATCTTATCTCCACGAACAATGTTATCCACGACGTTCATTTCCATTTCATTGACATGGCCAAAAACGGTGTAACCCCCATCCAAGTGAGGTTGTGGTGAGTGAGTTACAAACCACTGCGAGCCGCCCGAGTCTTTACCCGAGAGAGCCATCCCAACCGCACCACGGTCGTACGGCAGCATATTGATCTCACACCGTATCGACCATCCCGGGCCACCGTTACCATCGCCTCGCGGATCACCGTCCTGCATTACAAAATTGGGCACGACGCGGTGAATCTGGAGGCCGTTAAAATAGCCGGAGTGTGCGAGCTTAATAAAATTATCGACGGTCAACGGGGCTTCTTCGGGGTTGAACACAATCGTAAAAGTACCCTTCTCAGTCGTTAGAACGGCCTTCACGCTGCCATTCTTTCGCATCAACGCCCGGCGGTAGTCGGCATCGGTATTTAATACCTGGCCGAGCTTCGTGCCAAAGGCCGGAGAGTATGGAAGGACCTCGTCCTTATGCTTTACACGTGCCCTTTCGAGCGAAGTCGGGATGTCGGGGAAGACCCGCTGCAACTGCTTATCTGCAAGCAGATCAAATGCTTTCTTCCGAACAAGATAATCAGGCGCGTTCAGAGCGATCAGCAACGGGCCGACCGACACTCTCTTATCAAGTTTGTAGAGAGCATCGAGAATCGCAAGCTGCGCGTCGTTGTCGTGCATATCGTTGAGCAAAGCATAATTGAAGGCGATCTTCAGCGCCTCGACATCTTCATTCAACGAAGGAAGATCGCCCATAATACTTGCTGCCGTTGCCCGCATTTGAACATCCTTGTTCCTAAGTGCGGTTCGCGACACTTCCGCGAGGTCATCAGTCTTAAATCGAGCAAACGCCTGAAGAGCATCGGGCCCCGCCATCATTCGTTTGCCCTCGCTTGCCGGATCAGCCTCGGCGAACGCTTTTGCAAGCGGGCGAATAATGCCTGGAGACTCGGCCTTCATCTGTTTCCCGATCACACTTGTCGGTTCGATCACGGCAAATTCGCCTACGATCTGAGCAAGGGCGCTGAATTGCCTCCAATCAGTCATTTCGGGCGTGGTTCCTTCGCCGCGTTTCGGCCCGATTCGAACCCGGGCAATATAAATTTCGGGCGTTTGGCCCTTGTCTAGTTTTCCGAGATCCGCCAATAGTTGATCCGCACGCCGGTTGTCCGTATTTGCATATAATCGGCCGAGAGCAACCGCAATCTCAATTAACTCGTTTTGTTCGGTCGGGATAAAGTTCCGTCGTTTCGCTTTCGTATAGAGAGCGAGAAGATCTTCACCGCGTTTCAAAAGCGCTTCGGCGGCCTTGGAGCCCTTTATCGCTGCGAGCGAACGGATCGCCGACACTCGCACGCGAGAGTCGCCGTCGGTGCTCGCGGCGGTGATTAAAATCTCCAAAGCGTCTTTCTCCTCTGCCGCACCAAGGGCGCGGGCGGCGTTGGCGCGTGCGATCGGGTCGGGATCGGAGATGAGCATTTTGCTCAATGTCGGATTGGCGTTTTTCGCCTTGATCCGCGTCATCGTATTGCCGGCGGTGGCGCGAACTTGGGCGTCCGAGCTGGACAGAAATTTAGCAGTGGTCACTTCGGCACCGTTAGGCCTGACACGCAGCAATGCTGTTAGACCTAGAAGTACGGTTTCACGGCTTAACTTAGCAGCGTTGGCATACTCGGATTCCAGCGTCGAAATGATCACATTCCCGAGTTCCTTAGACTTTGGTTCCTTGGCGTTCGCAGCGGCGATCTTGCCGGCCGCCTCAACGGCGCGGGCTCGGGTTGTATCGTCGGTCGACGAATCATTGAGTGCATTTAGGATAGCCTGAGCTCCATCGATCGATTCGATCTCGCCGATCGCGAATGCAGCCATTGCCCTGACTTCGGCCGGTCCGCCTTTCTCAAGAAGAGCCACGAGCGTTGGAATTGAGTTTTTGTCTCCAATACGTCCCGCTGCAAGTTCGGCTCGGACCTGCACCGCTGGACTTCCACCGGTCATAAAAGACTGCAACGTTTTATCATATGCACGTCTGTCCTCCGCTTTGACGATCTTGATCAGGATCGGTAGCGGGATCTGGGACAGGCCGAGACCAGATGTAAATGCGATAAAAAAAAGGCCGATGGTGAATTTCATAGGATTTTAAATGAGCTATCGCATAGCTTAGCTTTTCAACTCTGCCGAAACGGCCTGACTTCCGGAAACTATGCTTCCGTGACTTCGATAATTGTGTAGCTCGTCGTTATTTCGGCGGTTGGCCGGACGGTAGCTGCAACGGAGCAATATTTGGTGTCCGACAACTCGATCGCTCGTTCGACCGCAACCGCCGAAACACTGCGTCCTTGCACGATATGGTGGATGTGAAAGGCGGTATACTTTCGCGGATGGTCCTCGGCCCGCTCGCCGGAGATCTCGACGATATAATCGGTCACATCCTGTCGCTTCTTTTGCAAAATCGAAATGACATCGACGGCTGTGCACGCTGCGACCGAGACAAGCAGCATTTCCATCGGCGTAGGCGCCGCGTGCCTATCACCCTTAGAATCAATCGCTTGAGCATGACCGCTCGGACTGGTGCCGATAAACATCTCATCACCTGCATATCGCACTGTAGCCTTCGGAATATCATTTGACATATTAGTTCTGTGGCCTCCACTGCCGATTCTAGCATATCGAGAAGGTGACCATTGCGAGGTGCCAGCAACCATTGGCATACAAAATGCTTCTTATCGAGCGGGTTGATTTGTGCGATGCTTGTGGAACCAAAAGGGCGATTATTATGAAGACATACGTTAAGTCATTTACTGCGGTCACCCTGTCCGCGATGTTCATTCTTGCGATGGCTGGCTTAGTGCACGCTCAGCGTCGCGACAATCGCGAAGTGCGCGACGCCATTAGAAGCCTCACGTCAAAGATCGATTCATTTGACCAAGGGCTTACGGACCAGCTTCGAAGTAGCTCGGCAAGCCGCGACATCGTCGGCGAAGCATCGAGTGACATCCGAGCGTTGAGATCCAGTGTCAGCGATTTTCAGACCAGCTTCGATCAAAAGCGAGAGACACGTGACGACGCGAACCGTATCGTGGACTCCGCCCGCGCAATCAATGGTTTTTTGGTCACATATCCCCAAAACCGTGCGATCGATAACGACTGGAACTCCATTCGATCTCAAGTCGAACGTCTCACGTCCAGTTACGGTATCACCCCGGGTTGGGACGATCTGAATCAGGCTCCCGGAGTTCGCGATCAGCTGTACCCGGTGCAAAAGAACACGGTCAGGGTGGGTCTCTCCGGCACGTATTCCCTCGACGCTGCGAAAAGCGAAAGTTTGGATGATGCGATCGGTAACATTAATATCACTAGCTCCCAGCGACAGGATCTGAAAGAAAAGCTCGATCCTCCCGCACAAATAGCGATTGATATTCGCGGTGATCAGGTGACCCTTGCAACCTCAAACGCCTCACCCGTCACTATCGTTGCTGACGGCCGCGATAAGTCCGAGCCTGACGGTAAAGGCGCGACAATTCGGCTTAAGGCCGCGTTAAATGGGTCGGACCTCGTCGTTTCTAGTCTTGGAGGCGAAACCGATTACACCGTGACGTTTACGTCGCTGGACAGCGGCCGAACTCTGAAGGTCTCTCGCCGGATGACGACGGAGTATCTCGACCAAACTGTCTTTGCCGAGAGCATTTACAACAAGAGCGACAATAATGCTGGGCTGGGTATCGATTCAGGGAAGAATATCGATCCGAGGGACCGTGAACCGCGAAGCAGCGGAAATTCTACGGACCAGAACGGCGGGTACTCTGACAATGATCAAGGTTCGAGTTCGACGACTGATGCGTATCCGTCAAACGGTGGAAGTCGTAATAACGGACGCCCCACCGTCACCGGACGCACTGGCGATTTCGTTGTGCCGAACGGTGCGATAATCACCGCTACTCTTGAGAGCGAGATCAATACCAATGCTACGCAAAACAACGATCGATTTCGGATGACCGTCCAATCGCCGAACGAGTTCCGCGGTGCCACGATTGAGGGATACGTCTCCAACGTCAATCGCTCTGGCCGTGCAACAGGACGATCGAATGTCACGTTCAACTTCGAAAAGATCACATTGGCCAACGGTAAGACTTACGATTTCGCCGGGAATCTTCAGTCGCTCACAGATCAAACCGGCAAGCTCATAAATGTCGATTCCGAGGGTATGGTCCAGGGTGGAAACCAAACAGTGCAAACTGCGAAACGCGGCGGCGTCGGAGCCGGTATCGGAGCGATCATCGGTGCCATCGCCGGCGGCGGAACCGGAGCTGCGATCGGAGCAGCCATCGGCGCCGGTGCAGGAGCGGGGACTGTCATCGCCCAGGGCCGAAGTGACATCCAGCTAATGAAGGGATCGACGATGACGATCCAGTCCTCGTCGCCGATCAAACAAAGTTCACCGCCGATCGATAACTGATCGATTGCACGGATGATGACCGATGAGGACGGGCGATCTGCGGATCTCTCGTCCTTTCGCTTTATGAACGCTTTCAATCGGCATTGATCTGAGTTAATCTGCGATCATCACTCATGAAGAGCCTGCCCGAAGAGATCGAACATTTTCGCGACCATCGATGGCACCGTGAGGAATCGCTCAAAATCGACGACGCCGAAGATGTCGAGGCGATGGTCGAGGAGCTCGGTTTTTGCCTCGGTATGACCGACATTCGACAGGGCCTGCCATCCGTGTACATCGCCATCTGCGGTCGTCGCGACGCCCATATGCCCCGCAACGTGCAGAAGGATTACGAGGCAAGCCGTGCGTGGGTGCTAAAGGACGAGGTCATCGCCCGCGGGAAGCTTTACTACGGCAAACTCATCAAGGGCAAGTCGTGGTTTCTCGCACCGCGAATGATACCAGTTTTCCATTCGATCTGGGGCTGTTCGCGAAAGGCCGAAAAGGAAACGTTGTCTGCAAACGCGCAACTGGTGCTCAAGGTGCTTCGCAAAGAATGGGAAATGGCGACCGCCGAACTTCGCCAAGAGTGCGGTTTCAAGGACAAAAAGGATCTAACGACCGCTATGGACGAACTTCAAAAGCGGTTGAAGGTCGTTCCGCAAGAGGTTGTTTATTCGCCCAAATTCACCTACATTTGGACCCTTGCGGAGGCCCGTTTTCCCGATGAATTTGCCATCAAAATACCTCGTGATGAGGCTGTAAAAGAACTGGCCCGCGCATTCCTGGAGCTCAACGGCATGACGCTCCTCGGCGATCTCTCCCGCGCCTTCGGCTTTCCACGCTGGGAATCGGGCCGCGCGAACCACCAGCTGGTCGACGAGGGGTTTGCAGAGCGCCTCGCCACCGGCGTGTATAAGCTTTCAAAGATCTGATCCAACTAACTAGTCGGTTTATCGAGCTTTAGGACCATGTGAGTTGCACGTTCTCCGGCCACGGATCGATCGACGGCATATCCTATTTCACGAAGATCGAGCCCAGTGAATAGAGGTTCGCCCCTCCCTAAAATGACCGGGCTAACGGCAACATGCATCTCGTCGATCAGCCCTTCAGCTAAGTATTGTCGGATCGTCGCCGGGCCGCCGCCGATGCGCACGTCTTTGTCGCCCGCTGCGGCCATGGCCTGTTCAAGTGCCGAGTGAATGCCATCGGTCACAAAATAGAATGTAGTGCCGCCCTTCATAACGATCGGGTCGCGCGGGTAATGCGTCAGCACGAATGTCGGCACGCTGTACGGCGGTTCGTCGCCCCACCAGCCTTTCCACTCGTCATCGGGCCACGGCCCGCGGATCGGGCCGAACATGTTCCGGCCGAGTATCCAAGCCCCTTTCCCGGACATGCTCACGGCCGCAAAGCCATCGTCGACACCCGTTTCTCCGCCCTCGCCTCCGCCGTGCTGTCCGATGAAGGTCTTCGTCGGAAAGAACCATCCCATCAGCTCAGGCCCCCGAACGCCGAGCGGATTCTCGAGCGACTGGTCGGCACCCGCCGCGAAACCGTCGAGCGACATACCGATTGATTGAACGACTACTTTAGGCATAAGTTAAATTAACCGCGGATGGACGCGGATGAACACAGATATTTTTGGTTAGTACGCGTTCCGATAATCCTCATCTGCGTCTCTCCGCGTCCATCTGCGGTCAAATTCCTGCTTAATATTAACCGCGCATCTTAAACGTTCTGCAGAAATCTGGACTCGAAGACTCTCTTAATTTCGACGCGAGGCCGTCCGAAATTAATCAGCAGGCACAGTGGATATCGCGTGGCGTTCAGATAATTGATGCATTGCGCCATATGGTTTTCGTGAAACCCATTAGTGGTTTTCAACTCAATAAGCAGACACGCGTCGACGACCAAGTCGGCAAAGTATTCGCCAACTATAACGCCATCATAAACGACATGAAGCGGCTTTTGGATCTCAACCGCATGTCCAAGCTTTCTGATCTCATGCCCCAGAGCGTTCTCGTATACCTTTTCAAGAAAACCGCACCCGAGCGTATTACTCACCTTATAGGCACAGCCGATCACTGTTTCGGACAGCGCATTCAACTCACTCTCAATCATCTGATCTGCGTCCATCCGCGTTCATCCGCGGTCAATTCACGTTTTAACCGCAGATAGACGCAGATAAACGCGGATTCGACCCACCTTCATCCTTTCTTATCTGCGTTCATTTGCGTTCATTTGCGGTTGATTTCCGCTTAGTACTTCATCAATTCCTGCACCGCTTTCTCGACGTCCTCGCTTTGCGGGAGAATGAAATCTTCGACCTGTGGTGCGTAGGCGACGAAGGTGTCGGTGGCTCCGACGCGGCGGACGGGAGCATCGAGGTATTCGAAAAGCTCGTCCGAAATGCGGGCAGCGATCTCGGCTCCGTATCCGTACGAGACCGAATCCTCGTGGGCTACGATCACCCGCGATGTCTTTTTAACCGACTCGGCGATCGCCTCCCAGTCATAAGGAACGAGCGTCCGAAGATCGATCAGGTCGACCGAAATTCCCTGTGTTTCCAGACGTTTCGCCGCCTGATTTGAGCGTTCGACCAGAGCGCCGAACGTCACGATGGTGACATCCTTGCCCTCGCGGACCTTCCTGGCCTTACCGAACGGGATCAGGAAGTCGGCAGATGGATATTGTGACTTGTTATAAACCTGACGATAAAGGTGCTTGTGCTCAAAGAACATCACCGGATCGTCGCAGCGAATTGCCGTTCTGAGCAAACCATTTGCATCAAGCGCGTTTGACGGATAGACGATCATCAAGCCAGGCGTGTGCGAAAAGAGCGTCGTGCCGGACTGCGAGTGATAAACTGCACCGCCCTTGAGATACCCGCCGACAGGCACGCGGATGACCATAGGGCATTTCGCGTCGCCGTCGGAGCGCCAGCGTGTGACCGCGACCTCGTTGCGGATCTGGTGGAACGCCGGAAATATGTAGTCAAAGAACTGGATCTCTACAACGGGCTTCAAATTACGCAGCGCCATCCCGACCGCGCGTCCAACGATGTTCGCCTCAGCCAGAGGCGAGTTAAACACCCGTGCCGAGCCAAATTCTCGCTGCAGGTTGGCCGTCACCTTAAACACCCCGCCCTTGCCCTTGACCTCGTCGAGATACTCTTCGCGCGAACAGTCGGCGACGTCCTCGCCGAATACTACGATCCGCTCATCGCGGGCCATTTCCTCGTGCATGCATCGGTTTATCAGGTCGACCATTGTGCCTGCATTACCGTGCAGCTCAGCTCCATCCTCTGTATCGAATAGCTGCCGATCGGTCGGATCGATGTCTGGTGAAAAAACGTTTCGATACGCTGTTTCGGGAGCCGGCTGCGGGGACGCGATCGCGATATCCGCTGCCCGCGTCAGATCGGCGTCGATCTCAATCCTTAACTTTTCAAGGTCCTCGGACGACGCGATGCCGTTCGTCATCAGATACTCGGCAAATTTCTTGATCGGGTCGGTCGCCGCTTCGGCTTGCAGTTCGGAAGCAGGCCGGTACAGCTTTTCGTCGTCCGAAAGAGAGTGAGAATACGGACGAACGACCTGTGCATGAACAAAAGCCGGGCCCTTTCTCGCGCGACAATAGTCGACCGCGCGTTTCATCGTGTCATAGCTCTCGAGTACATCCGTGCCGTCGCATTTCTGGATATAGAGGTCCGGGAAACCGGAGACAAGCTTTGAGATGTCGCCGCCGGCGGTGTTCACCTCGACCGGCGTCGAGATCGCGTAGCCGTTGTCCTCGACCATGAAAATCACCGGCAATTTCAGGTTGCTGGCGGTATTCAGAGCTTCCCACCATTCGCCCTCGCTGGTCGTTCCGTCGCCGACCGACATATAAACGACCTCGTCACCCTTAAATCCGGTGACCTTATCTTCGAGGCCCTTCACGAGCCCGGCACGATAGCTCGCCTCGGCCGCACCGACCGAATGCAGGGCCTGAGAGCCGGTGCACGAAGACTGAGAGGGAACATTGAGCTTTGGGCTGCCCCAGTGCGAAGGCATCTGGCGGCCATGCGAATTTGGGTCTTTTTCGGCCCCAACAGCAGACCAGAGCATGTCCTGAGGCGTCATCCCAAGTCCGAGCATCAGGGCACGATCGCGATAGTACGGGAAAAACCAGTCGTATCCGGGCTTCATCGCGAGTGCGGCGGCGGCGAGAATGCCCTCGTGGCCGGCACCCGAGATCTGAAAAAATATCTTGTTCTGGCCTTTGAGCTGGATCTCTTTGTCATCGACGCGGCGCGAGGTGTACATCGTCCGGTAGAGCCCAATAAGCGTTTCGGCGTCGAGGCCGTGATCGTCCGGACTCATGTTCGAAACCGCTCCGGGCGTCGGGTTCTCGGCCTTAGCGGTCTTTTGCACCTTGTCGGCACCTATGTAACCGTCCGACTGCGCCGTCTCTTCCTTGTCCGCGACCACCGTCTTTGCGTTCTTTCCCGCCGCCTTGTTATCGGTCTTTTTCATTGCAGTAGCCATCTTTAATATTCCTGTTCAGATCAAGATCTAATACTTTTCGTAATATTTTACGATAACAAAACTCGCGATTTCGGGCAATTTAGCGGCAGTTATCGGTGATCGGTTTCCTGGCTCGCAGCTCCCCGCTCCCCTCC
>JBDTZO010000057.1:0-6988 GCA_040005135.1 Acidobacteriota bacterium | reverse complement strand
GCCGCTCGCACGCGTACTGCCCGCATATCTGGAGGAAGCCTCGTAAACTCCGCTTATTACTGCGAGTCATCCGCGTGAGGAGCGTCGGGCAGAGTTAGTCGATAAGTACGGTTGCGGTAGTTGCGGGCAATGGTGAGGCTGCGGGCGAGGCCGATCTGCTTGCCGATCCCCTTGCGGTGGGCGTTTGGTGCGACCATATGCGCGGAATTCGCGACGTGTACGCCGAGACCCGGTTGATTGGCTCGGAGCCATAAGGTCGCAACGACATCACCGTCTAGTATCGCAACATAATTCACTTATCCGGCTTAAATCAATACTCCATCAAAATTTTATCTTACAGCATATTTGTATTCTCCCGGAACGGTTTGTTAATTGCCGGGATGAGGAAACTTAATGATCTCAATTACTTAAGGTTATACTAATCGCATTATGGTCGTTGAAACTCAGCTAGGAGAAATGAATCTTGCATTTATAGGCTGCGGCGTGATGGGCGAATCGATGGCCGCGGGGCTGTTGCGACGACAACTCATCGATCCGCAGAACATCGCCGCCAGCCATCCTCGCGAATCCCGACGCGCCGAGCTCGCAGAAAAATACGGCATCGCCGTTTACGAAAGCAACGCCGACGCAGCAAAGACGGTCGTCGGACGCGAGAATTCGACTGTTTTGATCTGCGTCAAACCGCAGCGTCTCGCCCGCGTCCTCAGCGATCTCAGCGGCGTCTTGCATCTCGACCAACTAGTCCTTTCGATCGTCGCCGGAGCCCGCATCGAGCACCTCGCGGACGAACTCGGCACCGCAAAGATCGTCCGCGCAATGCCCAACACGCCCTCGCAGATTGGCGCGGGAATAACCGCCTGGACCTGTACCGGGGCCGTCGAGGAACGCGAACGCGGCCACGTCCGCGAGATCCTCGCCGCTCTCGGCAAAGAGCTTTTTGTCGAAACCGAGAACATGATCGATATGGCAACTTCGCTTTCGGCCACGGGTCCAACGTACATATTCATGGTGATGGAAGCGTTGACCGACGCGGGCGTGCATCTCGGATTCTCCAGGGATATGGCCAAAGAGTTGGTTCAGGAAACGATGCTCGGCTCGGTCAAATTTGCGATCGAGTCGAACAAGCACCCGGCGGAGCTCCGCAATATGGTCACGTCACCAGGAGGCACAAGTGCTGAAGCGATATACCAGATGGAAAAAGGAACGCTCAGGACCGTCCTGTCGAAAGCCGTGTACGCAGCATACCGGCGTGCTGTTGAACTCGGCAAGAAATGAAACATTCTTACTCCGGCATTACTAGGAGCCCGTTCAAGGTACGTCCGCATTATTGAGAGGCCTCTAACAAAAAATGGGGCGGTCAGCGACCACCCCATCTAAATTACTTTTACTGAATAGTTTACGGATTATAAGCAGCAGGAGCCGGTTGGTCCGTACTGATCCCGAAAGCATACGCCGCGAACGACCCGGTACTGCTGTCGAGGCGATACCACGTTCCGTTGCTCGGGCGATAAACCGCGACATCGGCCTTTCCGTCGCCGTCATAGTCCGCCGGCACCGGAATGTCGCCGAACGCCCCGAACGTGGTTCCATAAAACGTATTATCCGCCTTCAGTATGTACCATGCACCGGTCGAGGGCCTGAACACGGCAACGTCCGACTTTCCGTCTCCGTCAAAATCACCCGTTACGGGTTTGTCGGAGCTTATGCCGAACTGAACGCCCGTGGTGGCTCCGGTAGAGCTAAGTGTGCGGTACCATGTTCCATTTGAGGGTCGGAACACGTTGATATCCGCCTTGCCATCCCCATCGAAATCAGCCGGCAGCGGGACATCGCCCGCTGTTCCGAACGCGGCCGTCGAGAAACCTCCGGTTGAGCTGAGCAGCTCGTACCACGTACCGTTTGAAGGCCTGAATACGACAACATCCGCTTTGCCGTCGCCATCCATATCCGCCGGCACCGGAATGTCGGTGGATGAGCCAAACGATACACCGTCGAAGGTGCCCGTCGAGCTCAACATTCGGTACCAGACGCCATTTCGAAAAATGGCCGGATCTGTTTTGCCATCACCGTCAAAGTCAGCGGCAACGCTTCGATCGCCTGGCATACCGAATTGAAATCCCTTGAAACCGGCGCCGCTCTGCTGCAAATACCATGTTCCCGTCCCGGGACGAAATACTGAAATATCGGCCTTCGAATCGCCGTCGAAATCATATTTGCATTTTGGCCCGGGCGTGGTGCCGCCACCGCCGCCGATGTCGCTCAAGCACGAGCCGTGTGCCGTAACAAAGTTACCGATCTCATTTCGCGAATAGGCGCAGAACGTCGAGTTAGTAGCATAACCGAGCTGTGCGTTCATGATCGTGTTGGCACAATTCTGAGTCGCGTCTACATGATTTCCGCCGAGATTGTGACCGAGTTCGTGGGCGGTAAGAAGGTATTTACCAGGAGCCCAACCGACATAACCGCTCAGGCCGTATGCCCCCGACGGATAGTCGCATACCGTGCCGACGAATGATAGCCCCTGTCCGTAAACCGAAGATCTCCCCGAAAACAAATGAGCCGTATCGCGCGGAGTCGTCGACAACGGAAAATTCGTCTCCCAATAATCCTGAAAGCTCATCAGCAGCGTGTCGGATGCGGCCCCGTTATATGGGTCCGCCGTCGACCACGTGTGCTGATAAACAACCGCTATCGTGACATTCAGATCACTGCGGTAGATACCATCGATAACATTCAGAATACTGAGGATCTCTGTATTTGCTGCCGATGCTCCACCCATTCCAGTGACCATTGCCTGATCGGCTTCAGTGGCGATCTCGAATTGTCTCAGGCCCGCAGTGGCTGCGGCTGCCGAAGAACTGACCATATCGCCGGCGGTCGCTAACTTTTGGCCGAACTGCGACAAGCAGTGGATCGTCTCTTCGGTCTTTACGTCCTCCATCCGGTAAATAACGTAATCGCCGGCGGCCGCAGATCTGGAATAGGCTGACGCCGGTTCGACATAGAGCTTTTCGCCGCCGTCGATATAAACCCCTTCGAACTGTTTACCATGCGTACTAAAACGGGCTATCGTGTCCGGCACGCCATTTACCAGGCCCTTGAACGTTGTGACGGGCGTGCGCTCGATCGGTGTATCGCCGGATTTCCCGGTATCGACGGCCCTATAGTTAGCGCTTCGCAGATCGTTAGCCTCGAGAGTGATCTCGATCCGTTTACCTTGTCGAATAAACGAGATAGCCGTTTGCCCCTTGTTCGCCGAATCGGTTGCGATACGAACGG
Organism: Acidobacteriota bacterium; assembly: GCA_040005135.1. Classification (GTDB taxonomy): domain Bacteria; phylum Acidobacteriota; class Blastocatellia; order Pyrinomonadales; family Pyrinomonadaceae; genus OLB17. Next base: position 3,709 of record JBDTZO010000057.1, on the reverse strand, counting down.
CGTCAAATTTTGAAAACGAAGCAGCGAGGTCCTGTTTGACTCGGTCGGTCTGTCCGAAGGACGATCCAACCGCAGAACACGCCAAGAAAACGGCGGAAACCGCTCTAAAAACATTTCTTGTCATCATGTTAGATTAGTAGTCTAAGAAAAATGGTCGCCGGACCAGGTTTGTCACAGGCGGGCAGAAATTGCACGCCACAGTGTTAGTATACGTTAAACGATGTTGTTTTGCCAGTAAATTCGAAAGGGTGAAAAATGCCTTTGCTGTTAAAAATGGTCGGCGGATTGTGGAAGAAGTTGCCGCCGTGGGCACGGACCTCGGTGACTCGCCTGACACAACCGAAATTCACGGTTTCGGTCGCCGGCTTGATCACCAATAATGACGGCCGTGTGTTGCTGCTCAACCACCTGCTGCGGCCCAGCTCCGGCTGGGGCCTGCCGGGCGGATTTATCAACCGCGGCGAACAGCCCGCGACGGCGTTTCGCCGCGAGATCCGCGAGGAGATCGGGCTTGAGATCCGCGATATCAAGCTGCTGAAGATCCGCACATTCAAACGACACGTAGAGATACTATTCAGGGCCAGCGCCTCGGATGAGGGTGCCGTTCTCAGCCGCGAAATAATCTCGCTCCAATGGTTTGCTCCCGACGAGATCCCTCGCGAGATGAATATCGACCAGCAGTTTCTCATACGCAAACTATTGATTCCCGATATTTGATAATCGACCGGCCAGTGTCTAGAATTTAGAATTCGTCATCCGTAAATTAGGAGTAGTCATCCATGGTCAACCTGATCCCCTCACCCGAGTCCGTCATGCAGATCCTGTCGTCGACAGGTGCGTATCAGAAAGGACATTTCGTGTATCCGAGCGGAAAGCACGCATCGCATTATTTTCAAATGCCGCTCGCATTCCGTTATTACGACAACGCCCGGATCCTGTCGGTCGGGCTGAGCCGCATGTTTCGGACGGAAAAGGCGGTTTCGAGCCGGCTGCCCAAAATTTCTATCATTAGTCCCGGTCCCGGCGGAATCATGGTCGCCTTCGGCGTCCGTGAAGCTCTCGGAGCACATCAGATCTATTGGGCTGAGATCGAGGAGGGGAAACGTCAGTTTCGCCAGTTTATCGGCGAGGGCGACGTGTATCCTGCGATCATTGTCGATGACCTATTGCGTTCCGGACGAGCGGTTAAGGAGACGATCAAACTAGTTCAGGACATGGGAACCGAAGTGATCGGCGTCGGCGTTATCGTTAAATTCGAGGACGCTCCCAACGATTTCGATGGTATTCCGATCAAGAGCCTTCTCAATTTCGATGTCAACTTTTATGACACGGAACAAGAGTGGAAAGGTTCCAAAAGTGCTTCGGATGTCGAAGAACAGAAGGTCCGTTTCTAGCGGACGACAATTTCAAGCAGTTTTATGTTCGATGGTAGTGGTGGATGACAAAGCGATTCCACCCTTTTTTTGTCTTGGATTCGACTACCCAGAAGAATCCGCCGTCTTCGGTTGGCCAATATGCCACTCTTGCTCGTCCGGCGGGCATATCCGCCTCGAAACCAATGGCCTCCGGATGGAGGTCGCTAACATCAGCCAGAGTTCCCTGCGACCTTTTGCCGTCTGAGGTATACGACCAAAAGCAGACCTGCTTATCATCGCCGGCGCCGATCAGCGCGAGTTCCTGATAAACCTTTTCGCTTCCGGGCTCACCAAAATGCCAAGCCGCTTTCAATTGTAAATAATTTCCGCCAAGGATCGGCTCAAGCGAACGTTCACAACGAACGAGGCCCATTGGCGATTCGGCCTGTGCGATCCAAGAGCCGAATAACGGTTCGAAAGGCCCCAGTTTTCCACGCCCTTTCTTCCACAACTTGCCCATTAGCAAATGGCTCCTAACGATTTTTATCAGATAGCGTGCCGGTTAGTCAAGGCTTTATCCATCGTGACCTCATCTACGAACTCAAGATCGGCCCCGACAGGCATGCCCATCGCGATCCGAGAGACATATAGGCCCAACGGTTTGAGCAGCCGTGCTATGTAATTTGCGGTCGCTTCGCCTTCGGTCGTCGGATTGGTTGCGACGATGATCTCCTTGATCTCGACGCCCTCATTATTTTCTGGTTTGAGCCGCGGAAAGATGTTCGCGAGCATCAGTTCGTCCGGACCGATGCCACGCAGCGGTGAAAGCGAGCCGTGCAGAATGTGGTAAAGCCCCTTGTACGAACGCGTCTTTTCAACCGCGACGAGGTTGTACGGCTCCTCGATTATGCATATAACCGAGCGGTCGCGTTTCGGATTTGTGCAATAAAGACAAGGATTCACGTCCGTGAGGTTGTTACAGACCGAGCAGAAGACGATCTTTTCCTTGACCTCACGCAGCGACGCCGCAAATTGCTCGACCTCGGCCAGCGGCCGGCGCAAAATGTAAAAAGCCAGCCGTTGAGCTGACTTACTCCCGATGCCGGGCAGCCTCTTAAATTCATCGATCAGCTTAGCGACCGGCTCTGAATAATCAAGCATATAGATCGCGAAGCGTGGGCAGAAAGCCGCACATCGAAGTCTCATGAGGCAAGGCACAACGCCCGCGGCGATGCTCACGCTTCAAATGATGATCTCGGCCCAAATCCATTACATCATTCCCGGCGGCAGCATTCCGCCGAGCTTGCCCTTAAGCGATTCCTCGACCTTTCGGCGAGCCTCGTTGAGTGCCGCCAGCGTAAGGTCCTGGATCATCTCGACGTCGCCGTCCTTGACCAGGTCGGGCGAGATGGTAAGCCCCATGACCTCAAAATCGCCGCGCATTTTGACAGTCACGGCGCCGCCGCCGGCTGCCGCTTCGACGACCATCTGTTTCATTTCGGCGCCCATTTTTTCCTGCATTTGCTGGGCTTGCCGCATCATCGAGCCCAAATCCATTCCGCCTGGTAATTTCATCTATTTTCGCCCCTCTTCACCAAGGATCTCTATTCAGTAATCCTAACCGTTCGAACATCACAAATGCAAATATTGAGATCTTCTCGAACGCCGCGAAATACATACATCTACCGGTCTCGTTATGCAAAACGGGTGTATGATTGCCTTAGGAATATGCAGCAAAACGACGTCCCCGTGGTTCCCATCGTTTTGGCGATATTTGCCATCGTCGGATTCGTTCTGCTTATCGGCATGATCGGGCTGATCGGATATTTGATCTCGCGGGCGGCAAAACGGCGCAGTTATGACACCGCCCGCGGGCGGCAAATGGAGGAGGCGGCTGCGCAGCTTGGACTTAACTTCCACGCTCAGGCCGAGCTTGCCGCACTCCCCTTTTTTGCGGGTTTTGAACTTTTCGAAGGTTATCCGCTAAAGCTCGAAAATCTGATGACGGGAAGATCGGTCGGCGGCGATGTCGCCATCTTTGACCTTGTTTACCGCAACGTCGGTGCGGGCGGCAGCGGCACGACGACATCGCGGCAAACGATGGCCGCGATAGTTTCGAGCGAGCTTCGGCTCCCGACATTCTACGTTCGGCCTGAGGGAGCGATCGAGACCGCACTAAACGCCGTTTCGGCGGTCGATATCGATTTTGAAGAACGGCCCGACTTTTCGCGAAAATTCATGCTGTATGGAAGCGACGAGGCGGCGATCCGGAAACTGTTTGACGGCCAAAAGTTCGATTTCTTTGAAAAAAATGCGGCTCTCAGCGCCGCCGGCTCAGGTAATGTGGTTTTGCT
>JBDTZO010000043.1:0-2116 GCA_040005135.1 Acidobacteriota bacterium | reverse complement strand
TTACTTCCAGTTTCGTTGTTGTCGTCCATATGAAGGTCCCCGGAAAGATCGAGGATCCTTTAAGCTACCAAATTCAACGCCGCTCGGTGTGTATGGAATCGAACAAAGAGTGGCATCGCACTCTACATTCACTAAGAGGCAGGAATTATCGCATTCGCGTCAGCTACTGTACATACCCGCGATCCGCAACGTTGTAAAGTTCAGATATGCAGTGGCGTGGGGTGTCAAAAGCGGACATGTTGGGAGTGAAGTCACTTTTGAGCACATTGACCGAACGTTTCACGTAACACTGCGATTCACGATATGGGTCTTATACCCTAATTTTAATTTCGAACGATCAAGGAGAAAATATGGAAAACACAGCAACAGGCAGATCGCAACGTTCAGGGATGATGACAGGTCTTTTCACGGATAAAGACAGCACCGAGGGAGCCTACAAATCGCTCCGCGACCGCGGGTACTCTGACGACGAGATCAATGTTTTGATGTCGGACAAGACCCGAGATAACTACTATGCAAACGATCCGGACAGCGAATTGGGCAACAAGACGCTTGAGGGAACAGGCGTTGGCTCGGCCGTCGGCGGTACAATCGGAGCCATCGTCGGAGGTATTGCGGCCATCGGCACTAATCTTGTGCTACCAGGGCTCGGCCTTGTCGTATGGGGCCCGGTCGCAGCCGCACTCGCCGGCGCCGGAGCGGGCGGGCTGACCGGCGGCCTCGTTGGAGCACTTATTGGTCACGGGATTCCCGAGGACGATGCAAAACGCTACGAAGAGGGTATAAACAACGGCGGTGTCGTTATGGGAGTGACACCCAGGTCGGACGAGGACGCGACATACCTCGCGAACGACTGGACGACCAATTACAAGGGTGAGTACGTCAATCGTTACTAAACTATTGCCACGTAAGACGAGGCCTCGATCCAATGACCGCGGCCTCGTTTTATTTTCGAAGAATGCTTAATTGACGACTCGGAAAGAGGTTACCTATTACCCAGAAGAAACTTAACTGCCATTCTCAGTATGCGGATCATACTATCGAAGAGCCGAGAGGTTAATGTCTACATTCATTACTGCTCCCGCGATAATAAGTTTTCCACGGCAGTAAACGCAAATCGGCAAGACTATCGGTCTTCGCGTCGGGCGACGGGCACTTTGAGAAGATTTGTCGTATGTTCGGTAACACTTGGAACCGCGTCGGCCGGTTCCATCGAAGGCAGCTTTTTGGTCGAACCTGCAGGCAAAACGGAATCAGAATTTGCCGCGGGCCCAATGTACGGCTCGAATCTCAGAGCTAGGGGCAGATATGGATATGTCGCAATATAGAACATGCCGGCGATCGAAGCTAGGACGCCGATTAGGACCACAATGTCCATATGAAACACCATCTTGCCAAACAGGGCAACAACAATGCCGCCGAACGCCAGGGACATTCCGGGCAGGACACGACGGTTCGTCGGTCTCGGGACGAACGCTTTCAAATCTTTTCCGCACGCCCGGCAAAACTGCTGCTGTGGCAATACTTGGGAACCACAATTAGAACAAGTCATAAAATTCTCCATTCGTTTAATACTCCCACCAATGTACGCTTTTACCACGATTTAGGTTCAACTAGCCTGCCGCAAGACACGCCGGGGCACCGTTATCCGGACCTTTCGGCAAAATCTGTTTGCAACTATCCGCTAATTAGAGCATCTTATAATGGTTAGTCCTACTCTTGCGTTGTACGCGACGCACTCGTCAAAGACGGATTTTGGATGGTTTAAGAGCAGGTTTTTTATAGTTACAGAAGTCGCTCTTGAAGTATTTTGAGCATCCGAAACCGACCCTTCGTCGCAACCGTTTTTCTACGAAGCCCTTCGATTCGACACTTCTTTTGAAATTCCCGAGTGGGAAAAGGTACATAATTTTAATGTCAACGAAACTTTACGTAGGAAATCTTTCCTTTAATACAACTTCACAGGATCTTGAAACCATGTTCGGAGCTTTTGGCTCTGTCCAGTCCGCTAATTTGATAGAAGATCGCGAAACCGGTCGCTCGCGCGGCTTCGGATTTGTCGAAATGTCGAGCAAAGAGGAAGCGCAGACTGCGATCACCAACTTTGACGGCAAGG
>JBDTZO010000245.1:0-7040 GCA_040005135.1 Acidobacteriota bacterium | reverse complement strand
GTATGAATTTGCGCAGTTTCTTGTTCATCTTCGCGATCCTTTTCATTTCGAATACACGAGCACTGGCCGGAACTGGCTATGAGTTTTTCACGCTTTCGTCTGAGCCGCTGATCCGGATCGGGCTTTTGACGAATGCCGGTTCGGTGTCGATCGCGACGAGCGATTCGTCGCTCGTGGCAGTCAGTCCGGACGAGCCGAGCAGGCTTTTGGCGACGACCAGAGTGACCGTGTCGGCGCGGGCGTATCGGGCTCCTGAGGTTGAGGATTTCCGGATCGAGTTTCAAAATCTGCCATCGCAAATGGATGCGAACACGTTGGCAAAAGACATTCGCGACGCGACGGGCGAAACGGCATTGGTAAGCATCGACCCGACTGCCAATACGTGGAAGGTCTGGGTTGGGACCATCAAAGAGACCAGCATCGATGCCGACGAGCTCAAGGCACGGCTGTCCGAAAAGGGTTTTGAAGACGCGGTCGTCGTCACCGAAAGAAAAACAGTCGCCTCAGACGACGCGATCGAACTTTCGCAGCAGCTCAGGACGGCCGGCGCGTCCGAGGTCCGCAGCCTTATCAAGCCGACGGGCGACTCAAAGGCGCTGAGCGGGACCACGATCGATCCGAACCTCCGCGAAGTGATCGTCAACGGCCCGAGCGATTCGGCCAAGTACACTTCGCTGAAATCTGTCGCATTCGGGTCGCTTAACGAGCGTTCAAACCCGGTCAAGCTCAACGGCAAGGAATATCGCGGAAAGATCGAGGTCTTTGTAAATTCGAAAGGATCGCTAACTGTCGTGAACGTTGTTCCGCTTGAGGATTATCTGCTCGGCGTCGTACCGAGCGAACTGGGCCTGCCGCAGATCGAAGCGCAGAAGGCACAGGCCGTCGCCGCACGGACATACGCCGTTGCGAATATCGGCGGATACGGCAAACAGGGCTTTGATATGGTGCCGACGATCTGGTCTCAGGTTTACAAGGGCGTTTCGATCGAAACCAAAATGGGTACGATGGCCGTCCAGCAAACGCGCGGTATTGTCGCAACGTATCACGGCACTCCGATAATGGCCTATTTCACATCGACGTGCGGCGGGCGTACGGAGAACAGCGAGAACGTGTTCGACAAGGCGGAACCGTATTTGCGCGGTGTCGAGTGCGCATTGGAGGGAAAGAGGCAGTTCGAGCCGTTTCTGATCAAGTCGACACGCCGGCCGCTGAAATTGCGTGACGAGGGAAACGCGGAGCTCGCCCGCTTTATCGCGATGCAGTCGGTCAACGGCGGCTCGACGCTCTCAGACCAGATCGCCGACGACTGGTTTGAGGACGTGCCCGGAGCGACCGAGCTTGCCCTTTGGATCAATCAGCTTGGCCGAAAGGCCGGAAAGGTCTACGGGAATATTACGAAAGACTCGGCGAAGCCCGCTGAGCTGGCATCGCTGATCGCCGGAATGCTTTATCCCGCCGGCACGGCCGACACGCTTTTGAGCGACTCGGACGTTAATTATCAGCTCGCGTTCGACGATGCGTCAGACATTCCTAAGGAACGTCGTGCCGACGTCGCTATACTGCTTCGAGACGGTTATTTCTCGATCCATCCCGACCTGACATTCAAGCCGAACAGGCCATATTCGCGGGCAAAAGTACTGCGGTTGATCCGGTCGATAATGGAGAAAAAGAAGTGGATGCCGACGCTCCAGACGGGCGTTGCAAAAGCCTCGACCGACGGAAAGCTCGTGCTTCGCTCGGGCAAGTCAGAGCGGCAGATGACGCTGCGTCCGGACGTCTATCTTTACCGTGCTTTCGGCAGCGATTATTTCCAGGTCCGCGAAGCCGCACTCGTCGGCGGCGAAGAGGTGTCTTACCTCACCGACGCATCCGGAGCCGTAGCATATCTTGAGATCAAGCCGACCGACGCCCCAACGTCAGCGGAGAATATGTCGCCGTTCACCAACTGGACCAAGACGCTGTCAGCCGGCGAGGTCCAATCGCGTTTGTCGCGGTATGTCCGCGGGATCGGAACGCTCTATGACGTGAATATTAAGCAAAAAGGGTATTCGCGGCGTGCCGTCGAGATCGAGATCGTTGGCTCGAACGGCGTAAAATCGCTTCGCGGCGGCAAGATCCGCTCGGCTCTGCGCCTCAACGAACAGCTTTTCGTCATCAATAAACGGTATAACGGATCGTCGGTCGCTAGCTATACATTCACCGGCCGCGGTTGGGGCCACGGCGTCGGCATGTGCCAATACGGTGCATACGGCCTGGCCAAAATGGGCGTCAAATACGATGAGATCATCAAGCATTACTACACCGGCGTGGAACTGACCAAGGAGTATTGATCACGGCCCGACCATCATTTGCGGCCGGATCTTACGGTAGGTACCGGAGACCTATAGGACAAAAATTAGTTTGTCAGATCATTTGATCGCGTGGAAAGAATTGCGGTCAAACTCTCAACGTGGGAAATTCGGTTAATTTCCAATAAAGACAATTCGAAAAACTATACTGAGTCCGCCGAACTGCGCGTATACCAAAAGGCCCACAGAATAAGCAGGCCCTGTAAAGGGAGTCGAATATACAGAGCAGCAATTGGCAAGTCGGGATATAGCTCGGGGTTTGCCGCCATGTGAACGTTCGCCGGAAATACCGCAATAAGTAGCGCGATGAGGCCCCACGCTGCGTAACGAGCCGTTCGGGAAAACAATAGTCCGATGCCCAGCACGACCTCTGCAACGCCGCTGATCATAACTAGCGCAGCGTGAAACGGCAGGTACGGAGGCATGATCTTAAGATAAAATGAGGGATCGATAAAATGGTTAAGCCCGGCTCCGGCGAACAGCAGGCCCATCAGGATGCGGGTTACGGACTTGAACGACTTCATCTGTCGTCAGTTTACGCCGAAAGTGCCCATGTCACCATTCTGCCAAATACGCGGCGGCTGAAACACGATCAGTATGATCGCGAAAAATAATGGCGCCAGTCCCGCGGCGGCATGCCAGCCGATCAAACGCCAATACCACTCGGCATCGTCAACCCGCAGATGATTTGCAAAGAGATAGCCGCCGAACGCTTTGCCCTGAACCCACTCGCCGATCGGCAGCATGAGAGCGAGCAAGGATTCGCCGGCCAAAAAGACGGCTAAAACGATGTTCGCAGTTCGCTGTGTGATGAATCCTGTCGGTTTGGCGATATCGCCCGAACGTTCCAATTTGTAACGGCAATATAGTCCGCGGCCCAGCATATACAACACCAAGCCCGTTTCTACGGCCATAAAGATCCAAAAGAAGGTAGGGCTCGCGGCGGCCGGTTTTGATGCGTGGCCGCTCTTGGTCGGAATGTCGCCGGTAAAAATCTCAGCCGCCACAACGAAATAGCCGGCACCGGCCAGTGCAAAATACACGGCCCAGATCAGAAGTCGTCCTGTGTCCACACGCACATATCTCCGAGGCAAAGCGGCCGCCGTTAGTGCCTCGTGCGGAAGCGAGTAATTGGGCAGCGTATCGACGTCCTTTTCGGGTTCTTCGGCAATATAGGCTTTGAAAATTGCTGCGGCACTCGCCGCACTCGCGGATGCGAGCGGCGGTACGGGCAAGGTGAAGTCGGTAACCGTAAAATCCAACGGCGGCGTACCTGTAAGCGGATAAGCCCTGACACGGATCTGAAATGATCCCTTTTCGTAACTGCAGTCGGTGACGTATCGGCGAAATCCGCTCAGATCCTTGATCGTAGTGCCGCTCTCGTCGGTGACCGTGATCGCGGCGCCTTTAATGGTTACGTGAGCAGGCCCTTTCGGGCTGTCGCTCAGTCCCGAACTAAGAGCAAGAGCGGCCCACTCAGCTGCGGAATAATCCCATTCGGCAAGTATCGGTGCGGCGGCGAGCCGAGCCTTATCCCGATTCTTTGAAACGCGGCGGGCGTAATAGATGACGAACAGGATAAAGCCGATAAACAACACCGGCAGCCCGAATACGAGCACGTTGATCATTACCGAGTTGGCATTGACGAACAGCGCGGGAGATGTAGTCATATATTGGTTCCACCGGCGACTGCCGCGACGCTTTTACGCTCGCGTCGATCGAGTACCTGCTGCACAATTAGACCGGCAAGAGCGGCCGCGAGCGATGCCGGAGCGATGAAGAGCGGCGCGACGATGAAGCCCAAAAAATCGTCCGAATGCCGAACCGCCATGAGGTCGCAATAGAGGTAAATAGTGATAGCGTAATGAACCGCGACACTGAGATAAAAGGACCACCGCAGCCTGGTGAATACATAGACTATGCCGAACATTGCGACAAACACGAGCGAAACCAACTGTCCGCCATTCCAACGCATGAACGCACCCGCGTCGTCGATAAATACCCATATCCACGCGATGCCGTAGGTAAAGGCAAGCGGTATCCGCGCGAGATAGGGCATCAGAAGTCCGAAGACGATAACGGCGGCAAGGACTATCGCCTTTTTCACCGCGGCATTTTTGTTTTCATCCATATGTGTCAGAAACGAAGCTCGATCTAATCGCCCATGCGGCAGACGTTTCGCTTGGCGATAAAGGCCGACATGCACGAGGCGCGTGAGCCGGGATTCGTTCTGCACTGCTCCTCGAACCAATTACGGTCGAGGACAAAGGGAACTCCGTCGCAAAAATTGGGTGTGTTTTGGCTCGACTTTAGACACGCCTGAACAAATTCCTCTCCACCAAGGTCGAACGAGTCGACCGGCTCAGGCAGCGTAAAGCCCTTTTGCATGCACATTTCCTGATCGACCGTCTTGCCGAACTCATTCCCGTCTGCTTTTGCTTTCTTCAAGGCCGCCGCGGACTCAGGGTTGTCGAAGCGATGGATGACGTAGGCGACGCCGCCGCCGATCGCCGCAATCGCGAGCACTACGACTAGTACGACCGCGATACCGCCGCCGATCAGGACCTTGGTTGATGTCTTCATATTAGAAATAGCGATCCGGCGACCCGCGATACTGTGATCATATGGCCAAGAATAGACGCGGCCATCCGCCGGTTTTGCACTGTCATTCGTTCGATTGTTCGCGAACGTGCGGATTATGGTGCAATATCATCATCGGTTGCAAATAGGTTAAATGGACTTGGGGCCAAGAAAGCCGATATATTGTCTGCATGCGAAAACTCCTTGCACCCCTCTATCTTCTCACGATCTTGCTGGTACCTGCGTTTGCCCAAACGCCGGCGGCGGCAAAGGTCGAGCTTGGGTCGAACACGGCAAAGAACGGATTTAAGAACGAGGACGAGATCCGCGACAAATTCAACGCTTGGAAAACCGATGCTGACGCAAGAGAGTGGCTTGCGGCAATGAATTACAAGACGAGTGACATCCTCGAGCTTTCGGCGACGAAGCCGCACGGCGAAAAGGCGGACGTGGAGATCCGCGTGAAAACAAAAAGCGGTGAAAGGACAGACGGCATTTCGATCAAGCTCGTCAGCAGCCCGAACGGTTTTAATCAGATCGACAAACGCTGGCTTGCGCATTATGTGAAAATGTGGAAGATCCCGGCGGACGTCGAGGCGGCGCTCAAGTTGTTTGTCGGGGAAACGCCGCCGGCGAAGGGCGGACGGAACGCCGATCGGATGTTCCTGAACGAACTAGTTCCAGCATCGCAAAAAGCAGTCATCGACTTTTTTACTGCTAATCGAGCCAAGATCCTTCACGACCTGTTTTCGGGTGATGGAGCTCATGCTGCTGGTTGGTTCATGGTCGCGTTCAAGGCCACCGACAAGCCGCGATGGGTGCTGCGGACCGATGTCGATACCATCAAATTCTTCGGCGACGGCCCTGTCGAACTCACCCGCAACGGCAATCTCAAGATCGGCCGTATCACCGTCCAACGAAAAGGCGGCGACGCCGGCCGCGACACCGCCAAGATGCTGCAATTCAAGATCAATCCCGTACAACTTTTCGACGCAAAATAGTCGGTTGTCACCTGCTCGCGACGAGTGGCATATCGATAAAACTGGCCATTCCAGCGGCGTGATACACACGCTGGGTTGCCTTGCGATAATCTTCGGGTTTTGCCCAGAAGATGTTCTTGACGAAAGTCTGCGGATTGCGGTCATAGAGCGGGAACCAGCTCGATTGGACCTGGACCATTATTCGGTGGCCGGGCAGGAAAACGTGGTTTGCCGTCGGCAGTGCGAATTTGTATAGCAGCGGCGTGTTGGGCTCAATGGCCTTCGGGAATTCGAAGCTTTCGCGATAACGGCCGCGGAAAATGTCGGCGGCGACCATCAACTGATAACCGCCCATTTCGGGTTGGACAGCAACTTCGTCTGGATATACATCTATTAATTTCACGACCCAATCCGAATCGGTCCCGCTCGTCGATGCAACGATATTAGCGATCGGTTGGCCGCTGATCTTGACGGGCTTTGTAAGTACGTCGGACGTAAATGCAAGCACGTCGGGCCGCCCCGAAGCCTCGCGCTGATCGTCCGTCAACCAACGCCACCATGTTAGGTCTTCGGTGTAGCCGGTCGGACGATTCGGACGGGCTCGAAAGGGAACAGGTTTTGCCGGGTCCGAAATGTATTCGTCGTATTCCTCGACCCGAGGGTTGGGCGGGTTGAAACCGAGTTTGAGGTCCGGTTCGAGGTATAGCGGCGTGCTTGCCGGTTGGCAGCCCGACGGACAGCCGCTCGGCCATGAGTTTAGGTTCAGCCACTTGTTAGAGCCAGTTTCGTATGCTGTAACGGGGGCGACCGTCAATTTTGGTGCATCGTCCTTTAGGAAATGATCGAGGAAAGGGAGCAGGACTTCGTGTTGAAAATACGTTCCCGTATCGCTCCCAAACTTCAAGGCTCCGATCGAGCTTGCCGTCTGTATCTCTTGTCCGTGATGCCACGGGCCGAGGACCAGGAACACCTTGTCGTTATTGGTGTCCTTCGGCTTAATGGCTCGGTAAACGGCCGGCGCACCATAGATATCTTCCTGATCCCAAAGACTGTGGACGAGCATTACCGGCACTTTGAGCGGCTGTCCGGCAAGGACCTTGTCCATCGCCTGTTGCTGCCAGAACGAATCGTA
>JBDTZO010000009.1:0-7102 GCA_040005135.1 Acidobacteriota bacterium | reverse complement strand
TTCACGTGCGGCTTGCTGCGGTCAAATTTTTCCTTACTCATAGCTTCTCCTGAAAAATGATATTTACTTAGCTGCCTGAGGTCGTCCCAGTTCCTTTGATCTTTGCGATAACTTCCTCGGCGACGTTTCGCGGAGCTTCCTCGTATCGTTCGAAATGCATGCTCGACGTCGCTCGTCCTTGTGTCGAACTGCGGAGGTCGGTCGTGTAACCAAACATTTCCGACAGCGGCACGAATGCCGTCACAACCGAAACATTGCCCGGACGCGGTTCCATTTTGTCGATCTGTCCGCGGCGTCGATTAAGGTCACCGTTGACGGCACCCATATATTCTTCGGGCGTGACGACCTCGATCCGCATGATCGGCTCGAGCAGTACAGGCTTCGCCTTCTTTACCGCGTCCTGGAACGCAAACGAGCCTGCCAGCTTAAAAGAAATTTCATCCGAATCGACTTCGTGATACGAACCGAACAGCAGTCGTACACGGATGTCTACCAATTCATATCCGGCGAGGAAGCCGCGGAGCATAGCATCGCGAACGCCTTCCATGGTCGGCTTGATGAACTGACGCGGGATAGAGCCACCGCTGATCTTGTCCTCGAAGACAAAACCTTCGCCCGGAGCCGGCTCGATCTCGAGCTCGACGTGGCCGAATTTACCACGGCCGCCCGACTGTTTCTTATAGATCTCTTTACCAGGTGCTCCCTGCGTGATCGTCTCACGGTAGGCAACCTGCGGTTTGCCGACATTCGCCTCGACACCGAACTCGCGCTTCATACGATCGACGATGATCTCAAGGTGAAGTTCGCCCATTCCGGCGATGATCGTCTGGCCAGTTTCGTGGTCAGTGTTGACCTGGAAACTCGGGTCTTCCTGAGCAAGGCGATTGAGCGCGATGCCCATTTTGTCCTGGTCGGCACGCGTTTTCGGTTCCACTGCAACTCGAACGACAGGCTCCGGAAAGTCCATCGATTCGAGGATGATCGGTTTCGACTCGTCCGAGACGGTGTCGCCGGTGGTCGTATTCTTCATGCCGCCGATCGCGACGATCTCACCGGCACTTGCCGTTTCGACGTCCTCGCGTTTGTTCGCGTGCATGAGCATCAGGCGGCCAACGCGTTCTTTAGAATCTTTGATCGTGTTCGTCACATACGAACCCGACGAAACCGTGCCCGAATAGATACGGACAAAAGCGAGTTGGCCCAAGTGCTTGTCAGCCATGAGCTTGAACACGAGGCCCGAGAAAGGCGCCTTAGCATCCGGCGGACGCGTTTCGATCTCGCCGGTCTTGGGATTTTCACCCTCGATCGCGGGAATATCGAGCGGGCTCGGCAGGAAATCCACGACAGCGTCAAGCAGTGTCTGCACGCCCTTGTTCTTGAAAGCCGAACCGGTGAATACCGGAACGATCTTCATCGCGAGCGTACCTTTGCGAAGCGCGACGCGGATCTCATCCTGCGAGATCTCCTCGCCTTCGAGATACTTCATCATCAGGTCGTCGTCGATCGCAGAAACGGCCTCGACCAGCTTTTCGCGGGCGGCCTTTGCATCCTCGACCAACTCTGCCGGTATCTCAACCGTTTCGTACTGAGCTCCTTTGGTCTCGTCGTTCCAGACGAAAGCCTTCATCGAAATGAGATCGACAACGCCCTTGAAGTGATCTTCCAACCCGATCGGGATCTGCATCGCGACCGCATTTGCACCGAGGCGCGTGAGTATCGAATCGAACGATCGGTCGAACGACGCTCCCGCACGGTCGAGTTTGTTGATAAAGCAGATACGCGGCACGCCGTATTTATCGGCCTGACGCCACACGGTCTCGGACTGCGGCTCAACGCCGGCGACGCCGTCGAATACACAAACGGCTCCGTCCAAAACACGAAGGGAACGTTCGACTTCCATCGTAAAGTCTACGTGTCCCGGCGTATCAATAATGTTTATGCGGTGCTCGACACCGTTACGGGTCCAGAAACAGGTCGTTGCAGCGGACGTAATAGTAATGCCGCGCTCCTGCTCCTGCTCCATCCAGTCCATCGTCGCAGTTCCTTCGTGAACTTCGCCGATCTTGTGTGAAACACCCGTGTAGAACAAAATGCGCTCAGTCGCCGTGGTCTTACCCGCGTCGATATGGGCCATGATGCCGATGTTTCTAAATTTGTCTAAGCTGATGTTTGCCATATAACTAGTGACGAGTGACAAGTGATGAGTGACAAGCTAAGAACCTTGTCCCACGTCCCTCGGCCCTTGTCCCTATTAGAATCTGTAATGTGCGAACGCCTTGTTCGCCTCTGCCATACGGTGGACGTCGTCCTTTTTCTTCATCGCTCCACCGCGTCCGTTGGTCGAATCGAGAAGTTCGCCGACGAGACGGTCTTCCATCGTCTTTTCACTACGGTTGCGAGCGTTCAGCACGATCCAGCGAATAGCCAATGTATTGCGGCGATCGCGGGTGACTTCGAGCGGCACCTGATATGTGGCACCGCCGATACGACGCGACTTGACCTCGAGCGTCGGTGCGACGCTGTCGAGCGCACGCTTAAATACTTTCAAAGCTTCTTCGCCGGTCTTTTCGGCGATGCGTTCCATCGCGGCGTAAAAGATCTGCTCGGCGACGGCTTTCTTGCCTTCCCACATCAATCCGTTGATGAACTTGGTCACAGCGATGCTGTTATAGACCGGATCCGGCAATACTTCTCTTTTTCCTGCAACTCTACGTCTTGGCATAATTAATTTTCCGAATTTCAGATCTCAGATTCCAAATTGCTTCCAAATTTGGAATTTGGATCAGTTAACTATTTCGCACCCTTCGGTCTCTTCGCACCGTACTTGGAACGCGATTGGTTGCGGTTCGCGACGCCCGAGGCATCAAGCGTTCCGCGGATAACGTGATATCGAACACCCGGAAGATCCTTCACGCGGCCGCCGCGGATCAGGACGATCGAGTGTTCCTGCAGGTTATGCCCGATGCCCGGGATGTAAGTAGTAACTTCGATCTGGTTCGTGAGACGGACACGAGCGACCTTACGAAGAGCCGAATTAGGCTTCTTCGGTGTCGACGTATAAACACGCGTGCAAACTCCGCGCTTCTGCGGATTTGCCTGCAGGGCGGGGCTGGCCGTCTTGTACTTAACGCGTTGGCGTCCTTTTCGAACTAATTGATTGATCGTCGGCATTTTTCGCTTACCTTATTTAAAATTCCGAAAGGCAAAAGTTACCTCTTACCTGACTCTTGCCGGACGCATCCGGCAGTTAGCTCAAGCAGCACTTAGCTTGCTTAGATAATTTGTGTCAGCAGCCCGGTGTATTAGATCGGGCCTGGTTTTCATCGAGGTCGAGACTTTGCTGTAGCGTGGCAATTAAGAAAAGATCATTTTAGCCGGCATCCTGTGATGGACGCTTATTACGCAACAATTCCTGCCTTCAACTCTCAAACATCCGCCACGAAGGTCACATAGGACCGACAGGCAAAACAGACTGTAAAAGTCCGAAACTTCAGATTATCTAGATTTGGCGGCTCGTTGTCAAGCGAGGTTTTGCTAAACGGCCCGATTGTTTGTAGAATTTTCCTTTTCGCATAGTGAGCAATTCGCTCAGCATTAAAGCAATCATTATATGACAAATTTAGAGAATTATTTAAGCGCGTTCACTGAGTCCGATTGGAACGCCGCGATCGACACGCTGCTTCCGAGCATTCATGAGGTGGATAAGAATGCGGTTCGCATTTGGTTCCGATTCTTCCCGCTGTCACTAATACGAACGATCGAGGCAGCCGAGGACCGCGATTCAACGCTTCACGCTTTTGCGATGCAAGGCGATTTCGAGCTTAAGAACAAGATCGATACGTCGCATCATTTCTTATATGGACATCGCTATTGGCCGACGGTCAAAGCTGCCGTCGAGGCAGAGGCAGTCGTTTTCGCGGGGCACACCCACGATCTGGCCGAGGAGATCAGAGACGTTGCCATCCTTGTCGCGGAAAAGTTAAAGGTCGACCGTTCGCTGGTAAACGGTATCGTTGCCGTCGGGCTCGCGACGCTCAACCAAGTTGGGCTCGAGGCGTTCCATGCAGCACCGGGCAAGGTCGAGACGATCATCGGGATAATGGCCAAAACGCCCGAGGCCGTCATCGCAGAGCGTGCAAAGGACGATTCGCAGGGACTTTTCGGTTTCCTCAAGACCGTGGATAAGAAATTCAGCGTTACTTACGATAACCTTCGCAACAACAGCAAGTTTCCGGTCATGGACGGCCAAGAGGTCGCGACGGCTTCGTCAAAGAACCTGACCGGCAAGTTTAAGGAAGAGGACGACCGATGCTGGGAAGGCGTGATTCCCGTCGAGTGCCTTTCAGCAAGCTGCGGTACATGCTGGATCGGAGTTCTCGGAGGCCAGGAAAAGCTTTCGGATGTTCGCCCGCGCGAACGCCGCCAACTGCAGGTCTTTGGCTATGATGTCTCCGATGAACCGAAACCGTTCATCCGACTTGCCTGTCAGGCTAAGGCCGAGGGCAATGTATCGATCGTCATTCCGCCCTGGAACGCCGTTTTCGGTAAAAAGGTCTATGGCAATATCGAGGAGCTCGAACTCGAGCCCGCGACCACCTCAGCCAAGGTCCTACGCGAAACGATCGCGACCGCGGCGAAAAGCGAGTAAGCCACTAAACAACGACGAAATGCAGGCACACACGAGAGCTTAACCGCTTTCGCTTGTGCCTTTTTCTCTTGTTTGCACGAAGCCGGACGCCGTGTCCCGCTGGGATCAATGGATAATAGAAGACCGACCTTTTGCTAAAATCGCCTCTTATCAATTCAGTTCGCGGATGGTAACGGCGACGCCGAAGGCTGACGATCCGACGCATTCGCTTCCGCACATTTTGGGCGGAAGCATGAATCTCGCCCACATCTTCCAGCCAAAGCTCAACAGGAGCGTCGTTCGTGTAATGCAGCATTTTACTGACGAATTCTTTGTGCGTATCAAGGTACCGCAATTTATCGAGTCGGTTCGTCGCACGACGCTGAATCTCGGCATCAGCACCGATAGCCTAAGCGACGTAATAATGCGGCCCGAAACCGAAAACGTCGAAGGCATTCAGTGGTCGCAGAAAAAGGGTGCGAACGAAGCATATCAATAAAAAAGGCATGCCGACGGACATGCCAAATAACCTTGAACGACTCGCGATCAATTTGCGATGGTCGCGGGAGCGACAGTCACGGTCGCGGCCTTCGTCGGTTCCGCCAGGTCGTTCTTGACCGCAAATTCGTGCACGTACCTTTTCAGTGAGCTGTGAAAGAGGCCCGTGTAAAAACCGTAATTCTTCATTTCCTGATACGCCTTCTCGTAATTCCAGCCGTATTTTGACATTCGATAGATGGCACCCGCGACACCCGTGCGGTGTCTTCCCTGTTTGCAGTGGACAAAGACTGTCCCTGTTTCCGGATCGCCGACCAATTTTAAGAACGCTGCCATATCTTCGTCGCGCGGCGTCCGCCAGGCGCTCATCGGGATGTTTACGTATTTGAGCCCTGCCGCTTCGGCGTTCGCTTTCTCATAGCTCATCGGCTCGCTCCGCAGGTCGATTACCGTCTTGACGCCAAGCACGGCAAGCGAACGATAGTCGTCTCGGCTGGGCTGCGACCCGCGGTAATATTTTTCGTCCATCTGGCCAAAATTCTCGATCTTGATGCTTTCAAACACCTGCGGCGAAGTTTGTGCGGTAGTGACGGCAGCGAACGTGCTCAGCGATACAAATACCGTTGCCAGCCCCTGCAGCAACTTTCTCCTTAACATTGAGATTCCCCCTTTTTCATACCCGTCATTATGCCAAGGCGTGTTAACTTTTACGCGGTCTTGTACACTATTCCTTTTAGTATAGTGACCCCGCGGCCGCGTTGCCAGATTTTTCGATCGTTAATGCCGACCAACCAACCAAAGGCAGTTATGCCGCCCGCACTTCTCGTCCTTTTTGCCGTGCTTCTGTGGAGCACCGGCGGCATGTTCATCAAGCTTACTTCGCTTGACGCTTATCAGGTAACGTTTTTCCGCTCGCTGCTTGCCGGCCTGACCGTTCTCATCATTACTCGCAAAAATGGACTGCGGATCAACGGATTCGGCCTGATCGCCTCTGCAATTTACGCAACACTGCTGTTCCTATTCGTTTGGGCGACCAAACACGGCACGTCGGCGAACGCGATATTTCTGCAGTATACCGCTCCGATCTACATCCTTGTCTTTGGCCCTTTTCTGATCGGCGAGAAATTTCATTGGCAGGACCTGATCACGATCGTCCTGTGCATCGGCGGAATGAGCCTTTTCTTTGTCGGCTTGCTCGATACGTCGGCCTACATGGCAAATGTCGCGGCTCTCGGCTCCGGCGTTTTTCTGGGCCTGTATATAATGCTGCTTCGCCACCCGCGGGCGACGGAATTGAACTCGACGATTACGGTCATTTACGGCAATCTCATCCTTGCCTTGTTCACGCTGCCGTCCGGCATCGCAGCATTCTCGATGATCACGTGGACCGACGCGGCAGCGGTCGGCTTTCTCGGAATTTTTCAGATCGGAATCGCATACATTCTCTTTATCAAGGGCGTAACGGGCGGCACACGTCCGCTCGACGCCAGCATAATCGGCTTTATCGAACCGATCCTAAATCCGGTCTGGGTCTTCCTGTTCGTCGGCGAACGCCCCTCGAATTGGGCCGTCCTTGGCGGCACGATCATCCTCGCGACCGTGATCGTTCACACGATGAATCAATACCGCGCTAGGCCAGCCACCGCTTGAGATCCGCTTTACGAATTTCTGCGGCATCGAACTTCGGTCTTGACCGGTGAGATTCGGGCCAAGCAGAACCACTGCATGTGTAACCAACCCGACGGTTACCCGTTCGGTGTCAAGCTAAACTCCAATTACATAGCGGCAGATCGCCGCAGATCATAAAGCTATTGGAGGAAACTAATCATGGGAGCTGGAAAATTCTTAGGTGCGGGCGTAATAACATGGTTCTTGGGCGGCGGATTTTTGATGTTCATTATCGTCTTTCTTTTGCTCAAAGCGTGCTAGATCAGTCCGTCGAGGCTAAATCTTCGGCCCCGCACGTCACCGTTGTCG
>JBDTZO010000191.1:0-23672 GCA_040005135.1 Acidobacteriota bacterium | reverse complement strand
TTAACTGCTTTGAAATTGTCGACGTCCATATACGCAAGCGTGAGCGGATGGTCGTACCTTCGGGCCCTGACGATTTCTCGATGCGTTAGCTCAAATAAGCATCGGGCATTCGGCCCCTCAGTAACAATGTCGGTTCGGGCCAGATCTTTCTCGTGTTGATATGCCTGGCGAAGAGCAGAGAGCACTAGGGCGACGACTACCAGTAACACGAATCCGCTCAACCCCTTCCAATAAGTCGGAAGTTGATTTCCGGAAGCTTGAGCGGCATTAACGTCCCCGACTAGCCAAACAGCAGCGGTAATTAACCACGTGATCACGCGCATGCCGCTGGTCAAAAACCAGGCTATAAGGGAGACGGGTATCAAATAGAATAGGCCGAACGATATCTCGTGCACAGTATATAAATCGATGATACCCAGTGTCACCAACAGGGAACATATCAATCCAACGTGGAAGGCTGGAGTTCGGCTTTCTAGAAAAAGTATTAGAGACTTCATTCTTAATGATCCTTATATGAAGATGAGGTATAAGGAAACGATAGTTCGCGAAGACCGGAAAAAGAGCTTTTTTACTACTACACTAGCAACCGCATTTCATTTCCTAATTCTCATGCCGGTTCATCCATTCGTTGCCAATTGTGTGGCATTTCATTTCGAGATCGCTCCGTGAGTCGTGATTCCGCCGGAGCGTGAGTGGATCAACTGTTGTTTCGGCAAACGCTGCAATCCTGCAGCTATGGTTGTAACGTTAGGATTTTATTAATCGAGTGAGAATGACTGAGCACCCCTTTTATTGAGGAAGACGGTCGAGGATGGTGATTCGACCGCCTTGTGTGACTTCGTGTTGGCCTGAATGGCGACAACGTGGCTACGTATACTGCCTATGCTTAAAATAAGTGCTCTGCTTGCAGTCGTCTGTGCGTTATCACACACGGACTAGTAAAGTTGAAAAAATTCGTTTTTTCCGGATTGGAAGAGACTACATTTGCAAAGTTGCCCAGGTAGATTTTGTGGAGTTCACAGACCGAGGTAAATGGAAATTCGGATGGCGAGCAGGTTTGATTTAGCCGCGGAAATCGAAGCGGTTACCGAACTATTTTGCTTCGAGATGTTATGAGCTTTGAACCTAGACCTAGTCGGCTCAATTTTTTCGGCTGTACCGATCCGATTCCGCTGGCAAACCACACGGTGGCCAGCAATATCGCTTCGGTGCCATCGTATCGGCACACAAATCGATTTACAATAAGCCCCCAATGAACAGTGAGTCTGTCGACGAGACCCGTCGGCGTAACTTGCAGAGTGCTCAGGAAAAGGCACAGTACCTCATTTACGGCGATCTTCCGGCAATGTCCAGTTACGTAATTTTGAATAGCCCAGTGTTTTTAGCTGGTGGAAAAATATAATCGAAAGATCGTTCCGATTCCGCTCTTTGATTCAACGTGAATTTCGGCACCGTGTTCGTCAAGGATCTGTTTGACTACATATAATCCCAATCCAGTACCGCGACCCCGCTCTTTAGTTGTGAAGAGTGGCTGAAAAATTTTTGAACTGATCTCATCTGTCATGCCGGCGCCACTATCCGAAAACTCGACGAGTACCTTATTACCCGTCGCAGAGGTTGAGATCTTCAAGCCGCCGCCAGTGGGCGTAGCATCTATCGCATTGTTAAAAAGGTTTAAGAAGACCTGCTGGAGCCTGTCGGAGTCGCCTTGGATATCCGGCAAATCGCCGGAAAAGGTAGCTGACAAAATTACCTTGTGATCGGCAATAGTCGGTTCCATTGCGGCAATTGTTTTGCGAAGAAGCGCATTGATGTCGACCGGAACTCGGTCGGATATACCGAACCGGGTTCGGTCCAGCATTTCGTGGACGATCTTTTCGATACGGTCTATCTGGTCGGCAATGATCTTGAGTCGTTTGCGGTCGCCAGGACCTGCAGCGAGAGAGGACTGCAGTAACTGAGTGTGACCGCTGATCAGATTGAGCGGGGTCCCGACCTCATGGGCAAACTGCGCAGCGGTTTGGCCCGCCGCGGCGAGCCGTTCCATCGCAGACATCACACGTGTTGTACGTAAAAGCTCAATGTTCGACAATTCGAGTTGGTCATTTTTTTGTCTCAACTCGGCCGTCGCTTCGACGACTCTCTTTTGAAGCAATTCGTTTTGGCTTTCACGTTCGGCGGTCATGTCGCGGATCTGGGTCATCATCGAATTAAAATTATTCGACAATAGTCCAAATTCGTCGAGCCGCAGATCCGGTCCCAGTTCGACTGACAAATCGCCTGTTCGCGCGCCTTCCATAGCTTCCAACAAATTGCCGACTGGGCTGTAGATCAGCTTTTGGAAAAGCACGTAGAACGCTGCGGCCATGAGAGCAACTGTGACGACTAAGATCCACAGCATGTAGGAAGCGTAATGCCAAGTTATAGACCAGATCGCGTCTAATTTTTCGATAACCTCAACCGCACCGACGACTTGCTTCTCGACCACGACCGGAGAATACACCCTAAGCAATAGGTCGCCATCAGAGCTTTCGATCTGCCGGATCGATTTTAGTTCGACGCCTTTAACGAGAGTGTCGCGTGTTTCGTTGTCAATGACCTCGTTCGACAAACTGTCATCCGAAGATGCGGTCTGGGTAAAATTACCGTCCTGGAGCTTCCAGATTCGGACGTTGTAAAGATTGGGGCGTGAACCGCTAACAATATTCGCGATGTCTTGGAGGTCGTCCGTATCGAACTGGTTCGGAGTGAGCGACAATTGCTCGGCCAGATTTTCGGCCTGCAGAGCCGCGATCTGCGTCTCCTCGTCCTGTATCTGTTTCGCCAGGCGTCCGCTGGCAACAATCATTCCGACCGACAAAATAACCAGAGAGATGGTTGAAGCAAGGATCGAAGCTTTGAAATGCAGCGGTAATGGCTTCATCGGTTTATCGCACGAAGAGAAAAGCGGCCAACACTTGGCGCGACGATATGGTCGCTCGCATTTTCTCCGATAGCGTCAATCGCGATCCCATGAGGCAAATTAGCCGATGCCGCAGATCCGCCACAGTATTGGCTCCGAGAGTTTTCCCGCACGTGGTAAGAAAACATAACAAATACAGACTTCTCAATGGTCTACCACGAGGCACACGTATTGCAGTCCAAGGGTGGGAAAGCTCGATCCGGTTCTCCCCAAAGGTCGAAAAAGATCACAATGTCAGCCGTGAACCGAAGTATTCGGCTTTGGACTCGATAAGTGAACTTCGCCAAGTAGACCAGCCTGATATCTATCTATACGGATCGATGGACGCGATGCTGCATAGAACCACACACTTTGAGCGTATGCGGATCCTTCGGAACTTGCTTACCGCATTGCTGGTCGCATGCATCATTTTATATTTGTGTTATGGACTGTCAATGTTTCGCACGAAACACTCGGTAGAAACAATAACTACAAACGCGAATAGTAATTTGGAGAACACAAACCAAAATTTCGTTGCCCCTCATCCCAAAAGAGAATCATTCAAGCACAATGCCGTGCCTTTCTGCCATCCGGTAAAGCGTTCGCCGGTCAATGCCCATGATCTCGGCAGTCCGGGTTCGATTGCCGCCGGTCTTTTCCATTATATAGAGAAGATAGCGTCTTTCAAGCTCCTCTAATTTGGGAAGATCGCCATAAAGCTGTGTGAGATGAAAACGTTCGACTGCCTGTTTGAAATCGTCGGATATAAGCTTGACCGGCAAGTCCTCGGGCAGGATCTCGTTGCCCCGCGCCCGCATAGCGGCGTATTCGACCGCCGCTTCGAGTTCGCGCACATTTCCCTTCCATTTGTATATTGAAAGGCTCTCAAGAGCGTCCGCAGAAAAACTTAGCTGCTGACGTCCGGCGATGGCCCGTGCGTTCTGCAAGAACTTATCGGCCAAAAGCGGAATGTCGGCTGGTCGATCCCGTAGCGGTGGCACAGCGAGGGTAACCACGCTAAGTCGGTAAAACAGATCTTCGCGGAATCGACCCGCTTTCACCTCGTTTTCCAGGTCACGATTTGTCGCGGCTAAGATACGTGCGTTTACCTTTCTAGTCTGGGTCGAGCCAACACGGCGAATCTCGCTTTCCTGAATGGCACGCAATAGTTTTACCTGCATTGCCGGACTCGTCTCGCCTATTTCATCCAGGAAAAGGGTGCCGCCCTCTGCCTCTTCCCAAAGGCCGCGGCGGTCCGCATGCGCACCGGTAAACGAACCCTTCGAATGCCCGAACAACTCAGCCTCAAGCAACGTTTCGGTTAGAGCTCCGCAATTCACGGCAACGAAATGTTTATCGACGCGTGGGCTGTTGTCATGGATCGCCCTCGCCACAAGTTCTTTACCGGTACCGGATTCGCCCAGGATCAAGACCGTCGAACGGGTCGGGGCGACCCGGGCTATTTCCTTGTAAAGCTCGATCATTAGGGGCGTCCGGCCAATCATTGGGCCGGCCAGCACCTCATCTCGGGGAGAAGGCTCCTTTTTTATCGGCGTCTGATCGAGGGCTCTCTGCGCCGTGGCCACGATCTCGTCAACCTTAAAAGGTTTCGAGATGAAATCCCAAGCACCTTCGCGGGCAGCATCGACCGCTGTCTGCAGTGATCCGAAACCGGTGACCAAGATCACGGGCATCTTTTCCCTAAGCCGTTTCAAAAGGTCGAGCCCTGAGAGTTCGGCTTCGAGATTAATGTCGCTAATGGCAAGATCAAATTTAAGCTTATTTGAAATGATCAGGGCATCCTCAGGAGTGTTCGACATCTCGACCAACCAGCCTTGAGCACTAAGTATCTCATGAAGCAATTCGCCCGACGCACGGTCGTCATCTACCACAAGTACTCGTCGTTTTACATTCATTTTCTTTGGTATGAAAGAGCTTATTGTACCCCAATATTGCCATCGAATTCGCAAGGCGTTTGAGTTGGGGAAAACTGGAACTACATCGCAACCGTAATGAAGTAAGTCTGTCCGTCGCGGCTGACGAGGAGCAGGGCGGAGCTCTTATTTGTCTTTGCTACGGCCTTATTTATTTCCTCGACCGTCGATATGCTTTGCCGGTTTATTTCAAGAATGACATCGCCCGGAACAATTCCGGCATCGTCACCGGGACTGCCTGACTCGACATCGGCAACGATGAGCCCCCGTGTAAGTTTCTTGTCACCAATTAGGGCAGCGATCTGAGGCGTCAACTGTTCCAGCACCAATCCGAATCTGTCCGATGCGGTTTCGGATCCACTCGCATTATCGTCGTCTACGATAGTAGCCGAAAATTCGCCAAGCGTTAGCTTTACCGTAGAAAAGCCGCCATTGCGGATGTAGCCCAAAGACACTTCCGTTCCCGGCAGCGTCTGAGCGATCTTATTGCGGACCTCGTTGCCGTCAACCACCTGTTTCCCGTCGAAACTTGTGATCACGTCGCCGAGTTTCAGCCCTCCCCTGTCCGCGGGGCCACCGGGAAGTACGGAATTGACGATCACGCCGCGTATCTCCTTCAGCCCGAAATCCTCTGCGAGATCGGATGTGACATTCTGCGTTCCGATCCCTAACATACCGCGATGTACTTTGCCGTCTTTGAGAAGTTGTTCAGACACGGACCTGGCCATATTTGAGGGAATCGCAAATCCGATACCGATGCTGCCACCCGTAGGCGACAGAAGTTCGGAGTTGATCCCGATCAGTTCACCATTTAGATTGACGAGGGCTCCGCCCGAATTTCCATCGTTGATGGAAGCGTCAGTCTGCAGAAAGTCCTCAAAACCGCCGTTTGAAAGCCCGGTTTGCCGTCCTTTGGCCGAAATGATGCCGCTCGTAACTGTCTGACTAAGACCAAGCGGATTGCCGATCGCTAAAACCGCGTCACCGACACGGACCGCATCGGAATTGCCAAGAACGAGAACCGGCAAATTTGTCGCCTCGATCTTTAACACTGCCAGGTCACTTGCCGGATCCATCCCGACTATTCTTGCAGTGAATGTGCGTTTGTCTGTCAGATCGACTTTAACCAAACTCGCGCCCTCGATCACATGGTTATTGGTAATGATGATACCGTCAGAGCCGATTATGACACCCGAACCAAGAGATCGTTCCATCTGCTGCTTTTTTATCTCGGGCATTTTTCCGCTGACCGCCGGCGGCTGGTTATTGTCATCGCGCGGCAAATTCGAGGCGGGCGACAAGATCTTCCTTTCGGAACGAACGGTTACGACGGCGGGAGCCACTTTTTCAACAATGTCCGCATATGTTATGCGTCCGGCTAGGGGCTTTTGCGAATCGACGGCTGAAGCCCCGCTGCTCTGCGTTCCGACGCGCTGAGGTTGGGTTTTGGTGCTTTGAGCCGGAACGTTGACCGCCGAGATTGTGACAAGGGTCACGGCCAGCAACTGAAAAAAGCGCGTGATTCTCTCAGTGCGGACGTGTGAGGTACGTTCGGGCATGCGAAAGTCCACATCATTATATTTGTCAGTAAGGTTATTATCCGTATTCATTTTGCTTCTCCAGCTTGTTACGAACGGTTGTTTGCGGTCGAAATCCTCGTAGTCCGAAGGTGCACGTATTCAGGATCTGGCGGCCTCCTGGGCGAAACGGGTGCGGCTCCCGTGTGCCGCACCCTTAAGTTCCCGAACCATCGGGAGACCTATTCTGTGACCCGTTCTTTTAGGTCCTTTGCGGATTTGTTTACCTCGTTGACAGTAAAAACCGCCATGGGTTCACCGGACGCGACCAACCCCTTTTCCGCACTGGTCTCTACGACTTCGTTACCGTTAGTTTCGCCTTTCACCCAGATCTGCGACAAAAAATACTGATCGCCGATCTTATTAAAAACGATCTCGGTGTCCTTAGGGGCGTTGTCAACGGTTGTTCCGATCGTGTCGAAAAACGCAACGCTCCGGTCTGGTCCGACGATTTCGAGCAGATACGGCGAGTCAGTCGCATCGTCGGTTGGCTTGAACGTATAGTCGCCCGCCGGATACGTTTTGTCACGAAGGACGAACGCATTCGGTATTTTGACCTTTAGGACAGTGTCGCTATACATCTGAGCCTGTGTTGCCGTGAACCCACCAAGTACAATTAAGGATGATGCCAGTATAAATTTTGCTGTATGTTTGATCATTTCTTTCACCTCTAGACCGAAAGTACTTATAACCGGAAGCCGGCGATAACTCGTTTATTGCAGAATCGATCGTTTCCCCGTCGATTGCCTCCCTGCCGACGGACAGCATATCCGTCTTCGCACTTCCCTATCGCAAACCACGTGCCGAGACTGTCGATCAACAAAGACAGTAGTCTCGGAGAATATCCACACTACAAATACACCAATGGCCCGCGACAAATTTGCCGACGAATACCAAACCGCCACGCCTAGGATCGGGTCCAAACGATCAGATGACTCCAAAAAGCACGTTCGCCGGATGGCACATCTTAACCAGCGTTTCGTTGAATTATGTGTATTTCCGTAACGGCAGCTATTTTTACACGAGGGAGTTTGGAATGGATCTGCTGTTTGATGCCTTCAATGACGGATATCAGGAGAAGTTTCTCGCCGGGCAATTGGATCGCGATGACAACTCGCGAAGAGGTTACCAGGTCGAATTCGCATATTAAGACGCGACCTATGTCTACAACGGAAATCGGGTGCGTTTGGACAAATACCAATATTACTTTTGCCACGGCCTTCAACGTGGTTACGATGACGGACTCAATGACCGCTATCAACCCGACAAGATCGGTCATCGATTCTGTTTGTCAGACGGCAGTCTGGACGGGCTAATCGATTTCTCGCTGGTCGAAAGTTAACTCTGAATAATAATTGAATGAAAGCGACGCGTCCCCTAAACGGCCGTGTCGCTTTCTTTTCTAGTTGGTGCGTGGTTCTTGCTCAAACGACAACTGCGACAGAATCGCACCTTCTACCAAAGCGCCACATGATTTTATGGCCGTTTGACCGGAAACCGCTGTATTACCGAGGTTCCCCACTGGCACAGACATTGCACCATGAGAATCGAACGGAAACATATAGATGGAATTAAATTCCCTTTCGTTCAGGGCTCAGTTGGTGTTTAAATCAAAACGAATAAACGAGGAAGTGAAAATGGAAAGACTAGAAATTAGCGAACGTCAGGTAGAAAACGTAACGATCTTGGATATGAAGGGTAGCGTTTCGATCGGCGAAAATTGTGAGCTCTTTAGGTTAACAATTAGATGGAAGGTTCGCGAAAATAAGAAGAATCTCTTACTTAATATGGCGAATGTTCGCTATATCGATTCGAGCGGGCTCGGCGAGATAGTCTCGGCGTTCATGGCCCTGAACCGTGAGGGCGGGTCTCTCAAAATGTCGAATCTAAATAGCCGCGTACTCGATCTTATATCGATAACAAAGCTCTTAACTGTATTCGACTCCTTTGAAACCGAGAGAGATGCCGTCGCCAGTTTTAGGGAAGCTGCGGTCGCACGTATGACTTGATCGAACTGTCTTCGGGTGTATGCCAATAATCGTCCCTTTCTGGATCTACCGGTTTGCCGTGCCGTAAAGGTGCGGACCGGTGTTCCGTTGGTGCGAAGACCTATCCTAGACTTACACCAACCTCATCATGTTAAACCCAAAGCCTTTGTCAGTTAGCGATCGACAATACTAGCCGTAATAGCTCGCACGTTTCCGAATAAGGCGTAAATCCTGGTTGAAACGATGTAATTGTCTTGCTCGCTTCGCACACCCGAGGTCGGGTTGGATCCCTGAGACCGCCGGAAGCGGATCGTCCGGTAACGACCGCGCCCAAAAAGAATTCCTAAAACAAGACCGCGGCCCCTCGGTTTGAAAGGTGGCAAGGTAGCCTGAACGACAAAAACGCCACACCTGTGCCGCGCTTTTATCGGTGTCGATATTCGTCAAATTCCAACTTAGAAAGGGACTTGGTGGATTTTTGTTCTGGCATATGGCTTGCACTTTGAAAGGGCGACGGTGAGGTAAGAAATGGCGGCGGATCGCGAAAAATTGGCACGTAAACTTTTGAACCGCGAATGGAGCGTTCTTTCAGCTAAGGAGCAGGAGGTTCTCGAATCCATAGCAACCAATTCAAATGTGGCACGGAACATAAATCGCGACATGGACGCAACCCGTACATTTGCCGAGCGAACGGCCGATCAGATCGCCGCATTTGGCGGGTCCTGGAAATTTTTGGGACTTTTTGCGGGAACCCTGATCGTCTGGATAATTCTTAATTCGTATATTCTGACAATTCGTGGTGACGAGTTCGATCCGTATCCCTACATATTATTAAACCTATTTCTGTCCATGCTGGCGGCAATTCAGGCCCCAGTGATCATGATGTCGCAAAATCGCCAGGCGGTACACGACCGTCTCGATGCTTCTCATGATTTCGAGGTCAATCTAAAGGCAGAGCTGGAGATTCGGCGATTACACGAAAAGCTCGATGATCTGCGCGAAACTCAATGGTCAGAGCTAGTAAGAATGCAGCAACAGCAACTTAACCTGCTGGAAAGGCTGTTGCGCGACCGGATCGGGAATTCCGTTCGTCAAGATTAGATGTGGGTCAATAGGTGGCTAAACATGTTAATTCCAATCGAGGTCACTCGCAGGCCCATAAAACACATGATCGCTCGAACGGGACGACTTTGGAGTCTTATCTTAGTTTGCGGCGTCGTTGCGTCGGTTCAGGCTCAACAACCGGTCACGCCGGCCAAGCAAACCGTGATCGTGTCTTCAAAGGATGATGTGCCGGCACAGCCGGTTCCGCCCGTTGATCCGCTCGATGATGATAGATCGGTATATTGGACCCTACACGACGCCATCACGACAGCGCTTGAAAACAATGTCGACATTGCCATCGAGCGCAAAAATCTCCGGATCGGCGAATTCAACCTTAGGTCGGCCGAAGGCGTTTACGAACCGGTGTTGTTGGCTACGCCCTCGTTTAATTCGGCCAATCAACCTAATATCGGACGCTTTTCCGGTCTCTCATCAAATGAAAACTCAACAAAAACGAGTAACCTTAGCCTGAACGCCGGTGTTCAGAAACAATTCCGAACCGAAGGCGGCAGTTTTACGGCAAGTTTCGATAATCCCCGTACGACATCAAATAGCGCTATCGTTTCCCCGCTATATTCGCCGCAGCTTTCGTTCAGTTACACCCAGCCGCTTTTTAGAAATCGCCGGATCGATTTCAACCGGCTTCAGATCCTCGTCGCGAAAAAGAACCTGACTCTGACCGACGCACAGTTTCGTCAGCAGGTAATCAGCACGATCTTTCAGGTCCAACAGGCATATTGGAATCTTGCGTACGCGCAGCGAAATGTCTCAGTCCAGAATGACGGCCTCGACCTAGCACAAAAATTAGTTGACCAAAATCAGAAACAGGTCGACGTCGGAATGCTTGCACCGCTGGAGGTCGATTCCGCCAAAACGACACTCGAAATTCGTCGGCAGGCATTGATCCAAGCCCAGAATACAGCATTTCAAGCAGAGACGGCGCTCAAGAACCTGGTCGTGAACGGGACGCAATCCCCCATTTGGAGCAAAGATATATTTCCAACGGATTTTTTTGATGAACAGCCATCGGGCCAAAGCTTGAGCGACGATCTAAACGACGGATACTCCAAAAGGCCGGAGGTCGATCAATTTAAGGCCCAAAGACATATAGACAAGTCCAACATTGACTATTATCACGATCAGACGAAACCTCAGATCGATCTTGTCTCGAGTTATAGCATTGCCGGAGCGGGCGGAACGCCGACCTCTACACTGACATGTCCAACCGGATCGAGCCTCGCCTCAAACGGCCTTTGCGCTCCAGGAAATATTTCTCCGAGTGTCACCACGTCGAGCGTGAACAGCAGGTTCGTTGGCGGGTACGGCACCGCAATAGGAAGTCTGTTAACAAATAAGTACAACACGGTCACGGTGGGTCTCAGTATAAGTTTTCCATTTCATAATAAAACGGCTCAGGCGAATCTCGGCAAAGCGCTTGCGACCGAAAGCCAGACGGAACTGCAGGAACGAAAACAACTTCAAACGATCGAGGCCGAGGTGCGTAATGCCTATCAAGCTGTTCTTTTGTCGAAAAAGAACCTTGACGCGGCGCGGCTTGCTCGACAGTACGCCGAAATACAGTTAGATGGCGAGCAGAAGAAATTCGCATCCGGCCTTTCCACCACATTTCTGGTTTTGACGCAGCAAAACGCACTGATTCAGGCAAAGGGAGCGGAGATCAGTGCATTGTCCGCATACAACACATCGGTCGCTGCATTGCAGCAGGCGTCCGGAACAACGCTTGAAAGCAATGAAGTCGAGATCAAATAAAGATTCGAATTCACGAGAGATCATAATGCCGATAGAAATCATAAACAGGAATCTTAGGGGCTGCGTGCGGGGAGCGGTCATCTGCCTATTTCCGCTTTTTCTTTTTTCCTGCTCTTCAAAACCCGCCGCAAATCGTCAGTCGGTCAGTGCGGTTCCAGTAAACGCGACTAAGGTCATCACCAAGGAAATGCCGGTTGAGATCTCGACGATCGGGAATTTCGCGCCTGTGATCAGCGTTTCGGTAAAGCCGCAGGTCTCTGGGCGATTACTGAAGGTTAACTTTAAAGAGGGCGACTTTGTAAAAAAAGGACAACTGCTTTTCACCATTGATTCCCGACCGTTCATTCAGTCTGTCAAACAGGCGACAGCAGGCCTCGGCCAGTCGATGGCGGGATTAAAAGTTGCCGAAGCTAACCTTGCGAGCGCTCGATCGCAGTTGGGCGGAGCGAGGTCTAATGTACTCAACCAACAGGCAGGAGTTTCGAGCGCTCAGGGAAATCTAAACAGCTTGAAAGCTGAAAGCGATGACGCCCTATCTCTGCTCAAAAAGCAGCAGGCACTTCAGTCCGAAGGGATCATTGCGGAACGCGATCTGGAAGTCGCTCAGACAAGCTACAAGAGCGCCCTGGCGAAATACCAACAGGCTCTGGCCCAGGTAAACCAGGCTCAGGTCGTTGCAAGATCCGCCGCGAGTTTCGGGATCGATCAGGCGCAATCGGTCATTCAACAAATGCAGTCGCAGATCCAGGCATCGGAAGCCCTGATCGGACAGAATCAGGCAGAAGTGGACAATGCGAAAATTCAACTCGGTTATTGTCAGATCACTTCCCCGATCGATGGGCGTACCGGCGATCTGAATATCACTCTCGGCAATGTTATTTCGCCCAATGACGCATCTCCGCTGGTCACCATAGACAGTATGTCGCCGATCTACGCGACGTTTTCGGTGCCGGAGAAATATTTGGCAGATATTCAAAAATATTCGGCGTCAGGAGTACTGCGAGTAGCAGCACAGATCGATGCCGAAACAAGCCGGATCGGCACACTAAGTTCGCTTGACAACGAGGTAAATCAAACGACCGGCACCGTGCGGCTGAAAGCGTCGTTCTTAAACGACGACGGCCTTCTATTTCCGGGCAGATACGTGAATATCGTCCTTACACTGACAGATGAGCCGA
The DNA here is from genome assembly GCA_040005135.1 of Acidobacteriota bacterium. Lineage (GTDB taxonomy): Bacteria > Acidobacteriota > Blastocatellia > Pyrinomonadales > Pyrinomonadaceae > OLB17. The sequence goes on along the minus strand of JBDTZO010000191.1, from coordinate 11,180 downwards.
ACGCCATAGTTGTTCCTGCCTCTGCCATACAAACAAGCCAGCAAGGACAGTTCGTTTATGTGATAAAGGGTGACCAAACGGTTGAAATGAGAAAGGTCGTTCTCGACCGGTCGATCGGTAACGACACGGTCATTTCCGACGGGCTTAAAGAAGGCGAGATGGTGGTGACGGACGGCCAGTTGAAAGTTAGTCCGGGTGCACTGGTACAAATAACTTCCGACCCTCAGACCACATCGCAAAGCAATCCGAACGGAGTCGAAAAATGAACATTTCGCGTCCATTCGTCCGGCTCCCGGTAATGACAACGCTCTTGGTACTCGGCATCCTGTTTTTCGGTCTGCTCGGCTACCAGAGATTGCCGGTAAGCGATCTTCCAAACGTTGATTATCCGACGATCACGGTCTCCGCGTCGCTGCCGGGAGCGGATCCGAACACCATGGCGTCGTCGGTCGCGACACCGCTTGAAAAGCAGTTTTCGACGATCGCTGGCGTTGCATCGATCAATTCTACAAGTATTTTGGGTAGCACACAGGTCACTCTGCAGTTCGATCTCAACCGTAACATTGACGGAGCGGCACAGGATGTTCAGGCCGCTATAGCCGCTGCACAGAAGCAATTACCGCCGGGTATGCCGTCGCCACCGTCGTACCAAAAGGTAAATCCAGCAAGCTCTCCGATCCTTTACCTTACGCTGAGTTCCGATACGCTGCCGTTGTCGACGGTCGATGAATACGCCGAAACGACGCTTGCCCAGCGTATTTCGATGGTTGACGGCGTCGCTCAGGTTTCAGTCCTCGGCGCCCAGAAATATGCTGTTCGGGTGGAGGCAGACCCACTGGCCCTTGCCTCTCGCGGTATTACAATGACCGATCTGCAATCGGCGATCCAGCAGGGCAATGTTAATCTGCCCACCGGAACACTTAACGGCAGCAATCAGACATTTTCTCTTCAGGCAAACGGCCAATTGACCGACGCCCAAGCTTTTCGACCACTTGTCGTCGCCTACCGCAATGGTGCTCCAGTCAGACTCGAGGATGTAGCCAACGTGACCGACAGCGTCCAAAACAATAAAACGGCGAGTTGGTTTAAGGATTCGAGGTCGATAATACTCACCATTCAGCGGCAGCCGGGCACGAATACTGTTGCCGTAGTCGACGCCATCAGGAGCCTACTGCCATCATTGTCGGAACAGATCCCGGCGGCCGTCAATCTCGAAGTCCGTTACGACCGTTCGCAGTCGATCCGAGCCTCGGTCAGGGATGTCGAATTCACGCTTTTTCTGACTATCGGTCTTGTAGTCGCAGTAATCTTTCTATTTTTGCGGAATATACGTGCAACGATAATCCCCGCGCTCGCCGTTCCGATGTCCATAGTCGGGACGTTCGGGGCAATGTATTTGCTTAACTTTACGATCGATACGATCTCGATGATGGCTCTCACACTGTGTGTTGGCTTTGTCGTGGACGACGCGATCGTAATGCTCGAAAATATCGTTCGGCATTCTGAGCAAGGCGAAAATATACTCGACGCAACGATCAACGGTTCTAAGGAGGTCGGGTTTACGATCCTCTCGATGACAGTATCGCTTGCTGCCGTATTTATCCCAATACTGTTTATGGGCGGCGTTATCGGAAATGTATTTCGCGAATTTTCCGTAACGATAATTGTCGCGATCTTGATCTCCGGAGCGGTTTCGCTGAGCCTGACACCGATGCTTTGCAGCCGTTTTCTAAAAACCGGAGAAAATAAGCACGGCAGATTCTTCAACGCTTCGGAAAAGGTTTTCGACGCGACGCTCGGGCTTTATGAGCGAACACTGAAACTCGCTATTAAATTCAGGTTTATAACTCTTATTATTTCGTTCGTCATTTTGGGGCTAACAGCGTTCCTTTTCGTGATCATCCCGAAGGGGTTTATGCAGCCGGACGATACCGGAATGTTGCAAGCAACAACCGAGGGAGCTCAGGGCATTTCGTTCGACGCAATGGTCAAACACCAGCAGGAAGCCGCGAGTGTGATCAAGCAAAATCCGAACGTAGACTCATTTCAATCGAGCGTGGGTGGAGCGGCGGTCAATACGGGCCGTTTGTTCCTGCTCCTAAAACCTGCGTCGGAGCGGACCGCTACCCCGGAGCAGGTAATTGCGCAGCTTCGTCCTGAACTCGCTAAAATTCCGGGAATCAGTGTTTATCTCCAAAATCCACCGTCGATCAACATCGGCGGTATCGTCTCGAAAAGCCAGTATCAATATACGCTGCAGGGATCGGACTCGACCGAACTTTATGCGGACGCGGCCGCAATGCAGGAGAAGATAACGGCGATTCCCGGAGTACTCGACGTAACAACAGATCTGCAGATCAAAAATCCGCAGATAACGCTCCAGATCGACCGCGATAAGGCGTCGACGCTGGGAATCACAGCCAGCCAGATTGAAAGCACGCTTGCGAGTGCGTTTGGCTCAGGTCAAATCTCGACGATCTACACGGCCACGAACGAGTATTGGGTCATTCTCGAAGTCGCTCCGCAGTATCAATTGGACCCGAACGCCCTGTCAAATTTGTATCTAAGGACAAACTCAGTTTCGGCGAGCGGCAACCAACCGCCAATGGTCCCACTCAGTACAGTTGCCACGTTAACGCGAACCGCAGGCCCGCTTTCGGTCAACCATCTCGGACAGCTGCCCGCAGTCACGATCTCGTTCAATTTAGACCCGAAAGTATCGATCGGGACCGTAACGACTCAGGTCAACCAAATTGCGGCCTCGACGCTGCCCGCGACCATCGTGGGAAGCTTTCAGGGAACCGCACAGGTGTTCCAGTCGTCGATCGCGGGTCTGGGAATTTTACTCGTCGTCGCCGTATTTGTTATTTACCTTGTTCTTGGAATTTTGTATGAGAGCTTTATTCATCCGATAACGATTCTTTCCGGGCTGCCATCAGCCGGTTTCGGGGCGTTGATAACGCTCTGGATATTTGGAGTCCAACTCGATCTTTATTCATTTGTCGGAATTATTATGCTGATCGGCATAGTCAAGAAAAACGCGATCATGATGATCGATTTTGCTCTCGAGGTGGAGAAAAAAGAAGGTTTGAGCGCTGAGAAGTCGATCTTCCAGGGCTGCATAGTTCGTTTTCGCCCGATCATGATGACAACCTTCGCGGCCCTTATGGGGGCAGTTCCGATCGCGATCGGTTTCGGGGCCGGTGCGACGTCACGACGGCCGCTGGGCCTGGCGGTGGTCGGCGGGCTCCTTTTTTCGCAGCTTATCACCCTTTTCATAACGCCGGTGATCTACATCTACCTTGATGAACTCCAGACCAAGATCGTTAGGATTTTCAGCGGGAATCATGAAGAAATTCCTATTCAATTAGAGCTGTGGGAACAATAGCACTGGAAAAAGCGATGAAAATAATAGACGTCTTCAACATCAATGAAAAGAAAGGGAAAGTCGTTTGGCTGACGATCTTCCTCTTGATCTTGATAGTCATTGGCTTTTACTACTTTTTTATTAGAAAGACTGGCACGTCAGAATACACCACTGCACAGGTTTCCCGCGGTAATTTGATCAATAAGGTCTCGTCGACCGGTACGCTTCAGGCGGTCACGACCGTTCTGGTCGGCAGTCAGGCATCTGGTACGATCTCCGCCCTCTATGTTGACTTCAACTCGGTCGTCCATAAAGGCGAGGTCATTGCCGAACTTGACCCGGCGAGCCTCCAGGCCCAGGTGGAGCAGGCCAAATCAAATCTTGAACAGTCGAAAGCTGCATATCAAGTTGCTCTCGCAAATTTGGCCAATGCCAGAGCTCAACTGAGTGCCGCAAAATCCAATATTTTGAACCAGACAGCCGGAGTTTCAAGCGCTCGCGGCAACCTCAATAGCCTTAAAGCCCAAACAGACGATGCGCTTTCCCTTCTAAACAAACAGAAAACGCTATTTTCCGAAGGAATCATCGCCGAACGCGATCTGGAGGTTGCCCAGACGGGTTATAACACGGCAGTCGCAAAGTATCAGCAGGCCGATGCCCAGGTCAATCAGGCAAGAGTTACCGAACAGTCAGCCAAAAATTCAGGAATCGAACAGGCCAATGCGACCGTGAGGCAGATGGAGTCTCAGATCCAGGCGGCAAACGCTCAAATAGGACAAAACACGGCCGCCTTGAAACTTGCACAGATAAATCTGCGGCATACGACGATCACCTCACCGATCAATGGCACCGTCGTCGCCCGGGATGTCGACGTCGGACAGACCGTCGCGGCAAGTCTCTCCGCTCCGACATTGTTTTCGATCGCTAACGATCTGACGCAGATGCAGGTCCTCGCAAATATTGACGAGGCGGATATCGGGTCGATTAATCAGACGGATAAAGTTAGTTTCGGTGTTGACGCTTTTCCCGGACAGAATTTTAGCGGAACGATAAAGCAGATCCGGTTGAATGCACAAACCGTCTCGAATGTCGTCACATACAACGTCGTCATAAGCGTTTCGAACCCCGACCAGAAACTTCTGCCGGGAATGACGGCAAATCTGACGTTTGTTATTGCGGAGCGTGACAACGTTCTCAAAATACCAAATTCAGCATTTCGGTATGTTCCCCAAACTGGTCGGTCGCAGAGAACGGGAAACAGTCCGGCAAACCAGACACCTAATTCTCCTAATGCAGCGGAAAATCAGGATGGTGACCAAACTCAGGTAAGTCCGCCGACCTCGCCTGTGTTGCCGGGACAGACCCGCATTGTTTGGACGCTTGACGAAAACAAACGGCCGCTGCGGCACAAGATCAAGATAGGGATAACGGACGGTGCCGCGACCGAGGTCGTCGAAGGAGATCTCAACGAGGGTGATTCGGTGATCACTGCCGAAACCGCGTCCGGCGGCACTAGAACGTCCAATACACAGTCAGCACCTGGATTTGGAGGCGGCGGCCGCCCGCCAGGACGCTGATGGCGTTTGAGTTGGGCAGCGAGTATCAAAATGGGAACTGAAGCCGAACTAGTGATCCAGATGGAAAGTATTCACAAGACCTATACGATGGGCGATGTTGAAGTTCATGCCTTGCGGGGAATATCACTGCAGGTCCGTAAAGGCGAATTCGTGGCGATAATGGGAGCATCCGGATCAGGAAAATCGACGATGATGAATATCCTCGGGTGCCTCGATAATCCGACAAAAGGTACATATTTTCTCGACGGCGAAGATGTATCAGCTCTTTCAAAGGATGATCGTTCTGATATTCGAAATCGTAAGATCGGATTTATCTTTCAGGGATTTAATCTTTTGTCGCGGACGTCGGCGAGGGAGAATGTCGAACTGCCGATGTTATATGCCGGGATAGACACGAACGAGCGCCTCAAACGCACATCGGAGGCCCTCGCATCGGTGGGCCTTGCCGGACGAGAAAATAATCATCCAAATCAGCTTTCTGGTGGCCAGCAACAGCGTGTCGCCATCGCTAGATCGCTCGTAAATCAACCTGCGATCATTCTAGCCGATGAGCCGACAGGAAATCTCGATTCGCGAACGTCGATCGAAGTCATGGAAATATTTCAAAAGCTCAATCGGGAGAAAGGGATCACCCTGATAGTGGTAACCCACGAACCGGACATCGCCCGGTTTGCCGGTCGAGTTGTATTGTTCAAAGACGGCAGGATAAAGAAGGACTATCCGGTAATTGATCAACTCGATGCGACCAATGAGCTTAAAAGTCTTCCCGAAATTTCGGATGACGATGATCTGATCGAAATCGAAGACATCGATGGAACCGACGCACTGACGTGATCAATCAACTATCTCACGTCGGCTGCGTGGAGTCTGGAATCGCCGAGACAGAATTATGAACATTTTAATGATCATCCGCATCGCCTTTCTGGCGTTGGCACGCAACAAGGCACGGGCCGCCTTGACAATGTTGGGTGTGATCATCGGTGTCGCGGCTGTGATCGCGATGGTCAGCATCGGTCAGGGAGCTCAGGCTTCGGTAAATGAGCAGATCGCGAGTATAGGAACGAATCTCCTCTTCGTTACCGCCGGCGCCGCAAATACGGGCGGAGTTCGAAGCGGAACAGCTGATCTCGGGCGGCGCACGTTGACGGTGGACGATGTGAACGCGATCAAAGTCGAAGTACCGACAGTTGCACTTGTAAGCCCTATTGTTTCCAGCCGGGCACAGATCGTATTCGGCAACGCAAACTGGAACACGTCGGTCCAGGGCGTAAGCGACCAGTTTCAAGCTATACGTTTATGGAAGGTTCAAGATGGTGCGTTTATCAGCGACTCGGATGTTCAGACTGAGGCCCGCGTCATCGTGCTCGGCCAGACGGTGGCCAACAACCTGTTTATGGGAACTGAACCAGTCGGCCAGACAGTGCGGGTAATGAACCTGCCATTTCGGGTTATCGGCGTAATGGCGAGCAAAGGCCAGGATGCACAGGGCCGCGATCAGGATGACATTACATTTGCCCCGTACACGACCGTCCAGAAAAAGCTGTTAGCGATCACGTACATTCAATCGGCCTATGTGTCCGCCGTCTCCGCTGATGCGACCTATTCGGCCCAATCACAGATCGCATCGCTCCTAAGACAGAGACACAAGCTCGCCCCGAATGAAGACGACGACTTTTTTGTCCGCAACCAGGCCGATATTGCCGCTACCGCCGACGCGACCAACAGCATAATGACGCTGCTGCTCGGGAGCATCGCGGGGGTTTCCTTGCTGGTCGGAGGCATCGGCATTATGAATATCATGCTCGTGTCGGTCACCGAACGGACCCGTGAAATCGGCATTCGGATGGCGATCGGAGCTCGTTCTTCGGCGATACGAACCCAATTTTTGATCGAGGCCATCGTACTCAGCTTGTGCGGCGGAGCGATAGGGATCGTGCTCGGAATTCTAATATCAATACTGATCCCTAAAATTTTGGGCTGGGCAACACTGATCTCTTCAACGGCGATCATCGGTTCCGTCATCTTTTCAGTCGCAGTCGGTGTGTTCTTCGGCTATTACCCGGCCCGGAAAGCCGCAAATCTCGATCCGATCGATGCTTTGAGGTATGAATAAAAATGAACGTAAAGACGTCCGTGAAAGGGTTAGCTTTATCGATGCTTTCCGACTTCTCCTATTCCATTGGTCTTGAAAGTGAAACGGCTCGTAAGCGTTCTCAATTGGGAAATACGCTTCTTACCCTGACAGTTTGCGGCTTTATCGCCGCGGTTGCATATGCGGACAGCAAGGTGGATGAGATCTCTCTCGGATATCTATACATACTGCCGATCGCTCTTAGTGGCCTGATCAACCGGCTTCCTACAAGTATTCTTTTCGTAGTTGTTTCCGTCATTCTACATGATATTTTCGGGCCTCCACACGCTCTTGGAGAGCGGATAGTACTCAATATAATGGCGTCCCTCGCCTTTACAGTTGTCGCCTTGTTGACCAATCGAATGGGCAAGGAGCGGGAGGCGATGTCAAATATCATTCGCCGCCAGCACGCGGAATTGGAGAAGGAGATCCATCTCGCATCACGTGTCCAGCAAAGACTGCTCCCTTCCGAAGCACCCCAATTCCCCGGTATCGAGGTAGCTTGCGGAATCACGTATCTCAAGGAGATGGGCGGCGATTATTATGATTTTATCGAGATAAACAATGACGAATGCGGTATTGCCATCGCCGACGTTTCAGGCAAAGGGACGGCAGCGGCGATCGTAATGCCCGCGATCGAGGCTGCCCTGCGAATGGAGGCACTCAACAGCCAGGACGTCGGGCAGGGACTTCAGAATCTAAACAAAGTCATCTGCGAAGTGACCGAAAACGCCAGGTTTGTGACGCTTTTTTACGGACTGCTTAGGTTCTCAACAAAAACACTGGAATTCATAAACGCAGGGCACAATCCGCCGTTTCTATATAGTCAGAAAACTGGCCGGTCGGAATGGCTCGACGCTGTGGGTCCGCCGGTCGGTCTATTTGCGGGTGCTGCCTACGCGTCTAAAATACTTCAACTTGAATTGGGCGATATTCTCGTCCTTTACACCGACGGACTGTCGGAGGCCGAGGATTCGCAGGGCGATATATTCTCAAAAAGCCGGATCGCTAAAACAACGATCGAAAACGCCTCAAGATCCGCCCAAGAGATTTTCGATCGTCTCATGTCCGACGTGGTCGAATTTAGCGGCTACCAAAATTTCGAGGACGATCTGACGCTAATCGTTATCAAACTCGTTTCTTGAGCCGGAGGGCCTAATGCCGCTTGCACCTTCTCAACGCAGTCCGTCATTGATCTTAGTGAGGGCATCCGAGCCGGGGCATAATACTGACTTTGGCAGCGAGTTTAATGGAGCATTGCTTGTCTTGATCAAGTCATGAAGATCGGTCGTGTCGGGGTCCATGTAAAGCAGTCCCGTCAGGATCTCGCCCTTTACCCGCGAGTTTTGGACCGCATTCATTGCCGAAATCCGATCTAGCGGATCCCAATCCTTTTCGAGCTTATGCAGCAGGATGTGCGAACCATCGTGCATAGCTACCTCCTCGACGCTCCCCGCCTCGTAGTCCGCCGTTATCTGCTGCTGGAACGGGACGAAATCGAATGTCGAAGTCGCGTCCATATGTTCGCGGACATAATCGTACGATTTGGTCGAGCCGGGATTATTGTTAAATGTAACGCACGGGCTGATGACGTTGATAAACGCGAAACCCGGATGGCTCATCGCCGCCTTGATCAACGGAACAAGCTGGCCTTTGTCACCCGAAAAGCTCTGCCCGACAAATGTGGCCCCGAGTTCGATCGCAAGACTCGCCAGATCGATCGACTCGAACAAATTTACCGAACCCGCCTTGCTCTTTGACCCGAGGTCGGCCGTCGCCGAATCCTGACCCTTGGTTAGCCCGTAACAGCCATTGTTCATCACGAGGTAGACCATATTCAGGTTTCGCCTGATGACGTGTACAAACTGCCCCATTCCGATCGACGCCGTGTCGCCGTCCCCCGACACGCCGAAATAGATCAGATCGCGGTTCGCAAGATTTGCACCGGTGGCGACCGACGGCATTCGTCCGTGCACGGAGTTGAATCCGTGTGAATTTGATAGAAAATAAGCCGGTGTCTTGGACGAACAGCCGATGCCTGAGAGCTTTGCCACCATATGCGGCTGGATATTCGTCTCAAAGCATGCCTGAGCAATAGCCGCACTGATACCGTCATGCCCGCAGCCGGCACACAGAGTCGAAAGCGAACCCTCGTAATAATCAACCGTGTACCCAAGTTCGTTCTTAGGCAGTCCCGGGTGTCTAAATGCTGGTTTTACGTATGTCATTAGATTTAGAAAAGACAGTCACAAGTTTCCATAACTCGCCGTGGAATGCCCGTCTATATTGATCCGCTTGTCCCAAAATACACGTTAGCGAGAGCGTTTTTTCCGGCCGCACCGAACGGCGAGCGATTCTTTTGCTGCATCAGTGATCGAGCAACGACGCATATGAAGACAGCTGAAAAGCGTTCTCGATATCCACGAAAGTAATTACTTCAAGCTTCCCGTAACCTGGACCAAGATCTCGTCGGCGGTTATCGGCGTGCCGTCATAGTTCAGCACGGAAACGAGCTTGTGCGGATCGATCCCGAGTTCGATCATCATCAGGCTTTTGAACTGTGAGTCCCGATTCTGTTCAACGACAAAGAGACGTTCGTGCGAATCGACGAAATCCACGAACGTTTTGCAAAATGGAAAGGCCCGCGGCCGCATCGAGTCGATCGTAATCCCCTGGTCAGCGAGAAGGTCGATCGCTTCCTCGGCGGAGTAGGTCGAGGTGCCGAAAAAGATCATGCCGTATTTCGACCTATTCGCCTCCTGAAAAAATTCAGGTTTCGGCACAAGTTCCTTCGCCGTTTGCCATTTCTGTGCAAGGCGGTCCATATTTCGACGATATGCGTCGCCGTCCTCTGTATAGACCGCATATTCGTCGCGTGACGAGCCGCGCGTGACAAACGCTCCACGCGTCGGATGCGTTCCTGGAATAGTTCGATATGGAATGCCGTCGTCATCGATGTCGAGGTAGCGGCCAAATTTGCCCTTAAACTGTTCGAGCGGCTGGTTTAGAGACTGATCGCCGTTTGGCTGTGCATCTATTTCCAATGCGAAGGCCGAGTCGACATGGCCATTTCCGTTTTCGGTACTCAACTCTCTATGTTCGTCGACCACGGCTTGCATAGCAGTAATTTGCTTTCCGAGCAGGTCAAGTTGCGTTGTTGTCAGGACCTTTCCGCGGTCATATTGGCGGCTGTCATCCCAGACCAGCGGTTTTGTAATGTGGTCGTTCATTCCGAGATCGAGATCGGTCATCACGATCACGGGCGATTGCAGTCGTTCGGTGAGATCGAACGCGTCGGCCGTCATCTCAAAACACTCCTTCGGCGTTGCCGGCAGTAAGAGCGGATGTTTGGTATCGCCGTGCGATGCATACGCCGCCGAAAGCAGGTCTGATTGCTGTGTTCGAGTAGGCATTCCGGTGGACGGGCCGGCACGCTGTACGTCGATGAGGACCACCGGGATCTCTGCAAAGTAAGCGAGGCCGAGAAATTCGCTCATCAGCGAAAGGCCAGGGCCGCTGGTTGCCGTAAACGAGCGTGCTCCGTTCCAGTTGGCACCGATGACCATGCCGATCGCGGCAAGCTCGTCCTCAGCTTGGACGATCGCATAGTTATTCCTGCCCGTTTCAGGGTCGACGCGGTATTTGGCGGCGTATTTTGTAAACGCGTCCACAACTGAGGTCGACGGCGTGATCGGATACCACGCGGCGACAGTGGCGCCGGCGTAGATTGCGCCCAAACCGCAGGCGGAATTTCCGCTAAACAATATCGAATCTCCCAACAGGTCGCGTCGCTCGACCCGAATATCGATCGGATACTCAAAATTTTCCTTAACGTAGTTTACGCCGAGGTTCAGAGCTTTGATATTCGGCTCGATCAGCTTTTCCTTGCCTTTGAACTGGTCGCCGATGAGCCCTTCGAGCACCGCGAACTCGATGTCGAGCAGTGCCGAAAGCGCCCCGATGTAAACGATATTTTTGAATAGCTGCCGCTGCCTTGCGTCCGTGTATTCCGCATTGCACAGAGCCATAAGTGGGATGGCGATCTCAGTAATGTCGTCGCGGTTATATTCCGGCGGCAGCGGCTTGGAACTGTCGTACAGAAAGT
>JBDTZO010000179.1:0-23849 GCA_040005135.1 Acidobacteriota bacterium | reverse complement strand
ATGGCCTTCATGTTCGAGTCCCGCTACATCATCCGCCCGACTAAATTCGCCATGGAAACCGCGCAGCTGCAGCACGAATATTTCGAGGTCTGGCAGCGGTTGAAGAAGAACTTTTCTTAATACTTTGTACGATCAAAGATCTAAATGAAAAATACAACTAACTTTGACCTTGACGGCCGAGTGGCTGTTGTCACCGGCGGCAATGGCGGGATAGGACGATCGATCGCTTTGGGGCTGGCACGCGCCGGAGCATCGGTCGCTATTCTTGCCCGTAATGAGCAAAAGAACGCTGCCGTTCTGGCGGACCTTGAACAAATTGGGCGCCCGTCGTTCGCGATGTTTCTCGACGTTTCAAAACGAGCCACGCTTGCCGACGCCATCGAGCGAACGGAAAATGCACTCGGCGGAATCGACATTCTGGTCAATAATGCCGGCATTGGGCGGCCGAGCGGCGGCGTGCTCAACGAGACCGAGGAGGACTGGGACGCGGTCATCGAGACCAATCTCAACGCATGTTTCCTGATGGCAAAGTTGGCCGCCACGTCGATGGTCAAGCGCGGCGGCGGCAAAATCATCAATATTGCGAGCATGTATTCGTATTTTGGCTCCGGCATCATTCCCTCATACAGTGCCTCAAAGGGAGCGATCGTTCAGCTGACCAAATCGATGGCTGTCGAGATGGCTCCTCACAATATCCAGGTGAACGCCATTGCTCCCGGCTGGTTCACAACTGACCTGACCGCCGTGATCCGCGACAACCCCGATTTTGCTAGCTTTAACCAGTCGATACTCGACCGCACACCCGCGGGCCGCTGGGGCGAAACCCACGAACTCGCTGGTGCTGCCGTTTTCCTGGCTTCCTCGGCCGCCGGTTTCGTCACCGGCGTAACATTGCCGGTGGACGGCGGATATTCGATCGCCTGAATGGGGCATGAACATCGCGTGGGTTGCCGTCAGCGGCACGACGGATGATAGATTCGCAAACAGAGGAATTGTGATCGGCCAATATGATCAGTGTTGAACATTTAATTAAGAACTTCGGCGATGTGCCGGCTGTTGACGACGTGTCGTTTGAGGTCGCGGCGGGTGAGATATTTGCGTTTCTGGGGCCGAACGGGGCGGGAAAGACGACGACTATTAAGATGCTGACGACGCTGCTCAAACCGACGAGCGGCAGGATCGAGATCGACGGGCTCGATCCGGCGACGCAGGCGAACGAGACGCGGAAGCGGTTCGGCATCGTCTTTCAGGATCCGAGCCTCGACCAGGAGCTGACGGCATTCGAGAACATGGATCTGCACGGCGTGCTGTATCACGTTCCGCGAAAGCTGCGTCATGAGCGGACCGAGATGCTGCTTAAGCTCTTTGAGCTGTGGGAGCGAAAGGACAGCTACGTCAAGGAATTTTCGGGCGGCATGAAACGGCGGCTCGAGATCGCCCGCGGCCTGCTGCACACGCCTAAGATACTTTTTCTCGATGAGCCGACCCTCGGCCTCGATCCTCAGAGCCGGAATCAGATGTGGACGACCGTCAAAGAACTGAATCAGACCGAGGGCGTTACCGTCTTTCTCACCACGCATTACATGGACGAGGCCGAGCGGGTCGCGCAGCGGATCGCGGTGATCGATCACGGAAAGATCGTGGCCATCGACTCGCCCGAGGCATTGAAACATCAGACCGGTACAGATTCGCTTGAGGCCGCGTATCTCGCACTAACGGGCTCGTCGATCCGCGATGAAAAGGCCGGAGCGGGCGACCAACTGCGGCAGATGGCTAAAATGTGGAGAAAATAACGTGAACGCGATCTATATTTTGTGGCTGCGGGAATTGAAACGGTACATACGTTCACGTGCGATGATCGTCGCATCGCTCGGCCAACCCCTTTTGTATCTTCTTGTTCTGGGCTTTGGCCTCGGGCCCGTCTTTCAAAAGGCCGGAAACGGAAGCTATCTGCAATTCGTCGCTCCTGGCGTGATCGGAATGTCGGTTCTCTTCACATCGGTTTTCTCAGGCATCGGGCTGCTGTGGGACAGGCAATTTGGGTTTTTGAAGGAAACGCTGGTCGCGCCTGTGCCGCGATGGACGGTGATGCTTGGAAAAACGCTCGGCGGAGCGACCGTGGCGACGATACAGGGGTTGGTCGTATTGATCATCTGCCTGATCGCAGGATTTCGGCCGGTAAGCTGGCTGATGCTGCCACTCGCGGTGGGCTTTATGATCATGACCGCGATCGTTTTCGCCGGACTCGGCGTGGCCATCGGCTCGATGCTCAAAGATATCCAGGGCATGCAGCTGATCATGAATTTCGTCGTACTGCCGATCTACTTTCTTTCGGGGGCGTTGTTCCCGCTCGAGGGCCTGCCAAGCGCACTCAATTTTCTAACGCGCATCGACCCGCTCTCGTATGGCGTCGATGGTCTGAGAAACGTCCTGCTCGGAACGAGCCAGTTCGCACCAGAGTTGAGCTTTGCCGTCCTTTGCGTAGCCGCCGTCGTATTCGTTGCGTTCGGCAGCTTTTCATTCTCAAGGATCGAGATCTGAGGGCTTTCTTATATGCCTGGCGTGTTGAGGGTTCAAAATAACTTTCTCGAAATTTTCTGCGTATAGCCATCAAATCACTTTTTCGGAGATGCCTGATGTCATTGCGAAATTTCACGATTCTTTTCTGCCTATTTGTCGGGTCGGTCGTCAACTCATTCGCTCAACCATCGCCGGCGATGCAGGCGGCGAACGAACTGATGAAGCAGCAAAAATTCACTGAGGCGGCGGCCGCGTACGAAGCGATAGTTAAAACCGAGCCGAAAAATGCCCCGGCGTGGTCGCAGTTGGGCACGGCCCGCTACTCGCTCAAACAGTATCAGCCGGCGGCTGATGCGTGGGTAAAAAACGTAGCGATCACGGATAACGGCTTCACAAAGTACAACCTCGCGTGCGCCTATTCGCTCATGGGCGACAAGGCGAAAGCGATCGAGTGGCTCACCAAGACCGTGAGCGACCCGAAGATGGTGCTGCCGGCCGTTAATTTTAAGGACCCGGATCTCGCCGCGATCAAGGATGATCCGGCCGTTGTCGCTTTGCACGAAAAGGTCGAGCGAACGATCCACCCGTGCCTCTTTTCAGATGAGGCAAAGCAGTTTAATTTCTGGGTTGGCGAATGGGAAGTCTTTAATCCGCAAGGCCGCCATGACGGCTCGAGCGCGGTGCAGAGCATCGCGTCCGGTTGCGGAATACTCGAGAACTGGACCGATCAATTCGGCGGCACCGGCAAGAGCATCAACTTTTACGACGCGGCGGCCGGGAAATGGTTCCAATATTGGATCGGGCAGGCCGGCGGCCCGCTCAGATTTTCGGGCGTCTACAAGGACGGCGCCATACGCTATGAGGGCGAGCCGTCCACAACGAATGGACAGAAGACTTTGACGCGGCTCACCTTCTTCAATATCGACGCAAATACCGTCCGTCAATTCGCCGAGAGTTCATCGGACGGCGGCAAGACCTGGACGACCTCATACGATTACAAATACGTCCGCCGAGCAAAATGACCGCCAACCGAGTTATCGAGCCATTGGAGCTGAAGTTTGAAGCGACGCCCGAAAAAGGCGAAGTTTCGGCGCTTCTGATGCGTCCGGCGGACGCCACCCACTTGCTTGTGCTCGGGCACGGGGCAAGCTCAAATTTGCGGACGCCGCTGGTGAGCTCGATCGCCGATGCCACGGCGGCCGTTGGGATTGCCACGTTTCGCTATAATTTTCCTTATTCGGAAAAGGGCGGCGGACGCAACTCGAACGAAGTTTGCATCGCGACCATCAGATCAGCCGTTCGGTCGGCACAGACGGCGGCTCCGGATCTGAAGCTGCTTGCCGGCGGCCACTCGTTCAGCGGCCGGATGACGTCGACGGCCCAGTCGGGATCTACGATCGACGGCGTTTCGGGGCTGGTCTTCTTTTCATTTCCACTGCATCCTGCCGGTGCACCATCCATAACCAGGGCAGAACATCTTGCCGCGATCAAAATTCCGATGCTTTTCCTGAGCGGCACGCGCGACGCACTTGCCGAATTGGATCTGCTCGAGCCCGTGGTCGAGAAACTCGGTAAGAGTGCTTCGCTCCACCTGATCGACACTGCGGACCATAGTTTCAAGATACTTAAACGAACGCGGACGTCGGATGAGAACGTTTTTAAGGAAATGGCCCGCGTGACCCGCGAATGGGCGTCGCGTCTTAAATAGCCCGCGATCATAATTTACGCATGTGCAGAAACATTAAGACGCTCTTCAATTTTGAACCGCCGGCGACGAGCGACGAAGTTTTAGCTTCGTCTATACAATTCGTTAGAAAGCTTTCGGGGTTTAACAAGCCGTCCAAGGCGAACGAGGCGGCCTTCGATCTGGCGGTTGAACGCGTGTCGGCAGCTGCAAGCGAGTTGCTGGCGTCGCTCGTCACCAACGCCCCACCACGCGACCGCGCGGTCGAATCGGAACGTGCAAAGCTGCGCTCCGCCAAACGCTTTTCATAGCTCACGGTCTTTCGGCACAAACTTCCTGATCCTGACCCTTTGTCGAAAAAAGATGGGCGCAATTTGCCTTCAAAAGGGGCATAATACTGGAAACACGACTTCGGAGGTAAATCGGATGGCTACGTTTCCACTTGCTCATATTCCGGCGCAGAGTTATTCAAGCGGAGGCCGTGCCTTCGGCAATGACCGCGGCGATGTCCTTCACCCCGGCTGCGACCTGATGGCTCCGCCCGGGACCGAGATCTACGCAGTCGAGGACGGAACGGTCGTTTACGGCGTTCGGCAATTTTTCGAGAGCGGAGCACACGTTAAGGACAAAACCACGAATAAATGGGTATGCGCACCCGGCGTCCATTGCCTGATGGTCTACGACATTTTGATCAAACACAGCACATTCCTGGCACGATACGGCGAGATCGGCATTCATGTCCCCGCCGGGGTCATTGCCGGAGCGGAGGTGACCGAGGGACAGCTCGTAGCCGTCGTCGGAGCCCAGACCGTCTCGACGATGCTGCATTTCGAAATGTATTCGAATGGCGAAGACCTGAGTTATCCGACCGAAAAGGGCAACATGCACTATCTGAATTTCAAGCCTAAGCGAACTTTCAGCCGGCGCAAGGACCTGATGGACCCGACCTATTACTTAAACAACTGCTATCTCAAATCGTCGCCGCGGCCAAATCCCGGGCCGTTCTGATCGGAGGCGCGGATAGCCCAGATCGGTGAAAGTCTTGCCGCGCGTGACCACGGTCACACCTTGGACCCGATCTAAGCGGTACCATCGGATCATGGAGGACAATTCGACGAATTCAAGCCGAGCTTGTTGCCTAAGGAGTCTGTAATGAAAGGATACGTTGGAGATATAGAAAAAAAGTCGCTCGAAAATGGGTATTTTCGTGAGGTTCTGTTTACCGGCGAGCATTGTCAGCTCGTGGTTATGTCGCTGCTGCCCGGCGAGGATATAGGAAAGGAAACGCACCACGGCGTCGACCAGTTCATCCGTGTCGAAGCCGGCGAGGGCAAATCCGTTCTCGACGGCGTCGAACATGAACTCCACGAGGGTTCTGCCGTCGTCGTGCCGTCAGGGGTTGAACATGACATCGTAAATCTGTCGCTCGATAAACCGATGAAGCTTTACACGATATATTCGCCACCCGAGCACCCTGACGGGACGATCCATAAGAGCAAAGCCGCCGCGATGGCCGACGAGCACGATCACCGATGACGATCGGCTGAATAAAATTGCTCAGCTACGGCCGCTCGATGACAATTCGATCGCCGATCTGCGGCTCTCGGAGCATCCTTTACTTAACTCCGAAACAAAATGTCCATTGCCTGAGTACCAGCCTTTGGCCGAATACTCAGAATTAAACATTTCGACTTCATCGTATGTCAGAACCGGGCGCACCTCTGAAACAACGAATTTACTCGATCGATGTCTTGCGAGGGCTGGTGATGGTCATTATGCTGCTCGACCACACGCGCGAGTATGTCAACGCCGACGCATTTCTGTTCAGCCCGACCGACCTTTCCAAAACGTCGGCAGCTCTGTTCTTCACCCGCTGGATCACACATTTTTGTGCTCCGGCCTTTGTCTTTTTGGCTGGAACCAGCATATATCTGCAGCGGCTGCGTGGAAAAGGCCGTGCCGAGCTGTCTCGATTTTTGGTAACCCGCGGGCTTTGGCTGATCGTACTGGAATTTACAGTCGTGCGTCTCGCGATCTTTTTCAGCTTTGATTACAGCTTTTTCGGCGTTGCCGAGGTTATCTGGATCTTTGGCGTCTCGATGATATTGATGGCGGCGATCATTTGGCTGCCGACGTGGGTGGCCGGCCTATTTGGGATCGCGATGATCGCTCTCCATAACCTGCTTGACACGATCAGCGTCCCGGCCGCGACGGCATTCGCCGCATCGCCGCCGCCGGACGCATGGCAGACGTTATGGCTATTCCTGCATCAGCCGGGAATGGTGCCGCTATTTGGCGGCGTGTCGAAACTGTTCGTCGCCTATCCACTCATTCCCTGGGTCGGTGTCATGGCAGTCGGCTACGCTCTCGGTGTCGTCTACGAGTGGGAAGCCAAACGGCGCCAAAAGCTGTTGCTTTTGATCGGTGCCGCGGCCACCGCAGCATTTATTATTATTCGTTTCGTAAATGTTTACGGCGATCCAGCTCAATGGAGCGAGCAATCGAGCACCTTCTTCACATTCCTCTCTTTTCTGAATACGACAAAGTATCCGGTTTCCCTGTTGTTCCTGCTGATGACACTCGGCCCGGCGATCGTGTTTCTTGCCGTCGCGGACCGGGCAGGTGAGACCAGTGTGTTTACCAGAATATTGCTTGTCTACGGCCGCGTGCCGCTCTTTTATTTCATTCTTCAGATGTTCGTTGCGCATCTGGCCGGTGTGCTCCTCGGATCAATAAGCGGGCAGAGCGTCGGATTTTTGTTCACGAATTTTCCATTTTCGGAAACCGTCAAGGCCCCGCCCGGTTTTGGCTTCAGCCTTGCGGCCACATACGCGGCATGGATCGCGGGCGTCGCGCTTCTCTACCCAATTTGCTCGTGGTACGGCCGGCTAAAACGCACGAACGGCCATTGGCTCTTTAGCTATTTATAGGAAATTCTATATGAGATCTATGCGCAAGGTGATACAGACGCGGCACGTGCTGGCAGTAAAAGATCTACGTTTGGAAACCGCCTACTACGTCGATAAACTCGGATTTGATAGTGATTTTAGCGTGCCGGGCTGGGAAGGCCTGTCGTTCGGCGATTTTAAAGTGATGCTCGGCGAGTGCTCAGACGCGATGCTCGCCCGCGACACGGGCGACCATTCCTACTACGCCAACGTCCTCGTCGAAAATGTCGACGAGATCTACGCCGAGTTCGTCGAACACGGTGCCAAATTTATAAGCACTCCGGCGGACAGACCATGGGGCCTCCGCGAATTCGGCGTCTCAACGCCCGACGGCCACCGCATAATGTTCGCCCAGGTAATCCAAGAACCCGCGTTGCCTGAGTAACTTGTCCCAACGTCACCGCCTACTCCACCTCGCTCTTTGCGTAACGCGTAGAAATGGGGTCGGAATTGCGATTCTATATTTTTCGCAGACGGCCGAACGGAATCTTGCATAAAGATCAAGATCCGGCGGAATTGCCGCAATTATGTGCGGAAAGGCTCAGCCTTTCCGTCCGCCGCCGCTGGATCCTCGAAGGCTCCGGCTCCATCGCACGAGGCACAGCCTCAGCGTAATTATATATGTCCGCCGGAAGGGCACAGCCCGAAGAACCATCGACAGGCATCGGAATTGATCCCGATCGATCGGCTCCGAAACCATTACAGGCAGAGATGCCTGCGCTCCGACTTTGCGGGCAGGGATATTCGCGCGTCGACTGTGCAAATTCTTGTGTTCGGGTTGGGGTGGAAACTTGTCGCTCGGGGTTTCGTCAGAAATGCCGAAACGAACTGTACCAAATCCGCAGATTCCCTGTACCAAAGTGGGCGAAATGGTGTCACAGAGGACGCTATTTTGGGGTCTTTGGAGCGGTTGTCGCGGGTTTGTGGGACGGCGGATCGCGTCGAAATGCCCGTAAAATGGGGCTTTTGAGCCATAATGTGGTACGTACCACAAATGAAACAAGCCTCTATTTCTGAAAACAGCTCTCGGACACGATCGGTCGGCGGAGAAGAAGCTCGGTTTGCGGCTACTCCATCTCGCTCTCATCAATATCGAAGTTCGCGTAGACCTTTTGGACATCGTCGTTGTCGTCGAGGGCTTCGTAAAGCTTCAGCATTTTGCGGGCGTCATCGCCTGTGAGGGCAATGTAGTTTTGTGGGACCATCGAGATCTCGGCGGCCTGTGTTTCGATGCCGGCGGTTTTGAGTGCATCGGTAACCGCCTCGAAAGTGTCGGGCGCAGTAAATATTTCAAAAACGTCGCCTTCGTCCTGAAGGTCGTCGGCTCCGGCTTCGATGACGATGTCAAAGAGTTCGTCTTCGCCCTTGGCTGCCTTGTCGACGACAATGTAGCCCTTTTTATCGAACATCCACGCGACGGAACCGGCCTCGCCCATATTGCCGCCATTCTTAGAGAATATATGGCGTATCTCGGCGACCGTGCGGTTTCGGTTATCGGTCATTGTTTCGACAAGTACGGCGACCCCGCCGATGCCGTAGCCCTCATAAGTGATCTCGTCGTACGCAACACCCTCGAGCTGGCCGGTGCCCCGTTTGACGGCGCGGTCGATCGTGTCGTTAGGCATGTTGAGGCCTTTGGCATCGGTCACGGCTTTTCGAAGACGGGCATTGGAATCGACGTCGCCGGTGCCGCCGGTGCGGGCCGCGACAGTGATCTCCTTGATCAGCTTAGTAAAGATCTTGCCGCGTTTTGCATCGAGCGCACCCTTCTTGTGCTTGATAGTGTGCCACTTGGAGTGTCCTGACATTCTTGTTCGTCCTTTATTGAGGGTAATTATTACGATCCAGCCGGTGGAAGGCGTACGCCTTGCCGGTTGTAACGCCTTTGGCTATGCCGAAGCTGAAAATATAACACGCTGGATTTTGCATTCAAAATGGGCCCGAACTTAACCCCAATGAACTTCGCGGATCTGGCCTTCGTCACGCAGAACGTTGTGGACCAGATCGCAAAGGCGGTCACGGAGTTTTGAGTCCTTTGAGCCAAACAGCTTCCATTTATTGACCTTTTCGATCGTGATCCGCCAGTCAGCATAGTCGGCACCGGCCGAACCCTGTAACAGGCCAAATCCGAGCCTAAATTCCTCGCCGTCCGCACTCACCGTGTCTGTCCAGCCGTGTCCGGTACGCATCGGTTCGGCAAACGTAAATTCATCGCCACTGGATCTAGCTATCAGCCAACGGGCGAGATCCTGGCCGAGTTCGTCAGTTTTCGAGCCGGAATTCACGATACCGCTGTCAAAAAGGCCCGTTGTAAACGAAATATGATTTTTCATTGTGTTACCTCATCAAACCTCGATTGTGACACGTTCGATACCTTTATTCTCTTATTCTTGGAAGTTTCGCCTCCGATGATTGATATATCACCGCGCGAAACTCCGAGTTTCTTTGCCAGCAGCCGCACCAACTCGGCGTTTGCCGCGCCATCGACGGGCGGTGAAGCGATACGCACTTTTAGGGCACCATCGAGCTCCCCGACGAACTCGCTCTTTGACGCACGCGGGATAACGCGGACGTTAAAAATGAGAGCTCCATGCGTTTCCGTGACGTTTATAGCCATTGTAATTCAGATTTAGCTCCGGCTGAGCTATTATAACCCCATATTTTGAGGAGCTCGTCCAATGAAATCGCTTATCAGGTCCCGATCAATTGCTTTTATCGCTGTCGTTCTGTTGTCCGCGGTCGCGCTGACCGTCTATCTAGGCACCGCCAGGTCGAGTGCTATAGACGTTTCGCCGGACGATGACTTTGGTCCAAAGCCGGCGGGAAAGCTGGTCCTCGATTCTTCAACGGGTCTGCCCGCGGTGGCTCCGCTAACGATGAATTTTGTCCGCACGCCTGACGCCGGAGGACCGGACGGCAAGGGGCGTTATCTAATAGCCGTAAATAGCGGTTACGGACTCGAGCAAAACTCAAAGAGCAAGGCAAATCAGACCCTTTCGGTTATCGACCTAAATCTAAAACCAGATCCGGCCGTGATCCAAACCGTGTATTTTCCGTCGCCTGAGAGCGCAAATTTCGGGCTGACATTTGATACGAATATCCAGCCGGATGGCAAATACCGCCTGTTTCTTGCGGGCGGTGCAGAGAACAAGATCTGGATCCTCGGTTTCGACCCGCGAGCCGCTCAGCCTCTCTTACCGCAGAACAAGCAAGACACGAAGTTCGAAGGGCCGTCTATTGACGTGTCGGGTTTCGCACAAAATGCACCTTCGCCCGATTACAATCGAGGCGTCGCGCCCGTCTATCCGACAGGGATCGCCGTCGGACCTGACGGCGATAGCGTCTATTCCGCAAATAACCTCGGCGATACGCTCGGCATAGTGTCCGACCTCAGGGTGTCGCGAAGGATCGACCGCGTTGATCTGCACCGGCCTGGATCGAACGCATTTCTCTACCCATACGACGTTAAATTGCTGGCGAGCCGCGGCAGCGTGCAAAAGTCTTTCGTCTCACTCTGGGGCGACGGCACGGTTGCGGTCGTCCATGGCAACGGGGCGGGCAACGTTACCCATATTCTGGTCGGGCGTCATCCTACACTGATGATGCTGGATCACGCAATGACGCGTCTTTATGTTGTAAATTCGGACGATGATTCGGTTTCGGTGATCAATACCGCGACCGAAAAGGTGATCGAGACCATCAATGTCCGAATCACCGAGGGCGAGCTGAACGGAGCAAGTCCGGAGGGCCTCGCATTGAGCGATGACGAAAAAACGCTCTACGTGGCGAACGCACACTCGAATTCAGTGGCCGTCGTAAGTTTGAGGACGGACTCTTCGGCAAAAACGAAGTCAAAGCTTTTGGGCTTTATTCCAACCGGCAACTATGCCTCTGCCGTAGCTGCCGTCGGCGACCGACTATTTATCGCGAATGGCAAAGGTACCGGAATGGAAAACTCGTCTTCCACGGTTACTGAAAACGGCAGGTATCCCAACATGCCAAATCGAGACTTTCCGGCCGGTGCAACTAAGCGTGGCGAATACAGCGTGGCGATCGTCGCGGGCAATATAAGTATGGTCTCTGTCCCGGACGAAAAGCGCCTTTACGATTACACGCAGGCGACAATGCGGAACAACGGAATGCTGAGCGCCGAAAAGCGGAGCATCTTCGCGGGCGGCCGCTCGCCATTCAAACATGTGATCTATATCATCCGGGAAAACCGCACTTACGATCAGGTTTTCGGTGATATGACGGCCGCCGGCAGCGGTCAAAAGGCGGACGGTGAGCCCTCAGTAGCGATATTCGGCGAAGGGGACGCCGCAAGATCGCCGGACGGCACGTCGCAGAATGTAACGCCGAACGCGCACTCGCTGGCGATGAGATTCGGGCTGCTCGACCGTTTTTTCGTCAACGCGGAGGCTAGTCCCGACGGACACAATTGGTCGACCGCCGCTTTTTCAAGTGACTACATTGACAAGGGATTCCGATGGAACTACTCGGGCCGCGGCCGCACATATGATTTTGAAGGCTTTAACCGGTTGCCATCCTACGACGCTCCATCGGCACAACCGCCCGTTGCTCTCCCGTCGGCCTTTTCGCCGCCGGCAACGGCCGACGACGTAGCCAATTTTCAGAAAAAGTACGTGCCATATCTAAACGGAGGCCGTGATATCGGCGAACCGCAGTCGCTCTATCTATGGGACGCCGCTAAACGAGCAGGCTTGAGCTATCGCAACTACGGCGAGTTTATTTCGACGATCTCAACTGAAGACCTCGCCGAGGTAAACACACGAAAAGCGAAGAAGTATCCCGACGTCTCGCCAACGTTGACTGCATTCGCGTCGAAGTCGACGTTGGAAGGTCATTTTTCGCCCCAGGCACGTAACTTTGATCTGCTGACGCCGGACTCGTTCACGACCACGTCGTACGCAGTCGCTCGCAAGGCGGGTTCGTCATCGGACCCGGCGATCACGGATACAAACTCGGACATAGCAAATCGCGGAACATCACGCTATGGCGCTTGGTCGTCCGAATTTAGGAGCTTTGTCGACGATCTGCAAGCGGGACGCGGCGACCATATGCCGAATTTGTCGATCGTACGTCTCTCGAACGATCACACGAATGGGCTCAGGCAAAACAGGCCGACACCTCAGTTCTATGTAGCCGACAACGACTACGCGCTCGGCCGCCTTGTTGAAGACGTTTCCAAAAGTCCTTACTGGAAGGACACAGCAATATTCGTCGTCGAGGACGATGCCCAAGACGGGCCTGACCATGTCGACGCTCACCGCTCGCCGGCTCTCGTAATATCCGCCTACAACCGCCGGGGCTCGCTTGTGCACGAATTTCACAACACGGTCAGCCTTATACGCACAATGGAACTGTGTCTTGGCATCAGCCCGATGAACTTCCTCGACTCACACGCCACGCCGATCGACATTTTCACGAGCACCGCGGATCTCACACCCTATTTAGCGGAGTTGCCGACAATTGCCCCGGACAATCTTTATCCGCCCGATAAGCGGTCGGCACGTTTGGCCTATTATATGGACCTCACGAGCCGCCAGGATCTAAGGCATCCCGACATGGCTAATCCCCGCGAGCTGAACGAGATAATTTGGTATTCGGTAAAAGGAGACGCAGAAATGCCTGGCGTAGCAAGCTTGCCCGCTTTTGAGCTGATGACAGCCGGACTCAAGGCTGATGACGCGAAAGACGAAAAGACCGAGGAATAGCGTGGGTCCAAGGTTAATTCATTACGAAGACCCGCAGCACGATCGACTGCAGAAATCCAATAAGGAGCAGAACGAGCATCGCCGAGATGTCGAACATGCCGATCGGCGGAATCAGCTTCTGCACGGGGATCATGATCGGATCGGTCACTCGCCGGACAAATGCTAACACGGTCTTACGCGTGAAAACGAACCAGGACGAAATGAAGCGTATGAAAATAAATAAGACAAAAATACTCAGCAGACCATAGATGATCATTCCCACGACGACCATCGGTCGACCGGTTAGTATTCCCGCTGTCAGGCCATCGATCACAAAAAATGTGTTTGAGACGATCTGCATCGCAAAGTAGGTTATTACTAAGCCGATAAGTATCGTCAAAATGGGCGCCAGCCGCGTGTCGATGCGGTACATCGCAAAAAATCTCGCAGCGGGATAAACCCACTTTTCAGTCGCCTTTCGCACCTTGAATCCGAAACGGCCGACTTTCCCAAAAGGATTCGGATCGGTGTAGTTATAGATCAAACGAAGCAGCATCACACCTAAAAACAGGCCAAATAGCGCCCACACCGCGATAAAAATGATGGGATAAACTATCGTCGATAGCATATTACAAATTTGCCGCTAGGTATTCCCGTGCTCCAAAGATCGCGGTCCCGATCCTCACGACGGTCGCACCTTCCTCAACGGCTACTTCAAAATCGTGGCTCATGCCCATTGAAAGTTCACCCGGACCACTATTGAAAGCGTTCTCGGCCGTGAGTTTGTCCCGGATCGCTCTCAGCCGTTCGAAATACGGCCTCGACTTTTCGATGTCGTCGCTGAAAGGAGGAACGATCATCAGGCCGTCAAACCTAAGGTGCCGGCACCCCTTCAAAAAGTCTACGAGCGGAGGAAGTTCGTTCTCCGCGACCCCGGATTTTGTCTCCTCACCAGCAAGGTCTACCTGCACAAATACAGACAAACTGTCGCGGCCCTCTTCACCACAGATACGTTCCAGTCGTTCGGCGAGTTCGATCGAGTCTATAGTTTGGATCACATCAAAAAGCTGGACGGCCTTTCTCGCTTTGTTCGACTGAAGATGCCCGATGAGATGCCACTCGGCTGAATCACGGCCCAGCTCAGCGATCTTCGACTCTGCCTCTTGCACCTTATTCTCGCCGAGAATGTTGGCTCCGGCGTCGATCGCCATATGCAGAACTGAAGTGGGATGGGTCTTACTGACCGAGACAAGTTTTACACTCCTGCCTGACTTCGCAGCGGCACCCGCGATGCGATGTCTAATCTCACGTAGATTTTGCTCCAGATCGGTCTCCACACCGTTAAATATACCAAATCGGAATGCCATTCTTGAGTTTCATTGCCCGAATTCGTATCATCAGAGTTCGCCCATCGTGCGGACGTGGCGGAACTGGTAGACGCGCAGGTCTCAGAAGCCTGTTGCCGCGAGGCAGTGGAAGTTCGATTCTTCTCGTCCGCACCAAAATTCGATCGAGGGTGAAGAGTTGAAAATTTCGTTTTCAACTCTTTTCTTTTGGTCGATGACATCAAGGCTTTGTATGCGATCTGAGTTTATCGAATCTGTAAATAATAACCAGGCCGCGTTTGGCCTTAAATTGAGCGAAGAATCGATCGATCGGCTCGCCGATTTTTACGGTATTATCCTGGAGAATAACGAAATTCTCCACCTCGTCGGCCCTTCGACGCCCGAGGAATTTGCTCTCAGACACATTTTAGAATCGTTGACACTTTTAGAGCATCTACCTGATGGTGCACGGCTTGCCGACGTCGGAACGGGCGGCGGCTTGCCATCGATCCCTTGCCTGCTCGTTCGCGACGACCTCAAGGCTCTGCTCATCGAGACCAAGGAAAAGAAAGCAAAATTCCTCGCGGTGGCGGTCGAACGACTAGGCATTACGGCGCGCGTTGAGATCGCGGACAAACAGTTCAACGAGGTAGACCCAGCTAACTGCGAATCAGTAACGTGCCGTGCTCTCGACAAGTTCACAGAACGACTGCCGCGCTTGCTCAAATGGCGAATGCGGAGGCAACTGCTGCTCTTCGGCGGCCCAAATCTTCGCGACGCCCTCAAAATAGAAAAGGCGGCCTTCAAAGAACGCCGGATGCCGATGTCTCAGCAGCGATATCTTTTTATTGTCGACCGATAGACCCGTGAGAAAAATGGATCAGCGGATGTCGAGCTCGTATTCGCGGAGTCTACGATAAAGTGTCGAAGGTGAGATACCGAGTAGCTCGGCCGTTCTGCCGCGATGCCAGCCGGTTTTTTCCAGAGCGACGATTATTTGCTGTCGTTCAGCATCGCGAAGGTTTACTGGCGATACGTTATTAAACCCGTTCGTGCCGCTAGTCTGGGGCGAACTGTAGCTGATCGATACACTCGGCTTTTCGACCCGGTAGACAACCTCGGGCGGTAATTCCCGGATCGTAATGATGTCGTTGTCGGCGAGCAGTACGGCTCGCTCCAGACAGTTACGAAGTTGGCGAACATTGCCGCTCCAATCGAACGCCGTGAGCGCGATAAGAGCCTGAGGGTTGACCTCTGGGGCCTGGGCTCCAGCGATCTTGAAAAGCAGGTGTCGAGCGAGCGGTTCGATATCTTCGCGGCGGGTGCGAAGTGCGGGCACTTTGATCTCGAAGCTATTGATGCGGTACATCAGGTCGGCGCGAAATACTCCTTCATCGATCGCGCGGTCAGGATCGCGGTTAGTCGCAGCGACGAGTCGAACGTCGACCTCTACCTTTTTGACTCCGCCGACGCGAAAGAAGGAACGCGTCTCGAGCGCCCGAAGCAGCTTAGATTGGAGCGGCATCGGCATCTCCATTACCTCGTCCAGAAACAGGGTGCCGCCATCGGCGATCTCGAACAGACCAAGTTTGCGAGTTCGCGCTCCTGAAAAAGCTCCGGCCTCATGTCCGAATAGTTCACTCTCCAGCAGAGTGTCCTGTAGTGCGGCACAATTGAGGTCGATAAATGGACGATCGGCCCTTCTGCTCAGCCGGTGAATGGCCTGTGCGACGAGCTCCTTTCCGACGCCGGATTCCCCCGTTATTAGCACCGATGTATCGGACGGCGCAACTCGGCGGACGAGCCGCAGAGTCTCTTTCATTTCGGGCGATTCCGCGACGATCTCAGGGAGGCCGCCGCTCGTTCGTGCGATCTGGGCCCTCAGGCGTTGATTATCGACCTTTAACTGCTGCTTTTCGGCGGCCTGGATGACAAGTGCCGAAAGCTCGGCGATCCGGTACGGCTTCGTTAGATAATCGTACGCGCCTAGCTTCATTGCCTCGATCGCGGATTCTACAGTAGCCTGGCCAGTGAGCATTATGACCTCCGGCGGATTTTGGCTGCGCTCGCGCGTGCGACGCAATAGTCCCATGCCGTCGAGGCGCGGCATGTTGATGTCGCAGAGCAGTACGTCATAATCCTGTTCCTCGATCATTGCCCAGGCGGCCTCGCCGTCAGCGGCCTCGTGCGTTTCATGGCCTTGGCGCGTCATTTCTTTTCGCACGACGAGCCTTAGGTTCTTTTCATCGTCAACAACAAGTAGTTTAGCCATCAGAGTTACTTCGTAGCGGGAAGCGGCAAGACGATCGAGAACGTCGTCCCTTTGCCGAGATTGGAGCGGACATTGAGACGTCCACCGTGTTCGGAGATGATGCCGTAACAAACGGCAAGGCCGAGACCGGTGCCCTTGCCCACCTCTTTGGTGGTAAAGAAGGGTTCAAAGATCTTTGACATGTCGTCAGGTGGTATGCCGACGCCCGTATCGGAGACTTCGATGATCAGCCGTGATGCCTGACGCAACGCGCGGAATTTCAATTTGCCGCCGTCCGGCATCGCGTCGATCGCATTGGTCGCAAGAGCGATAACTGCCTGCTGGATGTGTCCGCCGTCGGCATTGACCATGGGGAGCCCAGCTTCAAGATCGATACTCAGCTCGATTCGGTCACCGCGTTTTTGATGTGATATCAGGTTCGCCGCCGAACTCACCACATCGCCGATATTGATGGGGGAACGTTCCCCCGTTCGCACCCGGCTGAAATCCAGCAGGCCTGTCGTTATCGATTTGCAGCGAAACGCTTCGCTTTTGATCAGACCCATATACTCCGCTAGATCCTCGGCCGATTCTGATGCCGAGAATGCTCCCTCGTCGATTCTTTGTTCGAGCGCTTCGGCGCAAGCGGCGATGGTCGCAAGTGGATTGTTTATCTCGTGGACGACACCCGCCGCGAGCCGGCCTACGGCTGCGAGCTTTTCAGCCCGGCCGATCGCATGGATCGCGTCAACCCGTACGGTTACGTCTTCGCCAACGGTTATGACGTGCGTCACTTCGCCGGAGCGGACGTCTTTCATCGGGACCTTGCTGACCATCCAATGGCGGGTCGTTCCATCGTCGCCAACTGTTTGCTGCTCAATTCGTTCGATATTTCCGGTGCGGAATGCCCGCTCGAACTCCTGCCTAAGCCGGCCCTGAGGATATTTTGCAAGTACGCTGAAAATGTCACGACCGATGGCTGAATCCCGCGGTATTCCCTGATCGCCAACCTCGCGGTGGCGGTTCCAGGTAACGATCCGATAATCGCGATCGACAACGTAGAGCGAAACCGGAAGCGCGTCCAGGACTGCTTCGTTGAACTTTCGGTGCTCCTCGCGTGCCTGGATGATCGAATTATTCAATGTCGCCTCATAGTGTGCAGACAGGTTCACGCTCATTGCAGCCATCTGCGTCGCGGCGTCGACCAGTCGAGTCACTTGTTCGTTCAGATTTGTCGCGGAACTAAATCCCGTAAAAATGGCTCCCTTGATCTCGCCGTCTACATGCAGCGGAGAAACGTATTCCAGCACGTGATCCGACGCCGAGATCATGAATTCGTCCCCGACAGATTCCGAATAGCCTATCTGCGGCGGCATAAAGGTTAGCCATTTATCTAGCTTCGGCTTGTCCAGGAAATCGCTCGCGACTTCTCCATTGCGGTCAAATGCACAGCTTACAAGTCCGATATTTTCAAGCTCGACGGCAAAGACGCAGATCTCGGCATCTAAAACCTGACGGATCGCCTCAGCCACGCGGCTAGCCACTTTTTTAGGATGGACCGTAATGAGCAGGCTTCGCCCGAGGTCTGAGATAAATCTCAGATAATTCGCAGATGTCTCGGCGAACGGTTTGGACGTCGACGGCCTCGCGTCTTTTCTGGTCGGCGAATGGTTTAACATCATTGAGTGGCCAATGCCGGCGGGCACGAGCTTCGGACTGTCGGACAGGCGAGGAAAACAGTTCAGGTGGAGTATCAGGAACTCCTTGTTAATTAAAAACAATTTTTAACACATTGTCAACAGAATTAGCTTCTCAACCTAATAATTGACACGGGCCCGCAATATCGTAAAAATGAGTTTAAGGACCTATGTTTGACGCAGTACGCCTCCTTTCTAAACCAGCTTCGCAAATTGCCTTTGCAGTCGCCTTGATTGGCGCGTTTTCGTACATGGCAGCCGCACAGACGATGGTCGACCGAACGATAGCGACGGTCAGTGACGGCGTTCGGATCGAACTAATTACGTACTCGGACGTGTTGTGGCAGCTCTCCTTGCAGCCGAATGCTTCGCTTGACCCGCCGCGGCCCGACGATCTGAACGCAGCGGTGCTCCGACTGATCGATCAGCGCCTTTTTGCGCTTGAGGCAGAGCGCTTGCCGCGCCCCGCTCCCGACGACGCTGCGATCGCAGCGGAGATCGCCGAGACGCTGAAGGCTTTTCCCTCTACTGCAGTATTTGAGGAACGCCTTAAAAAGGTCGGATTTGATTCGATCAAGGACGACAATTTTGAGCGGATAATCGCCCGCCGAGTTGCGATCAAGAATTACCTTGATTTTCGCTTTAGATCGTTCACGGTTGTGACGCCTGAGGACGAGGCAAAGTACTATCGGGACGACTACCTGCCGGATTTTCGCACGCGCTTTCCCGGCGTCGTTGTTCCCACACTAGACGAAAAGCGCAAAGAGATCCGGAGCATACTCACTGAGCAGCGGGTGGGCCAACGAATCGAGACTTTCCTGGATGATGCGAAAAGACGCGTCGAAATTGAGATACTGGTCAATTTCTAACGACATCATTTTTGTAGTTTCGGCGGCAGTTTCGCAATATGATCTAGTGCCACATTCGTCGGAATCATGAAACGAAATCTCCTGATCCTCTCAATTTCGATCATTTTAGCCCTCCTCGCGGTCCGATTACAGACCGCCGAGAGTAAAACGGGACCAGCCAGAAACGACGTTGCGGAAACCGCTTCGGCTCCGGAATTTCGAAAAGCCGCCGCTTTCGCGACATCTGCAGAAGTACGTAGTTTTTATCGCCAGCATACGGTACACGGCAAATTCAGCCTCCGTTCCAGTGTCGTGACAATACCGGATCCGGTCACACACGCGTACTCAGTCTCTCACGATCCGGACAGTGCGATGGCTCGGGCTTCGGCAATTCCGATGCCTACGCCGGACATGTCGTTCGACGGCCTTTCAAATTTCGACAATATTGCGGAATACAACGCCGTGATCGTCCCGCCCGATATCACTGGCGATGTTGGCCCGGATAATTTCGTCCAAGCCGTCAACGCACTGGTCCGCGTTTACGATAAACAGGGCAACGCCGTCACGCAGCCGTTTCGGATGAGCCAGCTTTTTGCTCCACTTGCAACGCCCTGCTCAACCCGCGACGACGGTGATCCGGTCGTCCTATACGATCCTCTCGCTGGTAGATGGATTCTCAGCCAATACTGCAACAATTTTCCGCCGTTCCGGCAGATGATGGCGGTCTCTAAGACAGCCGATCCGGCGGGTGCGTACTTCGTCTACGAATTTGTCATGCCGAACGTGAAGATCAATGATTTTCCGAAGTTTGGTGTATGGCCCGACGCCTATTACATGTCGGACGAGGAATTTCTCGGCTCCGATTATGCGGGTGCCGGCCTATTCGCTTTCGACCGCACAAAGATGCTTGTCGGCGACCCGTCGGCGGGGTATGTATACATTGATCGGCCGTCCAATTCGACAGAAAGACGCAGTAATTTCGTGCCCGCCGATCTCGACGGCATTCACCCTCCACCGTCCGGTGCGCCGAATGTTTTTGTCAGCTATTCGGCAACAGAATACGGTGACGCGCAGGATGCGATACGATTGTTCGACTTCCACGCGGATTTTGCGAACCCGTTGAATTCCACAGTGGTCGAACGTCCGGAAAGTCCGCTGAGCGTGGCTGCGTTCGATCCTACAAGCCCCAGTGGACGTGCGGATATTGCCCAGCCGGCCCCCGGCGAGCGGCTTGATTCGAACAGCGACCGCATAAATTACCGTGTCGCGTATCGCAATCTGGGAGGGTCCGAATCGCTGGTTTTCAACCAGACCGTTCGCCTGACCCAAGACCCGGACCCATATCGTGCCGGCGTTCGGCTCTACGAATTTCGTCGAAAACACGGAGCGCCGTTCGTCGCTACTGAACAATCAACTATCGGTGACAACACGTCGTCCCGTTGGATCGGAAGCGCGGCCGAAGACCATCAGGGAAACCTCGCCGTCAGCTACAATTTCGTTAATGATGAAAAAGTGCCGTCTTTCCTATACACCGGCCGCACGGCGACAGAACCAGCGGGCACATTTCGAAGCGAAGCGACGCTCATTAACGGTACCGGCGTTCAAAAGGCATTCGGATGGCGTTGGGGCGACTATGCGGTTTTGACCGTCGATCCTGTGGACGATTGCACATTTTGGGCGGCCGGCGAATATTACACGCTTGCCAGTCAGAATGTCAGTGATTTTACCTGGCTCACGCGGATCGGCAGCTTCAAGTTCGCTGAGTGCACGGCGGCGCCCCGCTCGTTTATCAGCGGCGTCGTAACGGACGCCTCGACGGGCCTGCCGATCGCGGACGCTCTGGTCGCGTCGACGGTGTTTTCGCGAAGCACGTCGTCCGCGGGCAGCTATGGCGGCCTGATGCTGCTGCCCGGAAGCTATGCTTTGACGGCGTCGGCCCGCGGATACCGGCCGCAAACTATAAATGCCACGCTCGACGACGGCCAGCGTTTGACGCAAGATTTTGCACTGCAGCCGGTCGCGGTGATCGAAAACTCGGGTGTTTTACTGACCGCCGAAAGTTGTCTTCCAAACCGATCGCCTGAGCCCGGCGAGGCCGTCACGTATGACATTACGCTTCGGAATACCGGTATGACGGCCACCCATGAACTTACCGCGACGCTGATCGCGGGCGGCGGAGTGACCGTTCCGTCGGCGGTTCAAAATTACGGCTCGCTCGCGCCGCACGGAGCATCAGCGACGCGGGCATTTTCATTTACCGTCGATCCAGCCTTGCCTTGCGGCTCCGCTCTGACGCTGACACTGCAGCTCAAGGACGACGACTCGGATCTCGGGACTATTACGATCTCGCTGCAGACGGGCGAGCCGCGGATAGCTTTTCATGAGGGGTTTGACCGCGTCCCGCAGGGATTTTTGCCGCCGCGTTGGACGCGTTCGGCAGCCGATATTAACGGCCTGCCCGACTATCCGCGAAACTGGAAGGCCAGCACAAAAAGGTCGGTTTCCGGCTCAAGATCGGCGTTCTCGCCCGACCTCAATCAGGTAGGCATCAACGAAATGGTTTCGCCCGTTTTTGTGGTCACGACCCCGCAGGCGCGGCTGACATTTAACAATTGGTACGACCTCGAGACCACGTTTCTTCGCAACCGACTTTACGACGGCTCGGTGCTGGAAATAAAGCTTGGGAATGCCGATTGGCAAGACATTATTGCTGCGGGCGGCCAATTTGAAAGCGGCGGTTATGACGGTCTGATCGACGCGTGCTGCAGCAATCCGCTTGCCGGCCACGCAGGATGGTCCGGACGCAGCGGCCCTGATCAAACGTCCGAATTCATCACAACGTCGGTCCGTTTGCCGGCCGCGGCCGCTGGTCAGACGGTGCAGCTCCGGTGGCGGATCGGCACCGACGTCGGCACGTTTCGCGAAGGCCAGTATATTGACGACGTCACCGTGACCGACGGCTATTTTTGCGGCTGCAGCCTCAGCCGCCAGTAGCCGCGGCGCCCGTCCTGAAACCTTGGTCAAAATGTCCGGCTCAACGCCAACTTCCAACACTTTTTCGCGATGACCGATCGTGTCTAAGGACGTTTTTGCAGAAATAGCCCTGTGTTTCATATGTGGTACGTACCACATTTTGGCCGAAGGCCCGTGAATACAGGGCTTCGAGCCGTTTCACGCGGCTGACCCCCTGCAACAACCCCATTTTGTGACAGTAAAACGCCCCCTCTGGAACAGTATTTCGCCGGGTTTGGTAGAGTAAAACCCCAGATTTGGTACAGTCTTTTTACGCCCTCCGGCCGGACCGCGGGCGGGCTGTTTTAGAGCAGAGTTCAGAAGTCAAAAGTCACAATGCAGACGTCAGAATTGTGAGGTCACAAATCAAGGGCGGACGACCCAATTCAGACTACGGCGACTCGTAATTCATAGATCCCCAACCAAGCTCCGGGAGCGTGGGTTTTCGGGCGGGAAGGGCTGCCCGCGCTCCGGCTGTGTTCGCCGCGTTTCTTATTCGCCGTGTTTTCCGCCCGCCTCTTTTGCGGTCGCTCCGCTAAAGCGTATGTGGAAAGTGCCGCCGCCGACAGGGCCGGTAGTTGTGTGCAATATTATGGATTGCCGTTTTGCGAGTTTGATCGTTTTTACATCTCGTCCGGTGCCGCCATTATCACCCTGCGCAAATTCGCAGCAGAGCAGTGCGGTCGAGGCATTTCGTCCGAGCAATTCAAAATTGAGCACTCCGATATCCTCGTGCCTGGCCTGGACCTCGACAGTTATTGTCAGCTCGCCGGGCCCGGCGGTAAATGAATAATAGTTTTCCAGGTTGTTAGGATTAAGGCTGCCTGAAAGCTCATTCGAAGTCATCGCCGTGGGGTTATCACGGCCGCTGGATTGGGCCAAAACGGTGACCGCCGACGCCGCCACGATCAACGCAAATATACCAAAAATCAAAAAGTTCGATCGTTTCATTCTAGTGCTCCTCGGGATCAAAAACGGCTGTATAACTCATTTGCTCTGAGAGGATCCCAAAGCTCCTGAAAAAAGAGTAGCTGGTTCTATTCACGCGAAGTATGTGCTTATCGAAAATCGATGTCAATAGAATAGTGAACTGAGAATGTTGGGTGGAGGTTGATGAGTGGTGATCGGCGAATTGATAATAGTGCGGCGCCGGAACCGCCCATTCGTGCCCTTCGTGCAATTCGTGGCAAAACTCTTCCTTAGAGTCCGATCTTTGTGCCTTGCATGGCGGTGTTGACGGGTCCAAAGGTAAGTTTGTTGTCGAGGTCGTAAAATTTGCCGACGGCATTACCGGCGAAGCGGTCGCCGTCCACGTCGAGCGTAAACGAGATCTCGCCGCGCGAGACGAATTGCCGCGTGGTCCGGTCGGCCGTCACCTCGACGAACTTACCCTTGATCTTGCCGCCCTCGCGAACCCACACGCCCATCCCGTCGCTGTCGCTCGTATGTGCGTCGCCGGCGTCGGGATTTGCCTGTTCCATCGTCCCGTCCGCGTGAAAGGTGCACATGTGATACTTGAATGGAGCGTCCGGAAACGTCACGAACCAAACACCCACGATCTGTTTCCCATCCGCCGCCTCCGCCGCCCTCATCCCCGACCACCCGCCGCCCACACCGACCCCGATCAACAAAGCGATAACAACGATCAAAAATATTTTCATCCCGCTATCATATCGCACGGGTCAAATTGAATGGTCGCATTCACCGCGAACTACGCTCTGCTCTTATTAGGTTTAATTTCGCGGAAGCCGCGCTTTGCCCCCGCTCGTGCGGGTAAGAAGTTCGCCCGCGAATAACGCGAATGAACGCGAATAAAGAGCTCCGGTTTGCGGGATCGACCCATTCGCGCC
>JBDTZO010000220.1:0-2170 GCA_040005135.1 Acidobacteriota bacterium | reverse complement strand
AGCGGGATTTGCCGATGTAACAATTCGTTCCAATGGTCTCAGCGTGATGGAGATCCTAAACTATTTCTTTCCCCGCAAGAATGTTGGCGAGCCATTTGATAGAGTCGAGAGCGATCATCGCTTAAATGAAAATCTAACTAGAACACCACTTCGAAAGGCGGTGAAGACGGTTCTAAATCATTCGCTAAGTATCACGAGGTTGGGCGATTCGCTGAAAATATACGCTCGGAAATAAGCGAAAGTGATCGAAAATCATAAATGTCGGAAAATATCGATAATCGGGTAGTGGCTGGGTTTGGCGATGAGTGGTCACGGTTTGATCAATCGGAATTGTCGGACGCGGAGCTTCGGGCCATGTTCGACAGTTATTTTTCGATATTTCCGTGGTCAAAGCTTCCCGAAGATCCAGTGGGTTTCGATCTCGGGTGCGGCAGCGGACGATGGGCAAAGCTAGTGGCTCCGCGGGTGGGTACGCTGCACTTGATCGACCCGAGCCCCGAGGCCCTAAACGTGGCAAAACGTAATTTGGGCAGGGCGTTGAACTGTGAATTTCACAACGCCGGGGTTGAGGAAATTCCTCTCGCGGACGAGAGCTGTGATTTTGGATACAGCCTCGGTGTGCTGCATCACATACCGGATACCGAAGCCGGATTGCGGGCGTGTGTTGCGAAATTGAAAAAAGGGGCTCCGTTCCTCTTGTATCTATATTATCGTTTCGATAATCGCCCGGCGTGGTTTTGGGCACTTTGGTCGGCGAGCGACATCGGACGCCAGTTCGTCAGCCGAATGCCGCATCCGGCACGATTTGCATTCAGCCAGGCGTTGGCGGCGGGCATCTATTTTCCTTTGGCCCGAGGATCGAAACTCTTAGAAAGGTTTGGGATGGACGTGACCCACGTGCCGCTCTCGCAATATCGAGATTACAGCTTTTACACGATGCGCACCGACGCTCTCGACAGGTTTGGAACGCGACTCGAAAAGCGATTTACCAGGGTGGAGATGCAGGAAATGATGCAGAACGTGGGACTCGAAAATATCACGTTCGCCGAGACGGCGTTTTGGACCGCGGTGGGCTATAAGAAATAACGACCGTTAGCTATTCTCCGATGCGCGTTTTAACTTTATGCTCATATCCTGTTGAGGCTGCGGCGACCAGATTCCGTATTGCTCAATTTATACCAGCTCTCGCCGGGCAAGGTATCGAACTAACGGTGAAACCGTTTATAACGGGCGATCAGTTCTCAGAACTGTATACGGCGGGTCATGCCGTAAACAAGGCTCTCAGTATCGTCGGCTCAGTGGCACGGCGCATACTGGAGATCGGCGATATTAGAAATTTCGACGTGCTCCTCGTCCAACGGGAAGCTATGTTTTTAGGTCCCGCACTTTTTGAGTGGATCTATAAATACATCGGTGGAATGCCGATGGTCCTCGATCTGGACGACGCGACCTATATTCCCTATACGAGCCCAGTGTACGGAAAGCTAGGTAGTTCGCTGAAGTTTTTCGGAAAGACCGACAAACTGATAAAACGTTCGTCCGCCGTGATCTGCGGAAACCGGTTTATTGCGGAATATGCAAATAAACTCGGGGCAAAGACGACCGTCATTCCGACGGTAGTCGATCTGGAGCTGTTTCGCCCGGCCGAAAAGTCGGACGAAATACCGGTGATCGGTTGGGTGGGCACCCATTCGACATTGGCGTTCCTGGAAACAATATTTCCGGTTCTAACTCGTCTTGCCGCGAAACATAAGTTTGTGCTCAAGATCGTCGGGGCAGGTAAAGACGAGATCACGGTCGAGGGCGTCGATGTGATAAACAAACGGTGGCAGCTCGACCAGGAAATTTCCGATTTCCAGTCGATCGATATCGGACTCTATCCTCTGGCTCAGACCGGCATCGTCAGCAACGATTGGCTGATGGGCAAATCGGGTTTTAAGGCGATCCAGTATTTAGCGGTGGGTATACCCTTTGTGATGACGCCGGTCGGCGTCTGTGCGGAGATCGGAGATCCGGGCGAAACACATTTTAATGCCCAAACGCCTGACGAATGGTATGCGGCACTTGAACGTTTGCTCATTGATCCGACGGCACGAAGGACAATGGGAGCCGAGGGCCGCAAATTTGCCGAACAGAATTTTGATCTAAACGATCAGGCCGATAAGCTGGC
>JBDTZO010000089.1:0-7215 GCA_040005135.1 Acidobacteriota bacterium | reverse complement strand
AATTGGATTTTTACGGGCGCGAACTCGAAATCTGGTCAATGGCGAAAGACGAAGCCAAACTGAAATCAACGGCCCAGGCTATCCGCCAAACATGGAACGACGTTAAACCGAAAATTGAAGTGAAAGGCGGCACGAAACAAGCACAGAATTTTGAAATGCTGGTTGCCAAAACCGACGCGGCCAAAAACGTCGGTGATTACGCGAAAGCCGCCAAACCGATCTTGGATGAAGTTGATAATCTGGAAAAAGTTTTTGAAAAATGATTTTGAAAGCAGAACAAGAATGTCCAGATCAATAACACCAAAAGTCGTCGCTGATTTGGGCACCACGCGGATTAAACCAATACTGGTTATCTATTTAATCTAAGATCATTGATCGCTCTGATGGTCCGGATATTTACGCAGAAACCTGAGATCAGCGAAGACGGTGGTTATTAGATCAGCCGAATATGGAGAACATCGGTAAAGCAATGCTTCACCGCACATAGTGGGGCGAAGCCCAGCAGGATAAAGTGGTATGCTTCTTGTTGATGACAATTCTGGCAAAACAAAACGCGTCATCATTCAGGTCAGAAGCGGCCACGGCGAATCCGGCAAAATACTTGATTTCGGCTCCGCCGCTCGATAAGCGGAAAAGCTCAGCTCTTCCTAAATACTGTGAATATCGCACCTTCGGGCTTCGCCCGTGGATGGGCAGAGCCCGAAGATGTCGGAGTTAAAACGCATATCGACGGTCTAAGCCCGAAAGATCGCCCCACTCTCTTGCCTTACTTTCAAATCCGGAAAGCCAAGACCTCGGCCTGACTATTCGCCAGCTTGTTATAGATCGCTATCGGGCTCTTTTTGTGTTTGAAGGCGACACGGTAGAGATCCTTTATGTAGGTGGAGCCTATGTTGAAACCGTGAATGACGACATAGACGAGGCTGACTACGTCTCGCGTCAAACCTTAGATCTTCGGGTCAAGTTGTCGAACATGTCTAACTGCACGGCGGAGCCGTAAAGAGCCGGAAGCGTCACTACAGATCGGCGGGTGAAGTCCGGAGCAAGAAAGATCTGACGAACGCTGGGCATTCCAGCCCTTGAATTGATTTCGCCCGAGTGTTGCACGCATAAAACAACTAGCAATCCTCGCAACATTATTTTATAATCGTTATGGAGGTGAATACATATATGAGCGAAAGAGAAGATGTTTTGCGGGCTAGAGATGACCTGCCTCGGTATGCTTCCGGGGATCAGGACTATGATTCGGCGACTGGTTGGGACAATGGCCCGGACATCGAAAAACTGGTCCGCGAATCTAAGAAAAAGGATCCGCGAGCGTGGGCCAAGCCGCCAAAAATGCTCGAGATCCACCCGGCTTCGGAGTGGGTGGATCTCGCCCAATATTTCGACCCGTCGGGCCATATGTTCGGTCCGTTCTGGCGGCGAGGTGAGGTCACTATACTGTTCGGAGGGACGGGAACTGGCAAAAGTGCGCTTGCCGCTCAGATCGCTGAAAGCCTGGCCCGCGGCCGGGCGATCGCTCCGTTCGACGCCGCGGACGCAGTTCCGGTCGAGCAGCAGCGGGTGCTTTACGTGGATTTTGAACTAAGGGCCAACCAGTTTGCAATGCGATACGCTCGCATCGGCGCCGATGCCGTCCCGATAGGGCCGTATTACGAATTTTCGGCGGAATTGATCCGATGCGAGCTCGCCTGGGATGGGCAGGTGACCGAGGGCTATGACGGATTTTCGGACATGTTCTTTACGGCGCTCGTCAACGCGATCGCCAATCAGGATGCAAGGGCCGTTATCATCGACAACATAACTTTTCTCGATCGAACGTCGACGTCCAACGCCAACACGGCCATGTACATTATGCGTGCGCTGCAGCAGCTAAAGCGGAACGAGGACGTCTCCATACTCGTGCTCGCTCACACGCCAAAACGCCGTGCCTGGATGCCCGTGACCGAACTCGACCTTCAAGGGTCGATAAATCTCGCGAATTTTGCCGACTCGATATTTGCCGTCGCCCGCAGCCGCGTATCGCCGGAGCTTCGGTACCTAAAACAGGTAAAGGTTCGCTCCGGCAGCCCTGAGCGGCTGGTCCCTGTTTTTGCCCTTGAGCAGTATGATCTGCACTCAGCCATGCGTTGCGGGCCGGAGCATCCGACGGGCGACGACGCACGCAATTTCCTTGGGTTCAAGTTTGTCGAGTATGCGGAGGAAAGTGAACATCTCGAGGTCGACGAGTCGGCCGCAGGCAAGTCACGGCGGCCAAAGCACGACAAAAGAACGATCCGCGAGGCACGGAGACTCTATGCGGAAGGCAAAAGCACCGCCTTTATTTCTCGGAAACTGGTCATCCCAAAAACGACCGTATTCAGGTATGTGCGGAAACGCTAACTCCAAGTATTGCAGCGTTTACGGCAATCTGGTGAGTTGGGTCGTTCCATTTAGCGTACCTTCGAACACTAATGGAACGATATCGGGGCTAAATATTACATACGCAATACTTAACCCGTTCCATTTAGCAAAAAAAGTGGAACGGTCTCAGGTTCGTGAACGGAGACAACGCAAAGTGAAGATGGCAATGGGCACTGACGGAAGCAAGTCCATCACGGTAGCCGGCAATGCGGTTCGCGCGTTGCGATATTCGCGATCGAAGAAATATAACCGCGATGTCCGCAGCCTAAACAGCCGATCCGCTCCGCCTCGGCTGCCGTTCGTCGGACGATGCCGGCTATGTTACCGTAGAACGATCAATATGAGTGAACACGACGTGACCCTGCGGGTCGAGAACGTTACCAAACGCTACGGTGATTTTGCCGCGGTCGATGATCTGAGTTTCGAAGTGCGGGCAGGCCGGGTCTTTGGCTTTCTGGGCCCAAACGGTGCTGGCAAGACGACCACGATCCGGATGATCGTGGGAATCACCGCACCCGACAATGGGCGCATTGAGCTCTATGGCGAGCGTATCTCACCGAAAATGCAGGACAGGATCGGATACCTGCCTGAGGAACGCGGTCTCTATAAGAAAATGAAGATCGTCGATCAACTTCGGTATTTTGCCGCCCTCAAAGGTGTCTCCGGAAAAGATGCTGATCGGCGAATAGATCGGTGGCTCGAACGGATGGACCTCGCAGAATGGAAGAATAAAAAGACAACTGACCTGTCAAAGGGTATGCAGCAGAAGATACAGTTTATCTCAACGGTACTGCACGATCCGGACCTTTTGATTCTCGACGAACCGTTTTCGGGGCTCGATCCTGTGAATGTTGAGTTCATGATCGACGTGCTGTCTGAATTAAAGAGCCAGTCGAAGACAATAATATTCTCAACGCATCTGATGGAGACGGCCGAGCGGCTGTGTCACGACATTCTTCTCATTAACAGATCGAGGAAGGTTATGGGCGGCAGCCTGCGAGATATAAAAGCAAGCTATGGCAAGAACCTCATCGCTTTGCGGGCCGTCGGGGGCGACGAGATACTGGACAATAACACCTACATTGAAAATATAACAGAGCATGCCGATCAAAAGGAGATACTCCTCGGGGACGGCGTCGATCCACAGGTCCTCTTGCGGTCGCTGATCGATGCCGGAGCTGAGATCTCGAAGTTCGAACAGATCGAACCGAGCCTCAATGATATTTTCATCGACCAGGTCGGGGGTGATCAATGAAGAAATTTTTCGCGGTCGTAAAGCATGAATACAAAAAGGTCGTTCTTCGTTGGACGTTCCTAATAGGTACGCTCCTGTTCCCGGTGATCGGTGCCTGCTTTATGCTCGTTCCGGCGTTGATCTTCTCGCTGAAAGGTGAACCCACCAGGATCGTGATCGTCGATGCCTCGGGAAAGATCGCTCCTCGACTTAGGGAGAATCTATCCGCCGCCGCTATCGCGGAAAAGGGGCGGGAGAATGTT
This sequence comes from Acidobacteriota bacterium, assembly GCA_040005135.1. Lineage (GTDB taxonomy): Bacteria > Acidobacteriota > Blastocatellia > Pyrinomonadales > Pyrinomonadaceae > OLB17. The sequence goes on along the minus strand of JBDTZO010000089.1, from coordinate 3,312 downwards.
AAAGATACCCGAACGCAAATAACATCCTCGAGCAGCGACCGAATGAAGGACAGCGCGAGCAACGCCGCAGAAGGGTTCATTTTCGTTGACTATTCGAGTGCCGGAAAACCGATCGAGGAAGTTCGGAAAGAACTGACCCAAATGGCAGTGGGCGATCAGATCGACGCTTATTTGCTGATACCGCAAAATTACGATGCTGATGACGCCAAGTACGAGCTGCTGTCCCGCAAAGCCGGGGATTTCGTGGCGGGCGACCTCATCAAATCCGCTCTGAACGATGCCGTGCGATCGCAGCGATTATCCAACGCCAATATAGACGAAGCGACCGTCAGCCACCTTAGTAAAAAGGTGACGCTCGATTCAAAGGCGATCGACGCAAAGGGCCAGGAAAAGAATAGCGACGCTCTTCTGGCCGCGTCATTCGTGATCGGCCTGATGATATACATAACGCTCGCGATCTATGGCCAGGTGATCATGGGGGCTGTCGTCGAAGAAAAGGAAACCCGTATCGCCGAGATACTATTCTCATCTGCCCGGCCGTTTGAACTCATGCTCGGAAAGCTCGTTGGCGTAGGTCTCGCAGGCCTAACTCAGCTTGCGATCTGGGTCCTATCTCTCAGCGCTGTGCTGGCGTTTATTGCGGTCCAGTCCGATCTGTCTCCGATGCTTGTCGGCCTACCTCATATTACGCCGATAATGGTCGTATATTTTCTCGTCTTTTTCCTACTAGGCTATTTTATTTACGCTTCGATCTTCGCTCTGATCGGCTCGATGGTGACCACGGTGCAGGAGGGCAGCCAATTCGCATTTCCCCCAATAATGGTCCTGCTGATCGGATTTTACCTTAGCTTTGCTGTTATCCGCGATCCGAATTCGAACTTGTCGTTCTGGGCGTCGATCTCGCCATTCTTTGCTCCGATCACGATGCCGGTTCGTATTTTGGCGGAGACACCGCCATTTTGGCAGATCGCTCTCTCGATCGGTATCAACGCGGTCGCCATCGCATTTCTGGTCTGGCTTGCCAGCCGTGTCTACCGTGTAGGCATGTTAATGTACGGCAAGCGGGCAACGATCCCTGAGGTCTGGAAATGGATCCGGCAGGCCTGAGTGAATTATGGGAGTCTTTTATGCATCCGAAGGTGATTAATGGAATTATGCTGGAATTTAGGTCCGGAGCGGGCCGCATTGGCATTCGCTTGTCGCCGCCTCGGACTACGTGACCTTGTTAGGAACATTGGCGGCCGTTGCCACGTATTTAGGTTCATAGCGATTTGCTTGTGGCAGGAACGGAATTGTAGTAGTAATTAGCCATACGGAAATTTAGTTCAAAGTCCATTTAAGGAGAAAACGATGTTTGAAATTATCTATCAATTAATTGCCGGTCTTATTGTGGGAATGATCGCAAGGCTGATCCTACCGGGAAGAGAGAATTTTCCGCCCGGAGCGATCGGCTGGCTGCTGACGGCCGTTCTCGGTATAGCTGGTGCGTTTTTGGGGACTATTCTTCACCGCCTGATACCATTCACCAGCGCGAACTATGCCGCCGGATGGATAATGTCCATTCTTGGCGCGATCATTCTCCTGCTTTTGTACCGAATGGTCATGGGCAGGGGCTCAGCGGCGCAATAGTGGTTTCTGTGCATTGGGCAAATAAAGCGGATCGGTCCCGATCGGCCGGTCCGCTGCTGTCATTCGCTTAGTTTTTTTTCGATCCGCCGGTCGGGGACCAACCAGATCATGGCGACAAGGACGAATAATCCGATAGAGATCCACGAGTTGAAAAAGGCGAGCGGGATCGCGGCGGCGTAGCAAACCATCGAGATCTTGCCCTTAAGATCGGAACCGATGGCTTGGGCCAGCAGAGCGTTTGCATTTTTATCGAACCGAACTATCGTCGTTTGCAGGATCGTATACGAGATCGCCGCCATCAGCAGTAATCCGCCGTAAACGGCGACTGGTGTCGATTCGACATGATTCTCGCCGATCCATGAGGTCGCGAAGGGGAACAACGAAAGCCAAAAGAGGAGATTGAGATTCGCCCAAAGGATAGCGCCGTTCACCTTGCTCGTCGCATGCAGCATATGGTGGTGATTATTCCAGTATATGCCGAGATAGACGAAGCTTAGCAAATAGCCGAAGAACGTCGGCATAACCGGCGTCAACGATGCGAGGTCGGTGCCGTGGGGCACTTTTAACTCAAGGACCATGATCGTCATTATGATGGCGATCACTGCGTCCGAAAACGCTTCGAGGCGTGTGGTATTCATTCAGCTGACTGCTCGGGCAGAGCCATCGAAACAAGGCCATCGAATGCCACATGATAGGCCACGCCCTTTACCGGTATGGACATTTCTTCCTCGGTCTTTCCTTCGGAGTTGGCAATGCTCACGCTTGCGAAATAGCAGTTCGCCCCGTGAGCTCGGGCATGTTTTACGAGGGTCTGAAAGACCTCTTCGCCTTCGATCCGGCCCCGTTCGGGATGGACTGCCGTTCTGACGACGAAAAAGCCGGTTTCGCCGCCTTTGTTAGCGATGATCTGGGGGTGAGTCAAGCGATCCGTAAGCACCTCGGCCGACTCGCACGTCCACCCTCCTTCGGCGAGCTGGTTGTAGACAATCTCAATGCCAAAGGCGTGGATATCCTCTTCGGTCATTAGTTCTGGCTCACTCATTTCTCTATCTTAATTTGTCCGCGGCAAGTCAGTAAAGCGATGAAAACCAGTACATTCCAACAGAAAGCGACCGCGCCCGAGCGGACGCGGTCCAGATGTTCTAATACTATGAGCAATTTTAACTACAGCCAGGGCAACCGCAATCGCAAACGATCTCATCGATCGACATTGCCGCGGCGTCGTGACAGTAATCGCTGCAATATTCCTCATCGGGCCTCGCAAGGCAACTGCAGAGCTTGTGCTGACATTGATTCGAATTATCCATTGTATCTCCTATTTTTACCTATTAGCGTGCCGGTGCGGCGGGCGGAGCAGTCTGAGAAGACGGAGCGCTGATCTTGATATCAACGTTGTCCTTTTTCTGCACCGTTTGTAAGACGCCGCTGTAATAAATTACGCCTACGATGATCGCCACTATGATAACCATCGCGATCGCCCATACTGCGTTACTTCCAGTTTCGTTGTTGTCGTCCATATTAAGGTCCTCGGAAAGGTGGAGGATATTTTAAGTTACCAAATTCAAAGCCGCACGATGTGTATGGAATCGAACAAAACCTGGCAGGACTCTACATTCATTGAGATGTAGGAATTGTTGCATTCGCGTCAGCTACTGTACATACCCGCGATCCGCAACGTTGTAA
>JBDTZO010000145.1:0-2179 GCA_040005135.1 Acidobacteriota bacterium | reverse complement strand
TTCCCGAAGGGCAAATAGCCACGTCGCTTTAGCACGTGGTTAGTTTGAGTAAATGATTCTTAGGGCGTTTTAACGTCCTTTCAATAGCTTTAGCAGATATGTCGAACAGCGTTTATTCAGAGATCAACTTTCACATAACCTGGCACACCAAAACGAGTCTGCCGATGATAAATGAGCGGATCGAAAGCTGCCTTTATCACTACCTAACTCACAAAATTCTCGAAACGCCGGGAGCACGTCTTCACGCTCTCGGCGGCATAGAAACGCATATTCATATTGCAGCTAGCTTGCAACCAAATCTTCTCGTTTCGGAATGGATCGGCAAGCTAAAAGGTTCGAGTTCCTATTACATCAACCACGAAGTTCAACCGAAAGCTCTCGAATGGCAACGTGGTTACGGCATCGTTACATTTGGTACCAAGGATTTACTGTGGGTGATCGATTACATCAATAATCAAAAGGAACACCACAAGGGAGGCACTACGAACGAACGACTCGAAAAGCATTCAGATGACGAGGAAGATGGCTAAAGCCCAAACCGAGAAGAACGTTAAAACGCCCTTCAAATCTATTCCGAATCAATCCCACGCCCTAAAGGAGCGTGGCTATTTGCCGCGAAACGCGGAAAGACGGCTAAAGCCGCCTCGCTGACTACACTGCTTCTGCATCCGCTGAATCGCACTGTCGAATATTCGATCGGTCTGTACCGAACATTTCATCACGATTAGTTTGGATGTACTGAATCATTTCCGGATTAATATCGAGCCCGATATATTTCCGACTTAATTACTCGCATTCAAATAGTGTTGTTCCGCTTCCCATAAACGGTTCAAAAACAACGTCACCTGCATTTGTATATCGCTTAAGCAACTGATTTGGAATCTGAGGAATAAAATTCCCGTGATAAATATTCTTATGTTTACCAGTCTTTGTGCGTTCGCCAATTAACCAAAGTGAGTCGGTATTTACGTCGCTCTCGCGCCAATTCTCAAGATCAATATCGTTGAATTTGCTCATAAATTTATTCAGAATGATAACAAGCAAATCGCCGTTCTGCACCTCGAAGAAGAGACGATGGTCTCAGGCCTCCGGTTCTGCGATTCGGGTGATTGGTGCCGGCCTGGTATTTTACTGCGGAAAGAAAATAAGGCAATCGTGGTCACACCAGCAATCTTGCAAATCCTAGATCATTTTGGGAATTTCACGGTCCAGTCTGACGCAATTCCCTACAACCCATGCAGCCGCTGGGCTTGGGATTTGGAGATTCCTAGTTCGGCGGCGATGGCTCGGAAGGTTTTGCCGTCAACGTCGTGCATTTGACGGATGAAGGTGATCTTTTCGACGTCTACGCGCTTGGAATACAAATGCACAAGCCCGCGCGTGAGCAAGGGCGATAGCGAGGCGTTCGGGTACCCAGGCCGACTCGCCGGCTATTCATCGCTCCGCCGCCGCACGCATCGCTATCGCTTTGACCTTTCTTCCTACCAATGTTGAATATGCCCTTACTAACGTGCGGGCTTGTGCATCTCGCAGGGGCGTCCCGCTCAAAAAAATCTTGTAGTTTCATCCGTAAACTGATACGATGTATTGTCTGTGAAACAACCACCTTGGCCGTTATTTTTGGCCGAGGGACGGGTTTCGCGGGGGCTGTAAGACAAAGTGTTATGTTTTTTTGCAAAAGTCGTGGAACAAGGCAGAAATTTGGCTGTAACTGTTGCTGGCAGACGGGTTATCGTTAGGCAATAGTTTGGAACAAGGGCGGAACAGGGGCAGAACGCCGTGGAACGCTTCTGCAGCCGGAATTACGGCAAACCATTGTTCTATAACACTTTACCTGATTTTCACTGTATTACACGTTCTACGGGATATCAATGAGAAGGACGATAACGATCTCGGTTTCTGACGAGATGTACAAGCTAATCCACGACGCGACGAGGCAAGGGTACCACTCGACGGTGAGCGAATATATTCGGTTCCTAGTGAGGCGGGACCGCCGGCCCTCGAGCGTTATCGAGGAGCAGCCGGTATACCAGCCTGTGCAGACGATGAACCAGTGGATGGAAGACGCGGCCCGGGAACGCGAGGTGGTAGACGAAGTATAGGCTCGTGCGCGCGCAGCGTGGGACAGCGTCCCTGGGACAGCCTGGAAGGGCCGAACGCGACGATCGGCGATCGATCT
>JBDTZO010000122.1:0-23992 GCA_040005135.1 Acidobacteriota bacterium | reverse complement strand
CCGAGCCAGCCAAAGAATTTATCCGTACCACCATTGATGTTGCGTTTCCCGATCTGGCTGGGATCCTCCTTAACAGACAGCGGAGCCGTGGATTTAGCCGTTGGGGTCGGGCTTGGTTTCGGAGCCTTCGTCGAAACCGGTTTTACCGCTTCGGTTGTCGCCGGAGTTGGCTTTGCATCCTGTGCGAAAGCCGTGGTTGGCATTACCGCAAAACTACCGAGCCAAAAGCTAAGTACCAGAGAAAACGAAAGGACGTTACTGGTCGATCCCTTATGCATTTTATAATCTCCCGCTGACCGTATATCTATGAGCCGCTTCGCTCAAAGAATCTTATGCGCTGTCTGACCTTTTATCAATGGTGTTGTGATGCGTATCCGTACAATAAAGTTGTGGCCGCGCGCATGGAAAAAATGAAATAGTATTATCTATTTGCCAAGTGCGGATTTTATATTCCATTTCGTGACTAAACTTGTTAAAATCATCCTGGTCAGCCATTCGGACCAAAACCTTTTGAATGTCGTTCGTGGTAAACTTTATTTAGCCATCGACGGTCCCACCGCTTAGTTGTGATATCCACTAGATGAAGCGCATCGACGAAAAAGTTAAGGATCTTGTCGAGGTTCGTTCACACGCGAGCCTTATCGATTTTGAGGTCGATCCGCTGCAGACGCTCGTCGGATATCATTTCACAGATGTCACGGCGGATATGATGGCTAAGTGGGTCGGGGCAGTTGCTCGCGTTTCCAGTGGAAACGGTGCCAGTCTCGCACTCGCAGGTTTTCGCGGTGTCGGCAAGAGTCATTTCCTGGCGGCTTTTGGAGCATTCCTCTCGCGCCCCGAGTTTCGCTCGCGTGTGTCCGAACCACATGTATCATCGGCGGCGGCCGGGCTTTTGCGTAAGAGTTACGCGGTAGCTGTTTTGCGAAGAGGCACGCGGCCTACCCTGATTGCCGAGCTCAAGGACGCGGTAGCTCCGGTCATCGGATGCGATCCGTCATCGCTCAGCGATTCTCTCGATGAAATAATGTCGGCTGCCGCGTCGTCGGCAGGCGAGTGCCCGTTGGTTCTGCTCATCGATACGGCGCTTGAACGCAGCGTTCGTGTGGCTCGCGACGACGGAGCACTGCTATCGGAGATCGGTGAGATCAGCAAAGCGAAAGGCATTTTTATCGGCATCGCTCTCGATGACGATATCGCGGGTGCGGATGGAATGAATTCGGCCATCTCGAGGTCGTTTCTGATCGACTATCTCGACCAGGAACATCTTTACCGGATAGTCGACAATCATATTTTCCCCAAGAACGGACGCATGCAGTCCGTACTTCACGATATTTACGACTATTATCGGACAACCGTGCCGGGCTTTCGATGGAGCGAAGAGAGGTTTAGGTCACTTTATCCTCTGCATCCGGCGATCATGGAGATCGCTCCCTTCGTGCGATTGTACATGCACGAGTTTGCCCTTCTTGGATTCGCTTCCGAGGCGGGATCGAGAATACTTGGCCGTCCGGCCAATTCGCTTATCGCTCCCGACGAAGTTTTCGATAAGGTCGAAAAGGGCCTGCGAAAGGTCGAGACGCTGCAGGACGCCTTTGCTGCGTTCGACAAGGTAAATGAGACAGTCGTCGCACGGACGCCGGTAATGAAGCGTCTCCAGGCCAAGCTTATTCTAAAAGGCCTGTTTCTGTTCTCGCTCGATGACGCCGGAGCGACCGCGTCGGAGATCGGAGCTTCGATGCTTATCTTTGACGAGGCGGATCCGCGTTCTGCAGTCGTGAATGTCGAATCCATTCTCGCAGCTTTCGCCGACGCGGCTCCTGAGCAGATACGAGTCCAAACTGAAGAAGGCGTTGACCGGCGTTACGCTTTCCGAATAGACGGCAAGGACGATCTCAAGAGCGCTCTGCAAGCGGCCGCGGAAAAGCTGCCGGCCGACGTCACTTTCGCGGTTCTCAAACGTCAGTTGGAGGAGCGTTTTACGGACTGCGATTTTCAAGGCTCAGAGCATGGATCGACGGCGAACTGCGGCATGATCTGGCGCGGCGGATTGCGAAAGGGAAGTGTGATCTGGAGCCTAGCCGAGCAACCGGAACTTAAAGACGCAATTAATTTGGGAGTGGATTGGACGGCAGTAGTTGAGTCATCGGTACAGGCTGCGCAAAGACCTGCCACGATCGGCACTTTGCCGGCAGTGTCCTGGTGCCCTGCGCCTCTTTTGGCTGACGAGGAACTTGCGCTGAAGAGATATCACGTACTGATGTCCGATGCGCAGGTTCGAAATGATTTTCAAGACCATCTCTCGGCGTCCATTCAGTCGAACGCGGTCATTGTAGAAAAGATCACTCAGCGCGTGATGCTCGACGCCGGCATTTTGTCGATCGAGGGATTTGAGTACAACTTTACCGAAGAGGCCCGCTCGGCGCAGAGCCTTGCGCAAGTCTTTACGGTAATGATCGAATCGCTTTTCGAAGGCCGATTCCCAATGCATCCTTACTTTCCGCAGGTTATTGGGATGAAGGAAGTGTCCGATCTGGTTGCGGACCTCTTCGGCAATGCCCGGCCCAATCTTGAGGAAACTCAGAGGCTTGCAAGCAATCTTGCCCAGCCGCTTGGGATCGTTGCCAAACCCGAGGCCGAGTTTATCCCGGCCGATGGCGAAGAACTTGCGAAATTGCCCCTCGTGGTCGAAGTACTGGCATTGCTCAATTCGAAGGGCGCGGAAGTAAGCTCCCTCGAATCAGTATTTTCAAAACTTGGATCAGCTCCTTTCGGTCTCGTCCGCGAGGCGTCGTACCTATTGCTCGCAGCGATGGTGTCCGCGCGGATGCTGGAGTTCGTTACTTCTAACGGCGACAGGATCAACCACCGTTCCCTCGATCTAAAGCTCATCTGGGGCGACATTGTCGGGATCGCGAGTCCGGGCGAAGCGGGTTACTCTACCGAAAGGCTCGCTACCTGGGCCGCACTTATCACAGGCAACAAGTCGACTGTGTCTCTCAAGACTCAGAGTGAACGTGAATCGGTGACCGAATCACTCCGTGTATGGCAGGCACGATGGCAGGAACGGAAGATCGCTGCCCAATTCGACGACCTCAACGACGAACTTCTGAACACGCGGATTTGGCGTTTGGCAAAGACAGCAACTAAGGCATTTGTGACGGTTTCCGATTCCGTCACGGCTGTTCTCGACAAAAATATCGTTCTTGAGGACGCACTGCAGCGGATCGCCGACGCATTTTCGGATTCGAACGCGGAATTTGAAAAATTCTCCGTCGAGCTTTACATCGTCGAAGAGTTCATTTCCAAGGCTAAACTGGTCAAAGAGATCTCTGATTGGGTGCCGCTATGCGAGATCACCGGCGACGAGCATATCGATCAACTTCGCCTTGAACTCGACGACGCGGTAATGAACCGTACTGTTCCGGATGCTCGTTCCAATATGGATCTCCGGAATAGCTGGGACCGATTTCGAACGGCTTATTCAGGACATTTCATCGAGCGTCATGACGCCCTGCTCGGGATGCCGCTGCTCAAGGACAAACTGAACGACATTATTAAAACCGATCTGTGGTGGGAATTTGAGAATATGTCGGCGATATCTGCGTTCGATCCGTCGTTTCGAGCAAAAGCTACGGAAATGGTGCAGCAGATCCGGAGTTTCGATTGTCGATACGATCCCAAAAAGCTCCTCGAGAGCGTTCCCCTCTGCGGATGTCCGTACACGCTCGGGCAGGATGATGAGATCGAGACTCTACCCAATAAGCTTTGGAGAACGGCGAACGAAGGCCTGCGTTCTTTCCACAATACCATCCAGGATCGGGCCGCCGAACTGTGCGAAGTGCTGGACCAGATGGCCTCGTTCGAGTTAGACGGCGACGACGGCGGCCACATTTCCGGTCTGGCGGCTCATATTGGATCCAATAAAGAGATGAAAAGGCTATCCGAGCCGGAACTGCGATTACTCGCCCGTGCGTTCGATCAGCTAGTTTTCCGCATCCCTAAGCGACCCAAATCAGAGTATGCGGCCCTCGACGTGCCTAACTTTGAAGAAGCTTCGCAGGAGTTTGACGAACTATTACAGGCGATGCCAAATTAGCGAAACTACTTTCCACCCTTCGATAATTGAACTATATTCTGTAACTGCATGCATTCAGTTACGATCATAGGAATCGGCCGTGTCGGAAGTGCTCTAGCAATGTCGTTGCCGCCAACGAAATACCGGATAGACTCGCTGGTCGTCCGCGACCGCCTCGGATTTGCATCCTTGAACCCGGGTTTCGGAAGGCGAGCGGCCGTGGTCACGGCTGAGGATCTTTCGGAGATCAATTCAAGTATTATTTTCATCACGACACAGGATCGCGAGATCAAAGGCGTGGTCCAAACTATTGGGCCGTTGATTGGCGGTGAATGTTGCGTTTTTCATACCAGCGGAGCTCTTTCGTCAGACATTCTCGATCCATTAAGAAAACGCGGTGCATGGGTGGGATCCGTTCATCCACTTGTTTCCGTAAGTGGTTCTGCGGACAAGGCCGAGCCGTTTGAAGGCGTTTATTTTGGGATCGAAGGCGACCCCGAGGCGGTAGCTATCGCAAATACTGTCGCTTTAGATCTCGGCGGCACGCCATTCTCGATTGAAACGAGCCGAAAGGCTTTGTATCACGCCTCGGCGGTTATGGCCTGCGGACATCTTGTGGCATTGCTGGACGCGTCCTTCGAATTAATGGCAAACTGCGGGCCCGATCCGACGACTGCCCGCGAACTTCTAATGCCACTCGTGGAAAGCACGATCGCAAATCTTTCACGCCAGTCTCCGGAAGCGGCATTGACCGGGCCATTCGCTCGCGTCGACATCGAAACCATTGACCGCCACCTGGACCAACTGGAAAGTGATCCGGACCGTGAGATGCTCGATATCTATTTGGTTCTCGGCGAACGCTCGCTTGATCTGGCACTGCGGCAAGGCGCTGACCAAGCTCGAGTCGCCGAGGTGCGCAAACGGCTTTCTATGGCTAAAGGCCTCGTCAGGTGATAAGATTTAGTTGTTAGATAGAGTCCGAATATGGCAGTCTTAGGCGATCGCTTTGAGAGCGAGAGAAATATTTTCCTTGAGCACATCCAAAAGCTGGGGCTCCGCCGAACAGGGCAGCGGGACCTCATTATGACGACGTTTCTGAGTACTGAAGAACATCTGACGATCGAGGATCTGCACCGTCTCGTTCGCAAACGTGACGAGACAGTCGGCCATACGACCGTCTATCGAACTTTAAAACTGCTTACAGAGGCTGGACTCGCACGTGAAGTAAGGTTCGGCGATAACAAGACGTATTTTGAGCACCATTACAATCACGATCATCACGACCACATGATATGTACGGCCTGCGGCCGTGTAATTGAGTTCTTTTCAGAGGCGATCGAGGACCTGCAGGACAAGATGGCAGACAAATTCGACTTTTTGCCGACGCACCACAGCCTGCGTATGTGGGGCGTTTGTTCTGATTGCCGAACTCGTCACAGCGACGCCCTACCGGCGCCGTCGGGAGCCCAGCCGCGGGTCCGTGTTAAATCAGAAATTCGAAATTAGAGGTAAAGTATTTTATGGCCGACGCGATCGTTAGGTTTGAGCGTGAAGGAAGAGAGGGAGCAGTTCCCGTTGGATCGTATCTCGACGAAGTTATGCGACGCTTCGGTATTACTGTTCAAGATGAGTGCGATCTTGCCAATCTTCAACATAACTGTTTTGTCAAAGTCTCCAGCGGTTCCGAGTTGCTTTCGGCGTTTAGCGCGGCCGAGAGGGAACATTTAACGGACCAACAGCGTACCGATGGTGTAAGACTCGCGTGCGAAACACAGATAATTTCAGTTGGAGAAGTATCAATTATGACTGAAGAGAAAAAGGTCGATGCCAAGGCAGAGGAAGAAAAATCTAAGATCGTTGATGAATTTCAGGCCCTGCCGCTTGAAAAGAAACTTGCCGAACTGTTTCGGATGGAAGCAGTAGCTCTAGGCGAAACCCTCTCGTTCGTGGTCAATTCGCCATATCTGGTGATAGAGAAGATTGGTGACGTTCTTGCCGAATTTGGAATGAAGATGGACCGCGAATCGAAGAAAGCTCGCCGCGCGGAAGCAACCGCGGCACCGGCGGACGTCCCGACTGACGTACATGATCCGGCTAGTCCGCCGCACGACGGCGGTCATTCGCGCACGACGACGCATCCGGACGCCTGATCGTAGACGAAAGATCGAGAAAGTATACGCTTGACGGCGCGATGCTGTAAGATATTTACGTGGGCAGAGAACTCGAAAAGCGGCAAAATCACTCGGTCGTGGGCGAAAACGCTCAGTACGGCTTAGGCTTAGGCGTGGTGGGCGTTATGCTTTATATAATCGGCCTACCGGCATTCGTTATCTTTTTCTTAGGTGTTTTTTCATTCTTTCTCTGGAAGCTGTTCGCTGCGGGTGCCGCTTCAGATACTCGTAAGATCTTTGAATTTTATCTTATCGCAAATGAGATCCTGCGAGAGGACGACCGCCGTTGGTACGGCTTCGAAGTGCACGATGCGATCCAGCGTGGTGAGCGAATTATAAGGGCGATGCCCTCGGCTCCGCCACTGCTTCACTTTGCTGTCGGTGCGTTATATCAAAAGATAGGCGATGACGCGTCGGCTGAAAAACATCTTGCAGCGGTTGTGGTCGACGGATCGATCAGCGAGGCCGCGATCGTTTTCCCCTCGAACGAGCTGAGAGACTATGTAAAGGTCCTGCGCAAGATCGAACGGGACCCTGCCGAGGCTCCGCAGACATCGTCCGCCGTTCGTTCGCTTGAGCGTTTTCGCAAGAATAAAGGGCAGTTGCTGCTTGAACAGGTTCGTACACGTCTAAGCGAAGGGGCTCAAAACGCTCACGGAGAGCTTACCGAGAACGGCGATAATATGTACGTTTCCTTCAAAGAAGACTCCGAACCCGGACAAAAACCTGCCTCGATACGACAGTCTCAATCGGAGGGGACGCCCGCGAGCTCTGGTTATAGGCAGACGTCTGGCCAAGCCGAGCGACAATTTGGTACCGGAAACGAAAGCGGTTTCTCCGGCCGCAAGCCCATCTCAGAAGTACTTCAGGATATTTACGACGATAAGGTCCAGTGAACTGTTTTTCGCGGCGGACTATTTCAGGCCAAAAAATCTGCGGATAGATGTCAGTACTCCGCGCGTCTTTTCGGCAGACGTCTGGTCGCTGTGTTCTGTGGCTGCAGCCAGCCCGAGACGCCGCTCAGCGACGATCTGTCCAATAGTCTCGACTACGCCGGGGTTATTTTCAAATATCGGCTTCAGAGCACTCTTCTCGATCCTTAAAACCTCGGTTTCATCTTCGGCCACAACGGTTGCTGTCCGTTTTTCACCTGTCAGCAGGCTCATTTCGCCGAAAAAATCGTTTTCACCCAACGTGTTCACTATTTTAGATACGCCGTTCTCGACTACTTGCACGCGAACATGTCCCCGGACGATGATAAACATCGAGTTTCCTTCGTTTCCTGCCCGGACGATCGACTCACCATTTGCAAAAATGCGGCTGCGAGCGGCAAGAGCCAGTCTTTCCGTCTCCTCTTCGGACAAAGGGGCGAAGATCGGCACGCCGTTCAGCCGTTCCGCGATCAAATTGACCTTATCCTCGAGCTCTACTTCTTCAGATTTGTCCTGAATGTGTAGCGTTTGTGTCGGATAGGCGAACGTGATCTTGTCGCGCTGAAATGCGTACCAGATGTTTCGTCTGACGAGAGCGTCCGTGTCGTTAAGCTTGGTAAAATCATCGAGCCAATATTTAACTTCCCAGTCAATGGCGTAAGCTCCGAGGTCACGGATCCGAACGTTCGGCCGCAGCTTATGCGACACATTTTCCGCCTGCCTTACGGCTTCGCGGACGATCTGTGCCGTGCGGGCGGGAGAGTCGCTGTATTCTGTATTAAATCGAACGGAGCTTGCGTTGAGGTTGCCCTTTGGTGCGACCTCGATCGATTCTTTTCCAAGAACAGAATTACTGATAATGAGCAGCTTATTTTGGAACGTCCGGATCTTTACGCCTCGCCAAGAGACCGTTTCCACGACTCCCATTCCGCGGTTTGGGATAGTTACGACGTCGCCGACCTGAAATGGCTGGTCAGCTTGCAATGCGATCCCGGCAAACAGGTTTCCAAGCGTCTCCTGCAGGGCCAAACCGACGACGATCCCTAATATCGCAGATCCGGTAAAGATCGCTCCAAGGTTAACTCCCGGATATTGTGTTTGAAAAATGATGAAGAACGCGACGATATAGAAGACCATCGACAGGACCGTTCGTAGCAGCGATGAGATCTCGCTCTGTCCGGAATTTCGCAGCGCTGCCAAAAAGATCAAATACGTCAAGAAACGAACCGCGGAAATGATCAGGATCATCCATAGGATTATCTTGAGCACATGAAAAAAATTGGCGAATAGCCCGACGTACGTCGCCTTGGTCATGTCGGCCGACTCGGATGTGAGATCCCAACTGCTGCCTAAGGTGAAGTGCAGCCCAAACTGTGGCAGAAACTCCGTCTGGAGCCACGTTTCGACCAATGGAAGCGCCGCTAATATAGCCGCCATGACGACAAAAACAGCGATGAACGTAAGTGCTTTCTTTTGAAATTCGGAGGCGGCCATGATGAGCTAAAACATATCAGCAATCGTTTTGCCAATCAATAGTATGGACAAGATGGAAACCACGATGGTCGTGGAATACGCGAGCACGTTAAACCATCGCGAATTACGATATTCTCCCATGATCGCCGGATCATTCGCGAGTTTTACGATAGCGACCAGCAGGACTGGAAGCAAGAGGCCGTTAACGCACTGGGCTACCAACAGCAGAGTGATCGGAGGAATACCTGGGATCATCGCGACAATGGCCCCAACAAGTATCAGTGCCGTAAATATGCCGAGAAAGATCGGTGCCTCGCGAAAGGATCTCGAAAGGCCCTTTTCAAAACCGAGAGCTTCGCTTAGAGAGTACGCCGTTGCGAGCGGCACGACGCCCATCGCAAGCATGGATGCTCCGAACAGGCCGATGGCGAACAGATATTTCGCGTAGACGCCCGCGATCGGGGCGAGTGATTCGGCGGCGGTCGCGGCCGAATCGATGCTCGTGATCCCATGGGAAAAGAGAGTCGCTGCCGTACAGATAACGATGAATGCCGCAATTATATCAGCGAATGTCATACCGACGATGACATCGAACCTCGAAACGGCGAGATCGTTCTTGTCCATTCCTTTTTCGACAGCAGCGGACTGGACGTAGATCTGCATGAACGGCGCGATCGTCGTTCCGATGAGAGCCATTACCGTAAAAAGATAGGCTGTGTCGGTGCTGAATGTCGGATGGACAAAACCGCTGGCGACATCGCCCCAATCCGGCTTGCTCAGAAACGCCGAGATCACGTATGTAAAAAAGATCAATGACATTACCAGGAACACACGCTCAACCCGCTTTTGCGACCCCTTAACCACGAGCCACCAGATGACGGCTCCCGAAAAGGGAATAACGATGAAGCGCGATATTCCCAGCAATTCGGAACCTTGGCCGATCCCGACAAATTCGGAAATGATCACGCCTGTGTTCGCGACAAGCAGGGCGAGCATCACAAATGCCGTCCACCGAACGCCAAATTGTTCTCTGATGAGATCTGCAAGTCCCTGGCCGGTGACGACGCCCATTCGCATGCACATTTCCTGCACAACGATCAGGCTGATCGTCATTGGAATAAACGTCCAGAGCATCGAATAGCCAAATCCGGCGCCCACGCTCGAGTAGGTCGCAATTCCGCCCGCATCATTTCCGGCATTTGCGGCAATGATCCCGGGCCCGAGAATGGCTAAGTAGGTGAAATATTTGTACTCAGAAAAGTAACGGCGAAGGCGCTGGGGCAGGCGCCCCAGTGAATGCACATACTTTTTCAGTGAAAAGCGTGTCATTTCCATTTCGTCTACTATCGCCTTCTATCATTTACGTTCCTGCGGGAGTTCACTTAACAGACTAGTTTGCGGCAAAGACTGACTATAACCCGTTTGGCTTTATTAGGGAAGTTGGTCGTCCTAATGCGGCGGCGTTTGTCCGGATATTCCGATTTTGTTAGAGTGCGAATATGACCAAAGCACCCGCCAAGTTTCTGACCGTTCTTCTTGTCCTATTTTCATTCGTCTTTTCAGCCATTCCGGTATCCAATCCGATTCACGGAGCCACTCGCGATCCGGTTCGCGGACTTCATGCGATGGTCGCATCACAGCACGAGCTGGCATCGCAGGTCGGGATCGACATTATAAAGCGAGGCGGCAACGCGGTCGATGCCGCGATCGCGGTCGGATTGACGCTTGCGGTCGTTTATCCCGAGGCCGGGAATATTGGCGGCGGCGGCTTTATGCTGATCCGGCTCAAAGATGGTGCAACTCGCGCGATCGACTACCGCGAAATGGCCCCGGCGGCAGCCTCTCATGACATGTACGTAAATGCTGCGGGCGAAGCCATTCGCGGCGAAGGCTCGTCAACTGTCGGTTACCGGGCGTCCGGCGTTCCCGGAACGCTGGCGGGTTTCGAAATGGCGTATAAAAAATATGGATCGGGTAAGCTCAAATGGAGCGAGCTCGTCGAGCCGGCCCGGGCCTATGCTCAAAATGGCTATGTACTTTCATATCGCCTCGCCGAACTTTTCAAATCGTACAAACGCAATCTTCTCAAATATGAGGACAGCAAAAGGATCTTTCTCCGGGGTGGTGATTTCTACAAAGAGGGTGACACGTTCAAGCAGCCAGAACTCGCTCAGACCTTGGCAAGGGTCGAGCGGGGCGGAGCGGCCGAATTCTATACGGGCACGACTGCCAAAATGATCGCAGACGACATGAAGGCGCATGGTGGGCTGATCACTCTTGCGGACTTAAAAAATTATCAGGCCAAAGAGCGTACGCCCCTGCAAGGGACCTATCGCGGGTATCCGATCATCACTATGCCGCCGCCGAGTTCGGGCGGTATCGTCATGCTGCAGGTCCTAAACATGCTCGAGGGCTTTGACATCAGGGCGATGCAGTACAATTCCGCTGCAAAATATCAGGTACTGGCGGAATCGATGCGGCGGGCTTTTGCTGACCGCGCCGAATTTATGGGTGATCCCGACTTTACAACCGTTCCCGTTGCAACACTCATCGACAAGGCCTATGCCGAAAAACGCCGGGCGACCATCGACCTGACGCACGCGTCTAGCAGCACTGAGATCGGTCATGGTTCGGTGCCGGGCGGCGAGCCGATGGAAACTACCCATTTTACCGTCGCCGACGCCGCCGGGAATGTGGTGACGAACACGTTCACACTCAACGACCTCTATGGTTCGGGAGTAACGGCAAAGGGAACCGGCTTGCTGCTCAATGACGAAATGGACGATTTTGCAGCAAGGCCCGGACATGCAAATATGTTCGGTCTGATACAGGGTGAAAAAAATGCAGTTCAGCCGGGAAAACGTCCGCTATCGTCAATGACGCCCACCATCGTGCTCCGTAAGGACGGCACTTTCTGGTTCGCCCTCGGCGCCCGCGGAGGCCCGCGCATAATTTCGGCGGTACTTCAAAGCGTCATCAATGTTATCGACCACGATATGAATATTCAGGCCGCGATCGATGCTCCGCGTATTCATCAACAGTGGTTTCCTGACGAGATCCTTTACGAACCGTACGGAATGTCCCCGGACACGATCAATGTTCTCAAGGGCTATGGCCAAAAGTTCGCAAGCAGCCCGGGTTTCGTGGCGTCAGCAACGGGAATTATGGTAGATGAAAAGGGTGTGCGGCTCGGAGCTATCGATTCACGTAGCGATGGCGCGGCAGTCGGCTATTGATGGCGGTCGACTTGTTCGAGGAGTTGAGTGGTCGAGTCGACGATGCTCGCCGGCTGCAGGTCACTAGTATCCCGCCAATTTGCCGCTGCAGGAGCAACGTATGAACGCGCGTCAAATTCCCGCTGCTCAGGCAGTTGTGGTTGGTTGGACCTGCGAGGCATGGACTGAGCGACAGGCGGAATTCGCACTTGCTCCGTACGTTCACTTGTATCGTTGGATTGGAACAATAAGGCGTAAGCCATTCGAAGAAGGCCGCCTACAGTAAGCAGGATCGCAGCAATAACTACGCCATAGGGCTCGGCCTTTACGGCTATCGTGATGATAGAGATCAGCGGAACGATCAAAAATGCCAGTAAAAATATGAACAGGCCCTTTTTTAGACCGCGGTTACGCGGCGTGCGTGCTTTCCATCCTTTCGCATCCTGGGCGGACGGCATTACGCCGCCGTTTGAGATCAATTCGGCCGCTCCGGTCAGCAAAAAGCCGCATCGCGAACAATAGTTGGTCTCGATCGAGAGCCTTTCCTGGCCGCACGCGGGGCAATACATCGTCATCTAGCGTTTGTCATCCTCATTGAGAAGCCGCGTCGTACTCTCCGTCACGCTGGGCTGCAGATCGTTCGTCTCCCGCCAGCTGCCATTTTGCGGTGCAGTATAGAAACCTGCCGGCATTGTCTGCTGGGGCGGAAGGGCAGATTGGGACGCCTGGCCGCGCAGGTCGTATTTGTTCTGAGCCGGCTGATACATCTGCGGCTGTTGGTCGTAATCGAATCGGACGAAATCCTTCTTTAGAAAGATCAGAGTCGACACGAGCATTATTAGTCCGCCGAAGATACCAATGATCGCAGAGGCTCCCGAGAGCTTGTCGATGTCCAGAATGCCCCAAAGCGGTGTCATAATGAACAGAAAAAAGAGACACCAGATAAGGCTGAACGCGAGTCCGTTTCGTCTTGTCAGCAACGGTTTCTTCTTTTTATTCAGCTCGGCCAGCTGAGGCAGAAAGCCGCCGTGCGCGAGTACTTCCGACACCAAGCCAAGCGGCAAGCCGCATCGCGAGCAGAATTTAGTCTCATTCGAGACCTGTTGTTGGCCACAGCTTGGGCAATGCATTGTGAGACTCCGCGAAAATGAACTTAAGACTTAGAACTTAACGAATTCTTGCACGAAAATGTTCTCAAATCAATATTTTCATCGCGGCTTAAGCTTTGCGGATGTGAGGGTCTGATATATTGCAAACGCTCGTCCCTGGTAGTGCTCGGCACGGGCGATCGTGTCCAAAAGTATTTCACCGAGTGGCCGGAGCTCGCGCGGAGCCGGTATGTTCTTGGTCAGATCCGCGTCACTCGTAAAGGATCCGAACGCGCGGAGACGCGTGTTTTCGACCTCACCGAGATAGGCCACGATCTTGGCGCCGTCGTTGAGAGCCTCGATCAGTGTCCACTCGAACGGGTCGTCCCAGAGTCGGGTCGTAATGCCGCCGAACGTGAGCTCGATGAAAGCAGCGGATCGAATAACGTTCTCACCAACTGTGAGTTTCATCATCAGATCGCCGTCCACCGCAGACCGGCGATAGAGCAATTCCGCGGGCAGACTCTCAGTTAGTCGGAGCGTTCGGTCGTGCAGAGCGAGAAACTGTCTATCAAAAGCAGTGATCAGTGCGGTCATAAAAAAGGCAGAGCGTCGAGCACGCCGCCTCGATTCTATCATCGCCCCGTTAGTCACGTCGTCACCGACGTTTGTATTTTCGCTGTTTCTCGTACAGCCCGAGGCCGTAGGTTTTTCCTTTCCAATTCACGCCGCTGCCGACGACGCCGCGAATTCCGATCTCGGTTCCTCTCGCCGGAACACCACGTTCGGTGAAGACCCAGATCGAGCCCGTGCCGTCGTCGATCTTGTACGCTCCGCCGCCGACCCGTGTTCCCGGCAGCGAAATGCCGTAGCTGTCACGCACCACACCTGTTATGATGACCTCTTTATTCTGATATCGCCCGGGATTCGCCTCGATATCTGCGATGCTCCTACGCTGCGGACAGCCGGTTGCCAGCAGGCCGATCGTTAGAGTCAACAATAGTAAAGCAACTTTGGGTAACGTATTCATCGATCCTCCTGAAATTGTCGATCATTTACAGTCTAGTCCTGACTTACAGATTCAGAATTGGCTGCTTTGTTTGCCATATTTTTTTTATTTTGCGATGCTTGAGTGAAATTACTAACGCCCCCAATCTACTTAAGATGGCTGAAGTTCAGGATCTATCTCTCCCGTCGCAGACTGCGTTCTGTTCAAGCGTAGCGGACGATGTGTGGCACGATCAGAAAGCCCAAAAGGCCTATGAATGGTGGCATTTCGACGCACTTTCCGACGACGGAACGGAGGCGGTCGCGATCACGTTTACCGATAACAACGTCTTCTCCACACAATATGCACACCCTTTTGTTACAAAGGAGCCAATACCTTCGGCCCGCCAGTCTTCGAGCGATCGGTCGCCAGCCGTCTCATTCCTATACTGGGCTGACGGCCGAACGAGCGTTAAATCGGTAGATCAATATTCCGCTTCGGATTTTGAGGCGAGCCGTGAGCGGCCTGAATGCCGAATTGGGGAAAATTCGTTTAGAACACACTCCGCGGAATATGGAATTGGGTATGTTGTTGAGATCGATCTGCCGCTTATGAACGGCGGACGAGTTGCCGCTTCGTTCGAATGGCTTTCAGTCGACGCGGATCTGACTTCGTCATCCGGAACGGCGGGTCATTCACTGGGGTGGAATCTGGTTGCCGCGCGTTCGGACGTCAGCGGACGCATCGACGTTTTCGGTGCTGACGGTCGTTCGACGAAAACTGCCCATTTTCGCGGAACAGGTTATCACGACCATATTCGCGGAACCGAGGCCATTTACGAGGATGTGACCTTTAGACAATGGGGAAGGGCCCATTTCGTCGACATCACGGCCGTTTACTGCATCCGAAAGGGACGCGATAATGAGCCACTTGATGCAAAATTGGTATTAACGCAAGATCGCGAGATAACGGTGTATCCGGTTGAGTTTCATCCGCGTCAGAACCATCGGGACAAATTCGGGATAAAGTACCCAATGCAGATCGACCTCGATACGGGCGGCGGGGCGCACCTCGGTGTAACGGTGATCAAACCGATCGATTCAACTTTCTATAACGTTAGATTCTTGAGTGAAATGAAATTGGAAACGTCCGACGGTAAAACACGAACGGCTGCGGCTCTCACCGCGATCCTTTCGCCGGCGAATATGCGATACAGGTTAGTTCGTTGGTTTGCTGAGCGGCAGAGCTCGAAAAACGATTTTCGAAGTAGCGTTTAGGCTGTTCGAATAGAAAGCGCTACTGAATTTTTACAGCCGTACCGTAAGCCAGCACTTCGGTCGAGCCCTGGGAAAACTCGGTCGCGTCATATCGCATTCCGATGATCGCATCCGCTCCGATCTCGTGAGCATGCTGGACCATTCGGTTGAATGCTTCCATGCGGGCGTGTTCGCAGACGACGGACCATTCTTCGATATTACCGCCAGCCAGTGATTTAATGCCGCCGATGATGCCTCGGCCGAGGCCTGTCGCACGCACGACGATACCGCGGACCACACCCAAATACTGGGCTACCTGCTTACCCTGAATGTCGAATCCTGTAGTGACGATCATCTGATTCTCCTGTTTACGCCCTAAAATAGATCGCTACGGTAGAAAAGTTCTGAATAGAGTAATGAATTGGTAGCGCCTAGGGGAGTTGAACCCCTCTTTCAAGGTTGAGAACCTCGCGTCCTAACCGATAGACGAAGGCGCCGCTTCAGCGACGAAGCAAGCAAGGATTATATCGACCAAATATTGGTTTGCGCAAGCGGGGACCGACCCTTATCGCTCGCCTGCCTTGACCTGCGTGCAAACCCTTTTTAAACTGGTAGTTTGGACGATTGTCCGGAGAGCCCCTATGACACACAACCTTTATAACACGCGGCAAACTTTCAAGACCGGGAATGGCACTGAAGGCGTCTTTTATTCGCTGCCCGCGCTCGAAGCGGCCGGGCACGGTAAGATCTCACGCCTTCCCGTCTCGATTCGAATCGTGCTCGAGTCGGTACTGCGTAATTTCGACGACGGGCGCAAAGTTGCCGAAGCAAATGTTCGCGAACTGGCCGCGTGGGAAGCGGTGTCGGAGCGCTCTAACGAGATACCATTCGTCGTTGCACGTGTCATACTGCAGGATTTCACAGGCGTTCCGCTTCTGGTCGACCTCGCCGCGATGCGTTCCGCGGTCGAGCGTCTTGGCAGAGATCCAAAGGTTATAGAGCCTCTCGTTCCGGTCGATCTGGTCATCGATCACTCCGTCCAGGTCGATTTCGCCGGCAGCGAAGCCGCATATCGACAGAACATGGAGATGGAGTTTAAGCGAAACGACCAGCGATATAGATTTCTGAAATGGGGAACTCAGGCATTTAACGGGTTCAGCGTCATCCCGCCCGGGATCGGGATCGTTCACCAGGTAAACCTGGAATACCTCGCGAAGGGTATTTTTGAGCGTGAAGGCGTATATTTTCCGGATTCGCTCGTCGGCACGGATTCCCACACGACGATGATCAACGGACTCGGCATCGTGGGATGGGGAGTCGGCGGGATCGAGGCAGAAGCCGGTATGCTCGGTCAGCCGGTCTATTTTCTTACGCCAGATGTTGTCGGGGTCAACCTGTGCGGCGAACTGCCGCAGGGCGCAACGGCGACCGACCTGGTCCTGCGGATCACCGAGATGCTGCGAAAGGCGAATGTGGTCGGAAAATTCGTCGAGTTCTTCGGCGAGGGAACTGCGGCCCTAAACGCCACCGATCGTGCAACGATCGCGAACATGGCTCCTGAATATGGAGCTACGATGGGATTTTTCCCCGTGGACGAAAAGACCCTCGAATACTTCTCGAACACCGGCCGAAGTGCCGAACACGTCGATACCATACGAAATTACTATACTGCCCAGCAGATGTTCGGCGTGCCCCGCGAAGGCGATCTCGACTATTCCACCGTCGTGGAGCTGGATCTAGCAACGGTCAATCCGTCGGTCGCCGGCCCCAAGCGGCCGCAGGATAGGATCGAACTTTCGAATCTCGACGACAGGTTTGTCGAGCTCTTTACAAAATCGTTAGCGGACGGCGGTTACGGAAAGGCAGCCGACGACCTTAACAAACGTTACTCCGTGACGATGGGACGTCCGGCGACCGAGATAACTGAAGGAGGCGGAGAGCAGAGCCAAAAATCGGCTCCGGAATCAATTCATGATACCGTTTCGCCTGCTAACACCAACGTTCACACAGAGATCGAAATGATGAACAATCGACCGACACCCGACCGTGTCGAGGCGTCGGAATTCGCGACGCGGGAGGTGCAAACGTCGGTCGGCAGCGGCGACGTGCTCATTGCTGCAATCACGTCGTGCACAAATACGTCGAATCCGGCAGTCATGATCGCGGCCGGCATCGTGGCGAGAAAAGCGGTAGAACGAGGAATGAAGGTCCCGCCATACGTCAAGACATCGCTCGCACCAGGCTCGCGTGTTGTGACCGAATATCTTGAGCGTGCCGGGCTTCAAAAATATCTCGACGCCATCGGATTTGAACTTGTCGGATATGGTTGTACGACGTGCATTGGTAATTCGGGCCCGCTCGACCCTGCGATCGAAGAATCTGTGGTTGATCACGATATCATCGCGGCGTCGGTGCTTTCGGGCAACCGCAATTTCGAGGCTCGAGTCCATCAAAATATTAAAGCCAATTTTCTGATGTCGCCGCCGCTCGTTGTTGCGTACGCACTCGCAGGCACCGTCGTTAAGGACGTTTACCTTCATCCGATAGGCCAGGACCGCGATGGAAACGACGTTTTTCTTAAGGATATTTGGGCATCGCTGGATGAGGTTAAAGAGTATCTGCAAATGGCGTTCGATCCGGAAATGTACAGGCGCCTCTATTCTGAGTTCGCCGAGCAAAATCCGCTTTGGAACAATATCTCGACGAGCGTCGGGCGCATTTACGAGTGGGACGCGGCGTCGACATACATTCAGGAGCCGCCGTTCTTCCAGGATTTCTCGATGGAGACCGGCAGTTTCTCTAATGTTCTAGGTGCTCGTGCTCTCGCCATCTTTGGCGATTCCGTAACTACGGATCACATCTCTCCGGCGGGCGCGATCAAAGCAAATTCGCCCGCGGGGTTATATTTGCAGGAGCTCGGTGTGGCACCTCAGGATTTCAACTCGTACGGCTCCAGGCGTGGCAACGACCGTGTCATGTTGCGCGGCACATTCGCGAATGTGAGGATCAGGAACGAAATGGCCAGCCCGATCGAGGGCGGTTTTACCCGATTTCAGCCAGACGGCGATGAGATGACGATCTACGACGCGGCAATGAGATACAACGCCGGAAGCACACCGCTTATGATCTTTGCCGGTAAGGAATATGGCACCGGCAGTTCTCGTGATTGGGCAGCGAAAGGAACTGCTCTGATGGGGGTCAAGGCAGTCATTACGCAGTCGTTCGAACGCATTCACCGCTCGAACCTTGTTGGAATGGGCGTGCTTCCGCTACAGTTTCGCGACGGCGAGTCGGCGGCAACGCTCCAGCTCGACGGCAGCGAGACATTTGACCTTGTCGGACTCGACTCGGCTGCGATACGGCCGCAGCAGGACCTTACGCTCCGTGTTAAACGGGCTGACGGTTCGGTGACCGAGGCGACAGTTAAACTTCGGATCGACACACCCATCGAGATCGAATATTACAAGAACGGCGGGATCCTGCCCTATGTCTTGCGGCAATTGTTGTCGGCGGCCTAGGTCCAGAATAGTCTAGCGATCTTTTTCCAGTCGTTCAGAAAAGGTCCGAGACGCTCGGAAGACTAATTTTCTTGGCTTTATCAGAGAAACAGTGTAAAGTTCTCCCATTCCCATCGAATCACGTTCACGCGCCCAGGCTGAGGCTTGTGCACGCTCACGAGAGGCTCCTATGAAAAATATTTTCTCGCTTTTTGTTATCTTTAGTTTCCTGCTGGCCGGCGTTTCACCGATGACTGCTCAAATGTCTACGAGGGGAAAGACTTCTGAACCGATGCAGCGAGAAAAGCTAGTCAAATTTGGGACAGTCGAGGCATTGGCGGACCGACGCGGAACCTATATCCGATGGCAAATGGCCGTCGAAACAGACAACATCGGTTTTAACGTTTACCGCATCAATTCCCGCGGACGAGAGCTGGTCAATGAATTTGCCGTTCTCGGATCCAAGGCACGCTTCGGAGCCGACGCCGTCAATGGGGAACAATATTCTTATTTTGACGCTTCGGGAAAGCCGGGCGACGTCTATGTCGTCGAGTCTCTTACTTCGACCGGAGCCAAGATCTCAAGCGATCCGACATCGGCAAGTTTCACAAGCGACCTGGCCACGGCAGCAGGACGGAAATTTAGCGACCTGTCGAAGATGGGAGCCAGGCAAAAGACGCAGTTTGCAGCAAATGCTCTATCGGTGCCGCCTGATCTAGCGACCGAGATCGAATCGTCGGCGGCCGCACCGGACCCGGAAATGCAAAAAGCGATCGCTGCAAAACCCGGCGTCAAACTTGCCATAAAAACCGACGGATTTTACCGCGTCTCGCGAGCCGAACTCGCGACGGCCGGATTTAACGTAAATTCCGATCCGTCAACATGGCAACTCTATTGCGACGGTGTGGAACAGGCGATCGAGATCGTCGGCAATGGCGATCAGGTCGAGTTCATTGCAAAGGCAAAGGAGACGATCGAGAGCGACGCAAGGTATTACTATTTGGTCGTCGGCGACACCGCAGGCAAGCGGATGATGACCCGAGTGTCGCGTGGAACCGGTTACACTCCAGTCACCACTAATTATCGGCAGACAACATATGTAAAGGAACGCCTCTATTACATCAGCGACATCATTAACGGCCCCGCGGAAAACGTTTGGGGACGGCTGGTCGGCTCAGGCGGAACGAATTTCAATTTTACGCTCTCTGGTATCGACCCGCTCGCCTCGGACGCCAACGTCGAGGTCAAGCTCCAGGGTTTTTCCACCACCACGCATTCGGTCGCTTTGAGCATCAATGGTCACGCTCTCCCAACCGCCTCGACGGTTGGAGCGTTTCCGCTGGGTTCGACTGTGACTCTGCCGGCGAGCTTCCTTGTTGAGGGTACGAACGTGCTTAACATGGTGACCTCTGTCTCGAGCGATTACGTGCTGTTCGACTCGGTTTCAGTTGATTACTCGAGAAAATATCAGGCCGCGCAGAACCAGGTTTCGTTCTACACGACTAACTACCGGGCCGCAAAGGTTACTGGATTTACGACCTCGAATCTGCGCATGTTCGACACTACGGCTGAGGGCCAGCCGATCGAGATCACCGACCTGCATGTTTCGCAGGACGGATCAGGGTTTAATATCGACATTCCCGCTTACCGCGGGCGACAATTATATGCTATCGAAAACTCGGCGGCCAAGACCGTTTCGGGCATCGAATTCAACACACCATCCACACTTTCTCAGCCTCAGCATGCTGCCAATCTCGTTATCATTAAGTATCAGGACTTTACCGCAGGCTCCAACGCCTGGGCCGACTATCGCAGACAGCAAGGATTTGCTGTGGAGGTAGTTGACGTCAAAGATATTTTTGACGAATACTCCTACGGTCAGCCAAGTTCGGCGGCGATTAACTCGTTTTTGAAATATGCGTCTACTAGCTGGCAGACCGCGCCGAGTTATGTACTTCTAGTTGGTGATGCCTCGTACGATGCAAAGAATTACGAGGGTCTCGGTTATCTCAATTTGGTGCCGTCGATGATCGTGAATACCGTATATTCTGAGACGCCGAGCGACGAGGCACTGGCGGATTTTAATGGTGATGGGCTTGCCGAACTTTCGATCGGCCGGATCCCGGCACAGACATCACAGCAGGTGACAGACGCGTTGACCAAAGTGCAGGCATTTGAGCAGCCGGCTCTGCAGAGCTTTGACCGAGGAGCGGTCTTTGCATATGACCAGCCCATCGGCTATGACTTTGCGGCGATGAGCTTGGAGCTGCGAAATAATCTGCCCGCCAGCATGCCGGCCTTTATGGTTGACCGCGGAGCTCCCGACTCGCATAATACGCTGATAAATCAGATCAACAATGGCCGGTATCTGGTAAATTATTCGGGCCACGGAGCTTCGGGCACTTGGGCGGCGGCCGACTTTTTCACCAATGACTCGGTGCCGTCGCTGACCAATGCGAACGCTCAGTCCATCTTTACGATGCTCACCTGTCTGAACGGATATTTCATCAATCCGAACGCGGACTGTCTCGCGGAAAAGCTGCTCAAAGCTCAAAACGGCGGCGCAGTAGCGGCGTGGGCTTCGAGTGGAAAGACGACGCCGGACGTCCAGATGGTAATGGGAAACCGATTCTTCAGCCAGCTGGCGGCTGGAAATATCGCCAGACTGGGCGACCTCATTCGCGATGCCAAAACGATGATCCCGGGCGGCACCGACGTGAGATATTCATGGGTACTTTTGGGCGATCCGATGCTCAAGGTCCACTCGTAAACTGTCGACGATATAAACAAAGAGGAGGCCGCGTTCTGAACGCGGCCTCCTTTGCTATATGGACCTCGCGTCGGAGTTCGAGTACGTCCTTTCGCTTCGGGGGAACAACACTAACTAAAAATAACCTATATAAAAATGGGGAGTGAGTAAGACAATGGATGGCTACAGGCCTCGCCACCGATAGTTGCGTCGGACTTGGAATTTAGGACCGCGTCTATGCTCCGATACATGAATCTGTCTGAGGCCATTTAGAATCAACGGCTTTGTGCGCTAGCACACCGACAGCACATAATGTTTTTGGTCAAATTGAAAGTAAGCCTGTTTCAATTGAATGGGAACTCAGTGTCCTTTCGGTGTGTACCATTTAACACAGTAGTGTTTACCAGTTTGGATAGAGTCAGGCGGTTCGGAACGAGGGTAATGGTCGATCTTCACTTTGTGAGGCGTTTGCCTTTCCCCGACATCCGGACGTAAAAAGGGGACTTTATGAGCGCAGCTATATCGCGCAAGTCTAATGTAACTAGAATGGCAAGCGTGGAATCATCGTAAAAATTTTCAAAGCCCTTCTCTCGTTACACAGTATTAGGTTGGCCTTAATTGCGATTTGCGCGATCGGTTACCTCGTATTTGCCTCCATAAACACCCCTAAAAATGCCGCCGTTGGATCTGTGATAGCCGTCCCGGTAGTCTCTGACATCAACGAAAAAGCAAGTAACGTTCGCCTCGCAATTGTCCAAAGCCCTCGCATGATTTCAGGAGTCGCTGCAGGTACGACCTGGGCAGGGCAAAGGCCCGACTTCGCACTTCCGAGGACACTGGTACTCAATCTGGCTCATCCCCGGAGGGGAACGAGCGCGGTCATCAAGAAAACACAAATTCAGCAAATACAACGGACGACGACAAATTGATGTGTTGTCCGCCATGGAAGGAGAAACTATGTTACAAAGCGCAAATGATCTGAAGGGCTTCGACATTATCGGCGTCGACAGCAAGATCGGAAATATTGAAGAGTTCTACTTTGACGATCAGGATCTAGTGGTCCGCTACGTCGTCGCCAATACAGGAAACTGGCTTACAGGCAAACAGAATTTGATCTCGCCGGTGTTTGTCACACATCTTGATCGGGATAAACGCGAAATTCGACTTTCGTTAACAAAAGACCAGGTTGAAAAATGTCCTGGCGTTGACAAACACAAACCGGTTTCGCGTCAGATGGAGAAGATCGTCTCGGATTATTACGGCTCAAGGTACTACTGGGATGAACGTCCGAATTTAAGCCCCGGGCAACTCGCTCATGCAAACGCGACCTCAGCGATGGTCAGATCTGCTATTGAACCTGGAACCTCCGCCGCACTGGAGCCCAATGTTCATCTGCGAAGTATGCAGGAGATATCCAGATACGCGATCACCGCTACGGATGGCGACCTTGGACAAGTAGAAGACTTTTTCCTGGAAATGGACGACTGGTCGATCCGTTATATCGGTGTGGACACCGGCAATTGGCTGCCCGGGAAACACGTTTTGATCTCGTCAATGTCGCTCGGTCAGTTTAACTGGTCGGAAAGAACGATCACAGTCGATCTGACCCGCTCTCAGATCGAGACGAGCCCCGATTACGATAAAGTCACCGAGGTCTCGCGCGAATATCAAACTCGGCTGCATAAGCACTACGGACTTCAAACGATTACTGAGGCAGCTCACTGAGCAGCGAGGAAAAAGCTATGGAAAGATGGGATAACGAAGGCGGCTCAGTGCCAAACGAAATAGATCAAGGGAGATAAAATGCAATCACAAGCTGAACTAATTAAAGAAAATTTGAATGATTCACAAACACAGGCCAAAGGCTCGGTTGTCGCGGTCTATGATAGCCACGAAGAGGCGGAAAAGGCCGTTCTTGAGATCCAGAAGTCTGGTTTCGACATGAAACAACTGTCTATCGTTGGCCAGGATTTCCATTCGGAAGAAGACGTGGTCGGATATTACAACAACGGCGACCGAATGATGGCATGGGGCAAGCGAGGTGCATTCTGGGGCGGATTATGGGGAATGCTTTTCGGCTCAGCCTTCTTTTTTATTCCGGGCGTTGGACCTCTATTGTTTGCAGGCCCGATCGTTGGATGGATCATCGGCGCTTTGGAAGGCGCTGTCGTAGTCGGCGGCCTGAGTGCTCTGGGAGCAGGACTCTACGGCATGGGCATTCCGAAAGACAGTGTCGTCGAATATGAAACACAGATCAAAGCCGGTAAATTCCTAGTCATTGCCCACGGCCAGCCGCACGACGTGAGCAAGATCGAAGGCACTCTTTCGAATACGGTGCACCACGGAATTGAGGGCCATCCTTTCGTTATTTAGGAGGATCCTTGAAATATCATAACTGCTTCTTTTTCGGACGCGCTTGTGCTTTTAGGCGTCACGGGTGAACTTACGCATAAGATGATAATCCCTGCAAGGGGGTAATCCATGGAACAAGCAAGTCAGCGTATTCTGGCGATAAATGCTGGTTCATCGAGCATAAAGTTCGCCCTTT
>JBDTZO010000108.1:0-2210 GCA_040005135.1 Acidobacteriota bacterium | reverse complement strand
GCATCGGCGAAGTTTCGCGATGGCCGAGGTATCCCGGAGGCGAGCCGATCAGCTTTGCGATCTCATGCGAATGCTGGAATTCGGCACAGTCGATCTTGACGACCGTGTGCGGTTCGTTAAAGAGCACCTCGGATGCCGCCTCGACGACGCGCGTCTTGCCCGAGCCGGTCGGCCCGAGAAAAAGCATCGTCCCGATGGGCCGCGACGGATTATTCATCCCTGCGAGATAGATCTGAAACAGGCCGCTCATGCGGCGGACCGCACGTTCCTGGCCGACGATCTGAGCCGAAAGCTTGTCTTCGAACTCAGCGGCCCGAGGACTCTTGCGGTCGGGATCGAGCAGGATCCCTTTCTCCATTGTTTCTCTTTTCTTTGCCGTTTCCTCTTTCATTGCCTTATCTCCCGGACGGAAAAATTGCTTTCCCGCCTATCCCAAGACGCTTGTTTTTCAATACTTTGCCGATCATATAGAGCGGCAGCTCAGTCGATATACTGATGATTTCAAAGGATTGCACGTTGGCTGGACTTTAGATGTTGGAAGGGTAAGCCCAGAGGACCGGCACCGACCCCGACAGATCGATACCATCCTAATGAATAACATAATATACAGTTTGCGTGCAATCAAAAAATACCAACATAATTTATCTCGACATATTGATGTATATCCGTAATATTCTTGACATTCCTTTTTGGTCCCGAGATATGGCGAGGATCTTTCGACCATCGTCACCCGCCATCGATAATGTTCGATCAATCGTAATATTCCAGCCCGAGGTGCGTGATCAGTTCCTCGCCGCGCATGTGGCGGAGCGTGTTTTTGAGCTTCATTAGCTGGATGAACAGATCGTGCTCTGGATACAGGCCCGGAGCGGTCTGCGGGGCTTTGAAATAGAACGATAGCCATTCCTGAATACCGCGCATGCCGGCACGCTGGGCGAGGTCCATGAATATGGCCAGATCGAGAGCGAGCGGCGCGGCGAGGATCGAATCGCGGCACATGAAATCGATCTTGATCTGCATCTTGTAGCCCAGCCAGCCAAAGATATCGATCGCGTCCCAGCCCTCTTTGTTATCTCCGCGGGGCGGATAATAATTGATGCGAACGACGTGCGAAAAATCCTTGTAGAGCTCGGGATAGACCTCGGGCTGGAAAATGTGTTCGAGCACTGAGAGCTTGGACTCCTCTTTCGTCTTGAAATTCTCGGGATCGTCGAGCACCTCTCCGTCGCGGTTGCCGAGAATGTTGGTCGAATACCAGCCGTCGAGCCCGAGCATTCGCGATTTCAGCCCCGGAGCCAGAATGGTCTTCATCAGAGTCTGGCCGGTCTTGAAGTCCTTGCCGCAAATGGGCACGCGTTTGTCCTCGGCGAGCCTCGTCAGGGCCGGAATATCGACCGCGAGATTTGGAGCTCCGTTGGCGAATGGTACGCCCGACATGATCGCGGCATAGGCGTAGATCATCGACGGTGCGATCAGCGGATCGCTGTCGTAAAGGCCTTTTTCAAATGCCTCGATCGTCTCGTGAACCTCTGACGCCTCGAGATATATTTCGGTTGACGCCGCCCATACCATCACGAGCCGCGAGCAGCCCTTTTCAGTCTTAAATCGTGCGATGTCTTCAATTAACTGCTCGGCCAGCTCCATCTTGCTGCCCGTTTTGACGTTGTCGCCATGCAGGCGTTTGACGTAATTTTGCTCGAAGACGGCGGACATCGGCTTGAGGGATGCAAGCTGTTCGGAAACCTGATTGAGCAGGTCCTTGTCCAGCACGCCGGCGTGCATCGCTGCGTCGAAAGCGTTGTCGTGGAATATGTCCCACGCACCAAACACAATGTCGTCGAGCGAAGCGAGCGGGACAAAATCCTTGATCCTTGGGCTGCGGTTGTCGGTCCGCTTGCCCAGACGGATCGTGCCCATCTGCGTCAGGCTGCCGACTGGCTGCGCAATACCCCGTTTGATCGCCTCGACACCGGCAACCAGCGTCGTGCTGACAGCACCTAGCCCGACCAGCAAGATGCCCAATTTTCCATCTGCGGGAGCCACGTCCACGCCCTTTTCGATCATCATTTTCCTCCGGTAAAGCTAATAAAAAGAATAGCTTTACATAGATCTTTATTCAAACGGCCGCTCCAGTGAGCCGTGACTAGCGAGCGGTTGAGCGTATCTATGTTTTTGGCTTTCATCTTGTGTTTGGTGCCTGATCTGTTTGT
>JBDTZO010000190.1:0-24567 GCA_040005135.1 Acidobacteriota bacterium | reverse complement strand
GATCTAACATTTTACTTCCTCCCTTTTTTCGGTGCCAATGAAGGTCAAGGGTTACTAAACTTTAGATGTGATAAAGAAATATCCCGTTGTAGCCGTACGTCAAATAGTACGACTATCTCAACCGGGGCAACTGTCTGCTTCCGAACGTATTAACGCATTCTATCAAGAGCGGATGGGAGGACTTCGCTTGCCAACTCAGCAAATAGTTCAGCCACCTCCGAGCAACGCACACAGCGATAACGCCGAAACGAGCAGACAAAAAACTTAAATTGACCAGCAACGATGAGAGTCTAAAAGTTTCGATTCGGAAAGTCAAGATTAACCACTGTATTTTCAACAACAATGGAACAATTTTACACTTCTTTACGTAGCGGACTTAACGACTATCGCGTTACGGGCCGGCGTGTAACCGAACGACGCGATGCAGACGCCATTTTTTCGCCCATTTCGGGCACCAGAACCTCTTTGACGTTCGCTCCACCTAGCTTTCCCTGCCACCATATCGCGATGGGGCTGGCAATTGCGATCGTCGAGTATGTGCCGAGCGTAAGGCCGACCAGAAGGGCCAATGAAAAGCTTCTAAGCACCTCGCCTCCGAACAAGACCAGAGATAGAACCGACAGGATAACCAGGCCTGCGGTGATGATCGTTCGTGAAAGTGTCTGGTTGATAGAGTCGTTCGTGATCTTAAAGAGTGAATCGGCCCGATGCAGCGGAATGTTTTCGCGGACGCGGTCGAAAATGACGATCGAGTCATTGACTGAGAATCCCACGATCGTCAGAACCGCGGCGATCACCGTAAGATTGATCTCCCACTGAAATATCGAAAAGAACGAGAGCACCATTAATACATCGTGGAACACCGCCAGAACAGCTCCAGCCGCATAGGTCCAGTCGTAACGAAATGCAATGAACAGCAGGATTCCGACGAGCCCGAGCAAGGTTGCCGTGACCGCCTGATTTCGCAGTTGCGACCCAGCGATCGCTCCGACGGAGTCGGTCCCGACGATCTTATACGCAGCATCTGGATTTGATTCAAGTGTAGTTTCGCCGTCAGCCTCTCTACCGAAGGTGTCGAGTGCTCCTTTAACGGCCATTCGACCCGTTTGAACCTGCTCTTTCTGCTGTTGCTCGCTCGCATCCGGTCCGGCTTCGAGAAGCGGGATCTTGATCAACGCTTCATCGGGCTTGTTCGTTGACGACTGGATAACAGGGTCGGAGATGCCGGCTTTATTAAGGGCACCACGCAGATCGTCGTCAGTCGGCCGCGAACGAAACTTCGCGGTCACGATGGTCCCGCCCTTAAAGTCGACGCCTAAGTTAAACGCTTCCGTCCCGCCCGGCATAGCCTGACGCCCAAGGGCGGAAAATAGACCTGCGAGCATGATAAATATCGAAAAGCCGATAAAGATCTTGCGTTTGCCGAGCCAATCGATGTGAATATTCTGAAATAAATTAAACATTGCTTGCTACGATTCCGGTTAATTTCCACCCAAACTAGATGCTCAAACGCGGCATGTTCGGTCTAAGGTTCATTTCCCAATTGAAAATGGTCTTCGATACGAATACCGCTGTAAAAAGATTGATCAACAGGCCGAGGATAAGCGTGACAGCAAATCCCTTGATCGGCCCCGAGCCGAACATGTACAGGATCACCGACGAGATGATCGTCGTGATGTGCGTATCGATGATCGTAATAAATGCGATGTCAAAGCCGACGCTGATCGCCTTAGGGATCGGCAGCCCGAGCCGCAATTCCTCTCGAATACGTTCAAAGATGAGTACGTTCGAGTCGACAGCCATACCAATACCTAGGATCAGTCCTGCGATACCCGGCAGAGTGAGAGTCGATTTGATCATCACTAGCGCGGCAATGGTAAGTACCATATTGAGAATTAACGCGACGACGGCATTAATGCCGGAACCGCGATAATAAAAGAGCATGAACAGAATGACGAAGACCAGGCCGCCAAGCGATGCTTCGACTCCTGCGCGGATCGAGTCGGCTCCGAGGCTCGGACCGACGGTACGCTCTTCCTGATATTCGATCTGTGCCGGAAGTGCTCCCGATTTGAGTGTCAGAGCAAGGTCCTCGGCCGTAACCTTGGAAAACTTGCCTGAGATCTCACCAGAGTCAAATATCTGCGATTTAATGAACGCGGCGGACTTGACCTCGTCGTTAAGGACGACGGCCATATAATTATTGATGTTCTTGCCGGTCCACTCACCAAACTTTTGAGCTCCGGACGGTTTGAAGCTGAACGTGATCTGGTAGTCACCCTGGCCGCCAGTTCTCGAGACAGCCGCCGCATCACGAAGTTCGCTGCCATCGACGACTGCCGGATATTCGACAACGACGAACTGCGACGGCTTTTTCGGCGCCGTCGCTGCGTCCGGGGCCTTTGCCGCATCGTCGCGTTCGGTGAAAGGCAAGACCTTGCGATTGGGCGGTACAACTCCGCCAAGTGATTGCTTGGCTGCCTCTTCCGTAGGATATGTTGTTACAGGCGCTGGACTCGCGGCACTGACGATCTTCATCAATGCCAGGTTCGAATCCGCACCGATAAGTTTTTTAACGCGCTCTGGGTCTTCAACTCCCGGCATCTGAAGCAGGATCTGACCCGACGACTTCGACATTCGCTGAAGCGTCGGCTCCTTGACGCCAAAAGCGTTGATTCGGCTTTCGATGATCTTTAAGGCTTGCTCGACGGCTTGGTCCTTAAGCACATTCTGTGTTGCTCCGGGCAGCGACCAGGATACTGTGTTTCCGCTCCGATTTTCGGTCCATTGTGTTACATCGACCTTTTTCTTGACCGCGTCGACGACCTGTTGAAGGTCGGTGCCGTCGGCCATCGTCAGCGAAATGGTATAATTGCCGGTTTCCGCCACGGTATTATTCGATGCGACCTCGAGCTTTGCCTCTTGCAGCGTGCTCAATGCAGCCTGAGCATTGTTCTCGGTCAGCTTTTTGAGGTAATCGTCGGTCTTCACACGCATCACGAGATGCGACCCGCCCTTAAGATCGAGGCCGAGCGTAATATTCTGCGCCAGATTGTCCTTGATGCCCTGCAGCGTGAAATCGCTCGCGTTGGGCAAGCGGCGCGGCCCAAATACGAGGTAAAAGCCAGCGACCGTGATCGCGATGATGATGCCCGTCCTAATCCACAAACCAGTATTCTTCATTACGTGTAACTTTAGTCCTGCTATTTATTCAGGTTTTTTACCGACCACGGCACTCTTGCCGACCTCTAAAAATGATTTCTCCGCACTCTGGATGATAAAGCTCGTGTCCCGAACTTCTTTAATACGACCAATGAGGCCTCCATTCGTGACAACTTCATCATTTATTTTCAATTCGCCGATCATTTCCTGCAGTTTTTGTTTTTGGCGTTTTTGCGGAAGAATGACGAGAAAATAAAAAATGCCGAACATCGCGGCAAACGGTGCGATCGCCCACAAGATACTGCCGCCGCCGGCTGCATCGCCTTGGAAAAACATGAGTAAGTTGTTCATCGGTTTTGATACTGCGAAAGACAAAAAGGCAATAGTATACATTATGGCACTGTTTATCAAACTACAAGTTAGTCCTTCTCACCTAAACGTCGTAAAAACTCGTGTCTAAATGTCTGAAAGGCTCCCACCTTGATCGCCGCTCGTGCTCGTTTCATCGTCTCCAAAAAGAATGCGAGATTGTGATGCGAGATCATGATCGCAGCGTTCATCTCGCCGGCCTGATACATATGCCGTAAATACCCCAGCGAGTATCGGCCACATACCGAACACGGACAGTCAGGATCGAGCGGCCCTTCTTCGCGAGCGAACTTCGCGTTTCGAATGTTCAACTTTCCCCTTGAAGTAAACGCGCTCCCGGTTCGGCCGTTTCGCGTTGGAATGACGCAATCGAACATATCGACGCCGCAATTTACGCCTTCGATCAGGTCCTCAGGCGTCCCGACGCCCATCAAATAACGAGGTGCCTCCGCCGGCATTCCCGGAGCAAGATGATCGAGTACCTCGTACATGACCGATTTTTCTTCGCCAACGCTTAGTCCGCCGATAGCGTAACCGTCGAATCCGATCTCTGTCGTGCGATCGAGGCTTTCACTGCGGAGGTTAAGGTGCCCTGCTCCCTGAATGATGCCGAATAGAGCCTGATCACCACTGAGTCCGTCCGCGGCCAAGTGGCCCAGATCGGCTCTGCTCAGCTGCAATTCGTCAAATTTCGCCTTAGAACGTGCTGCCCATCGAACAGTGAGATCAAGACTCTTTTTTGTCGCTTCAAATCCCGCGTCGCCCGGCGGGCATTCGTCAAAGACCATGACGATCTCGGCACCGAGGGCCGCCTGGATCTCCATTGAGACCTCCGGCGACAGGAACTGTTTGCTGCCATCCAGATGTGAACGAAACTCTACACCTTCCTCACTTAGCTTTCGCAGATCCGTAAGCGAAAAGACCTGAAACCCGCCAGAGTCCGTCAGCAAAGAGCGGCCCCATGTCGAAAATTTGTGAAGGCCGCCAAGGTGCCGAATGGTTTCGACTCCCGGTCTTAAGAAGAGATGGTACGTGTTACCGAGGATGATCCTCGCATCCATCTCGTTCTCAAGCCATTCAAAGCGAACGCCTTTTACCGTTCCCTGCGTTCCGACGGGCATGAAGACAGGTGTTTCGATCACCGATCGCCGCGTCCGCAGAATACCGCTGCGCGCTTCGCCGTCTTGGGCGATTACTTTCCAGTCGATAGGGCGCGTCATAATTTACAGCGATATGGCGACGCTAATTTCTCCCGATCAGGGCCCAGATATTTGGTGCTCCGATCGCGATCTCGGAGGCGAACTTCCCTTCTTCATTCACCAGTATCGCGGAGGGCGTGCCGTACATGCCGAGTGTTGCGGCAAGGGCGAAATCCTTGTCCAGAATGATCGGCGAGCGAAGCCCGATGGCTCTGTGGACTTCAGGGTCACCGTCAGAAAAAAGCACAAGTGCCGGTTCGTCGGGCCGTTTCGCGAGATCCCATTCTTTGATCTCGTCAATGATCTTGACGCAGTGCGGACATGTCGGGCTCCAAAATGTGATGAGGGTGGACTTGCCGTGCAGGCCCTCAGACGAAACGTTCTCGCCGTTTATAGCATTAACTGAAAACGACGGTACGACCGATCCAAGTTCCGCCTTTGAAGCGATTCCGTTAGATCCGGCAGAGGTAAAATGGAGGTATTCCTGCGAAAGGTCGCTGGCCCGTACCCTGTCGATCAGTTCGATGATCGCCATGTCGCCGGTCGCGACATGACTTGCGATCTTTCCGTGTGTGTCAGTGAACAACGCTGTCGGCGTCCACTTTGCGTGAACAGCCTCGGCGAATTCCCTTTCTTTTTGCAGCAAAACGGTCCGACTCGTCCCGCTTCCAAATTTGTTACGGTTGTCGTCCGCTTCTCCTGAACTGACGAAGACAAAGTTGACGCGACCGCCGAGTTCTGTTTCCCATTCGTCAAAGTTTGCTGCCAATGCTTTGCACGGCGAGCACGTGGGACTAACAAAGAACATGATCGTGGGTTTTGCGGCTTGCAACAGTTCCAACCGAGAAAAAATGCCGCCGTCGATCATTGGCAGAGCGAAATCGGGCAGCGGAGCGCCAATAGGCAGTCCGTCACGTGGATCGCCGGCGTCCTGCCGTTGGATATGCTCGCCATCGCGGGAAATTAGCTCAAGAAGTTCGATCCGCCGCAAGATCTGGGTTTGCTGCGCCGAGATCTTGCGTAAATAAAAAACTGCGGCCGCGAGCATGGCCGTCCCGATAAGAACTGCGAATAGCTGTGTGACCTCAATATTCATACTGGTTGCACTGATTCCCTGCCCGCTCGGGCCCGATACGAGCAGGACAACCGCCGGCGCCAGAAATACAAGGTTGCGGATCAGGCTTTTGTAGCTGACGGGTTCACTATGCAGTTGGCCAAAGCAGTGGCAGTCAGGAGCATTGCCCTTGATCATCTGATTGGCCATGCCGGCGATAAATACGGTTAACAGAACCGCTCCCGCCAATGCCGCGAACCAGGAGCTTTGGAGGAAAAGGAGAAATACCGATATAAGCACTTCTGCGATTGGGAGTGCGATCGAGATCGGTCGAGTTAACGACGACGGCATTCCGAAATCGGACATGGCCTTTCGCGAACCGCCGAGGTCCGCGAATTTCGCAGCAGCGGCGATTCCGAAAATGCCCGCAAGTATTAATCGAAATGCTAAAAGTAGGACTTCCATCAAGATCTGAAACTACAGCGAAACGGAAATTTTATCGAATTATGCAGGTTATTCAAATGCACATTACTTAGGCACGCGCTTTTCGCGAAGTTTGTGGCGCTCAACGAGCCGGATCGGAGTGCCGAAAAATTCAAATTCGGCCCGCAATTGATTCTCAATGTATCGAAGGTACGAGAAATGCAATCCTGCTTTGCTGCCGCCCGAGGTAAACAGAATAAATAGCGGCGGTCGAATGCCAGCCTGCGTGAGAAACTGGACCTTTAGCCGTGTAAATCCGCCTTTGACCGGCGCCGGAGCCGTGCCGCCCTTGGGCTGTGAGATCGAATCCTCAAAAAACTTGTTAAGACGCGAAGTTAGAATCCTAAGGTTGCGGGCAGCATGGGCCTGAGCAACGAGCGGCAGGATCTTTGTGACACGCTGTCCCGTCAGGGCCGAGATCGTTACGATCGGTGCCCAATCGAGGAACTTCATCGCCATGCGTAGAGTCCGCTCAAATTCGTAGATGGTATTCGTCTCTTTTTCCTCGAGCGCGTCCCATTTATTGACAACTATTATGACAGAACATCCCGAATCGACTGCATATCCCGCGATATTAGCGTCGAGATTGGTGACGCCCTCGACAGCGTCAATGACGATCACGGCTACGTCCGCACGTTCGAGCGCTTTGCGTGCCATTATCACCGAAAGCTTTTCGGACATCTCAGTGGTCTTGCCTTTTCGACGAATCCCGGCTGTGTCGATGAGCAAATAGTCCTTTCCATCCACTGTCAAATGCGTGTCGATCGCATCACGTGTAGTGCCCGCGATCGGCGACACGATAACGCGTTCCTCACCGAGGATCTGGTTCAATAGCGATGATTTTCCGACATTGGGCCTGCCAATGATCGCAAGCTTGATCTCTCGCTCCTTTTCCTCTTCCGGGACTTCGATCTCGAACTCGAGGTGTTCAAAAACCATGTCCAGCAGGTCGCCGATGCCCGTACCATGTTCCGCCGAGATCGGAGACATCTCGAAGCCGAACTGATAAAATTCACCGGCCTCGTTCTCGACCGTTCGCGACTCACATTTATTTGCAGCGATCACGACCGGCTTTCCTGTATTCCGTAGTAAAACGCCCAGTTCCTCGTCGAGCGGCGTCACGCCGGCACGCGAATCCAGAACCCATATGATCGCGACTGACTCGGCGATCGCGGCCGATGCCTGCTTGAAAATATTTGTCGGAATTATTGCGTCGTCATCGGGAACGATGCCGCCGGTATCGACCAGCCGAAACGTCTTGGCCTTCCAGTCAACTTCGCCGAACATCCGGTCGCGCGTAATGCCGGGCTCATCGCCAACGATCGCTTTTCGCGACCCTACAAGACGGTTGAACAAGGTGGATTTCCCTACATTAGGCCGGCCAATTATGGCGACTAGCGGAGCTTTCATTGTTGTAAGGATAGTAGATATTGGCCGATAGTGCATCTTTGACTGATAAACGTCCCCTCCGTCCGGCGCAAAAAGGCCTCATCCGCCTTTGAGCGAATGAGGCCCGTAGAACCGTCTCACGGCGATATTTAATTAGCGACTATATCGAGTATCGATCCGACAAGCGTTCCGAGGATCGAATAACGTCCGCCTGAATAGCTTCCGTATCGTGACCGCGAGTAGTAACCGTCCTCGTAACCACGCTGAAATCCCTGCCGGAAGTAGTAGTTGTAGTCACCCATCGAGACATAATAACTGTCATAACCGAGCGATGCGTCCTGATACCCAAAGGAATCAGTGTAATCGTAGCCCCATCCGTCGTTTCGATCCGCCTGTCCGGCATAAAATCCTTCCTGGTAACCGTTGTCGATCGACTGCCGAAGCATCTGAGCACCATACTGGCTCGTGTAGTAGTAGCTGCCGCCGCGATTGTATCGATAATTGTTATAGACATTATCGTAATATCGAGCTTGCTCGAGCCTTAATTGGTCTCGACGTATCTGATCCCAGTATCGCTGCTGATACTGCAGGTACTGACGTCGATTCTCCTGTCGAAGCTGCAGTTCTCGAGACTGCCTCAGGTTCTGCCAAGATCTGTACTGCTGATTATACTGGTTCAATCTTTCAGCACGCAGCTGCTGCTGCATGTTTCGATCGATCTGCATATTGCGGTCGTTCGTCCCACGCTGCGTCGTGACCTGACGAGTACCCTGCTGTTGCTGACGCCAAGCGTCCTGCTGCGACTGCCGCGCCGTATTGACAGTGTTTTGATTCTGGACCTGTCGCTGCTGCCGTGCCTGATTTAACTGGTAATCACGCTGCTGCTGCTCATTCTGATTCTGGACCTGCCGCTGCTGTCGTGACTGATTAAGTTGAGCATCGCGCTGTTGCTGCTGCTCTTGAACTTGACGACGCTGCTGTGCCTGCTGGATCTGGGAATCGCGCTGCTGTCGCTGCTGTTCCTGAACCTGCTGCTGCCTTTGATGCTGTTGCTGTTGCTGTTGTCGAGCTTGGTCCTGCTGCTGTCGGCGGGCACCGTCATCGGCTTGACGGCGGCTCTGGTCCTGAGCGGCCTTGGCGTTCGTACTCTGACGGTCGGTCTTCTGCTTCTGCTGAGTGTGTTGTTCCTCGAGTCCTTGACCATTCCTGCTGCGCTGCGCGGAAACGTCACTAACGGCAAATATGCCGACTGACGCTATTGCCAAACCCGCCACTGCGATCCTGTTCTTAAATGTGTTTTTCATAAACTCCCCCTAAACCAACGATAAGGGCGAAATTCGTGTTCGTCCTACAACTTCATCTGCAAAGCGCGTTCCACAGTCCACAAATACCGGAAACCTAGCGTTTTGCACCTAAGTGGAACAAACAAATACGATTTCGGGAACTGAAGGCACGATTTCGGGTGCATCCGCCGAACCGACTCTAGCCTTTTAGGAATTCGTAAGCAATGCGAACGTTAAGGCTGTCGCCAACGATCTCAGGTGTTGCCGAAATTGCTTTCATGCGGATACTGCCCGTGTTCTGGATCGGGATCGAAAATGAGAGCTTGTCGAGCCGAAATACCTCGATCGGATTTAGCTTTTTATCTATCGATCCCTGGATCATCTTGGCGATCAGCGTTCCGCCGACGCCGGCTGAACCATTGAGGTTGACGTTTAGTACGTGAGCCCGTCCAATCAGCCGCTGGCCGGCCTGATCGAATTCGAGATCAATATTGGTCTCAGCGACGCCCGCAAACTCAACACAGCCGATAAATGGCGGATTATAGTTGCCGCTGAACGCGAACGGCACGAGTAACTTACCCTCTCGAAATCTGACGGCCGTCCGAACGCCATTCATTTCCCGGAGGATCCTGACCGTGTCCGGGCACAACCCTGCGTTATTGCCGCTTGAACCTTCGGACGGGCCGCCGAGCGAAAACCGGCCGTCCCGGTGAAATTCGTCGCTGATCAACGCCGTCTCTTCGCCGGATCCGAACGGAGCGAGTTGCGAAACGGAAAATTCAGGCGGATCGTAATTTTGGTAGACCGAATCAAGCAGAGCGTCAAAGAAAGCTTCGTTGAGGCTGATCGTCACTTCCGCCTTCTGAGCCGTGGCGGCGGATACTAAGAAAAAACCCGCTAAACAGGCGGCCAATGCTTTTTTGTACATACTCAAATCTCTCGTCGATCGACCTTTTAACTTCGGCGATACGCTTCAGTCTCGACGTATCGGATGATGCGGGCAGGCGTCGCGTTGGTTTATAACGTGTCCTTACAGGCCCGACCGTACGACGTCGTGAAGCCGCAAGAGGCCGACCGCCACGCCGTTAGGCCCAACGACTGGAAGTACCGAAATTTGCGAAGGTCGATCTTCCATCAATTGCAGTGCGTCGTAAGCAAGCATTTCCGGCGGCACCGAGATCGGGTTCGCAGTCATCATGGCTGCTGCGTTCAGGCTCGGAAGATCCGCTATATCAGTTCGCCCGATGGTCCGCCGAAGATCGCCGTCCGTCACAATTCCAACCAGCCGTCCCGCTTCATCGACCACGTTAACGGCACCGAGAGCGAAGTCAGAGATCTTGGCGACGACGTCGAG
Source organism: Acidobacteriota bacterium (assembly GCA_040005135.1). Lineage (GTDB taxonomy): Bacteria > Acidobacteriota > Blastocatellia > Pyrinomonadales > Pyrinomonadaceae > OLB17. Next base: position 14,274 of record JBDTZO010000190.1, on the reverse strand, counting down.
CCAGCCCGCCGTCGGAGCAATATTTGGACTTGGATGCATCAGACTCGCGACGGTGAGCGTGAGCCGTTTACCCAAACGTCCTGCCGGATGATTTGCGGCAAAATCGGCTGCCGTGAGCCCTTTTGCCTCCATTAACGACATCGCGAGAGCATCGCCGATCGCTAATGCCACAGTGGTCGACGCGGTCGGAGCGAGATTCAGCGGGCAAGCTTCTTTGTCGACCGAGGCGTCAAGGACGGCGTCCGAACGGCCCGCGAGGGTCGAAGCGATATTACCGACGATAGATATCAGCGAAACTCCACGGGCCGAAAGCGCGGGCAATAGCGCGAGCAGTTCATCCGTCTCGCCCGAGTTGCTGAGGGCGATCATGACGTCGCCGCGGACGATCACGCCGAGACTGCCGTGCATCGCGTCCGATGGATGAACAAAAACGGCGATCGTACCCGTGCTCGTCAGAGTCTGAGCGACCTTTTGAGCGATAACGCCGGACTTGCCGACGCCCATTACAATGACCTTGCCCGTGCAGCCCAGCAGCAGGTTCGCCGCAGTCACAATGGCCGTTTCATCAAGCCGCTCGGCAGCGGCGGCTATCGCTTCGGATTCGATCTTTAGAATGTCGCGAACGCGGCGGTTAACATTTGTCACGTGATGAAGGTAGTCGGTTGTGGGATCAATTGGCAAGCGTGAAATTCAAGATCGGGCCTCATTTTGATGGTACTGGATTGATCACATCGAGGACGATACGCCATTTACCGCCGATAAACTTCCAGATCTGCAGCGTATTTCCCTTCTCGGTCTTACCGTCCGGCGATCTTCGCGTGTATCGAGTAAGCAAGTATGCCAAGTTCGCCGCTTGATGGGCTCCGTCCGTCTCCATCACGAAAGTTCCAACTTCGACCGTTGCTTGTGCCAAAGCCGTTGCTTTTCCGATGAAAGGAAACTTGCCGTCGCGGTACGAACGTACGTCGTCGGAGTCAAATGCCTTGTACGCCGCCGCAAGCCCTTTTTTTGATGCAATTTCGGCAAACCCTTGTGTGGCGGCATTCAGGCCGGTAGGCGATTTTGACGTGTGATCAGATTTAGGAGCGGTCCACTCGGTCGAATATTTCGCTGGTTTATCGTGAGAGACCCCCATGTCGATAAGCCACTTATAGGTTCCGTCGGGCTGGCCGGCCCAGATGGTGACAAAATCCCCGAACGCGACCGGAGAGTCCGCCTTTCCTTTAGGCCGATACTCCCAATTGCCGGTCGTATATCCGATCGCGCCGTTAGAGGCGATATCTGCGAAATTCGGGTCCCAGGTCAAAAGTGCTGTCGACTCCTTACGGCCGCTCCAATTCGATCTTGCATTGACACGCTCGGGGTTGAATACGACGGCATCGTCCGTCATATTTGCCAGAAAGGCCGCTTTGGTACCTTTCTCAGCAGCAAGCCGTGCAAACGCCTGTTCTGCGTCAACGATCTTTTGAGGGGCGGACTGCGCCGCGGAGGCGGAGACGAGCAGGCTAATAATTGCGATAAGTTTTAACATATGAACTTAAATTTGAAAGCGCGAGGGTGTCAGCCGATATCTTGACGCTTTGCGTGTGATTAATCAACCAAAATTTATTTTTGGTTCCGGCGTCAAGAGACCCCGAAGTTTAAGCGGGCGATAAGGCGTTGTCACCATCTTCGCGTCAGAACGCCTAAATCACGCTGCCGATGTTCGGTCGACGACAAACGTCCCGCGCAACTGTTGTAAAATAGGTCATTAATGACTCTGCAGCGATTCAATAGAGTAGACAAATGAAAAAAGGCGGTCTGATAACCCTCACGGCTCGCGGGCTTTATTGCAAACGCGCCGATTTTTACGTCGATCCATGGAAGCCGGTCGATAGAGCTGTTCTGACCCACGCTCATGCGGATCATGCATATCGCGGCAGCCGTAGATATCTTGTCGCCAAAGAAGGCGAGCAGCTCGCTCGTATTCGACTCGACCCCGAATCGACGATCGAAGGGCTGCCGTACGGCGATGAGCGCTTGATAAACGGCGTAAGCGTGTCGTTTTACCCAGCCGGCCATATTCTCGGCTCGGCGCAGGCGAGGATCGAATACAAAGGCGAAGTGTGGGTCGTTTCGGGCGATTACAAGTTGACGCCCGACGCGACATGCACGCCGTTCGAACCCATAAGATGCAATTACTTCATTACCGAAGCGACGTTCGGCCTGCCAATATATCGTTGGCCGCCGCCCTCGGAGGTTTTTGGCGAGATGAGCGACTGGTGGCGACGCAATCAGGAACGTGGGCGTGCGTCAGTGATCTTTGCATATTCGCTCGGGAAGGCACAGCGTGTCCTGAACGGCATCGATCGTTCGATCGGGCCGATCTTTACGCACGGAGCCGTCGAGCGGCTAACCGAAGCGTATCGCGAAGCTGGCATCGACCTTCCGCGGACAACCTATGCAGGCAATGTCACCAATAAGAAAGAGTTCGCCGGCTCACTCATCGTCGCACCGCCGTCGGCTCAGGCCTCGACGTGGCTTCGGAGGTTTGGCCCGCAGTCTACGGGCTTTGCCTCGGGATGGATGATGGTACGCGGAGCGCGGCGGCAGCGAGCCATCGACCGCGGATTTGTGTTGAGCGATCACGCCGACTGGCCGGAACTGCTCACAGCGATCCGTTCGGCTGAGGCAGATACGGTTTACGTCACACACGGCTTTTCCGAAGAGGTCGTCAGATATCTGAACGAAACGGGCACCCGCGCCGAGCCGCTGAAGACAAAATTTGTGGGTGACGATGACTCCGCCGATTTCGCCGACGAAGAAGGAGATCGAAGCCGATGAAGCTCTTTACTGGACTCTACGTCGAACTCGATCAAACCAACAAGACGAACGAAAAGGTCGAGGCGATGCGATTCTATTTCGAAAATGCGGCTCCGAATGACGCGGCATGGGCATTGTATTTCCTGTCCGGCCGTAAGCCGCGGCAGATCGTGCCGTCCAAACTGCTCCGCGAATGGTCGCTCGAGCTTTCGGGCGTGCCCGAGTGGCTGTTTGCCGAGTCACGCGACACGGTCGGCGACAGCGCTGAAACGATGGCGCTTCTTTTGCCAAATAATAGTCACACCGACGAGACACCGCTAAACATCCTCGTCGAGAACCAGCTTCTGCCGCTCCGCGGAGCCGAGAACGAAATTCAGAAAGAGGCCGTGACGGACGCATGGGCCAGAATGAATTACTCACAGCGTCTCGTCTACAACAAGCTGATCACCGGAGCCTTTCGAGTCGGCGTTTCGCAGTTGCTCGTCGTCAGGGCGTTGTCGCAGCTATCAGAGCTGCCGACGGACGTTCTCGCGCACCGTTTGATGGGTGAATGGACACCGAGCTCAGATTTTTTCAGAGAGCTTCTCGACCCGCAGATGGAAGCGGACGAAACCCCGATCTCGCGTCCGTTCCCATTTCACCTTGCGCACCAGATCGACTTTCCGCCCGAGGATCTCGGCAGCGTCGCCGACTGGCAGGCTGAATGGAAATGGGACGGCATTCGTGCCCAGGTCATCAAGCGAAAGGATGAGGTCTTTATCTGGTCACGCGGCGAAGACCTCATTACCGAGCGTTTTCCCGAGATCGAGGCAGCGGCGCGAGAGTTGCATAACGGCACTGTACTTGATGGCGAGATACTTCCCTGGAGGGACGGCCGCGTAATGCCGTTCACGGAACTTCAGAAAAGGATCGGACGCAAGAACCTTTCGGCAAAGTTTCTCGCTGAAATACCGGCGGTACTTCAGTGCTACGACCTTCTCGAATACGAGGGCCGCGATATAAGGCCGTTCGAATTTCGCACGCGACGCGAATTCTTAGAAAAGACAGTGGCCGAGCTGCCCGCCAACGCCCGCGAGGTCTTTCGCATCACCGATTCGGTCGACTCCGCCGATTGGACGGACCTTGCCAAAACGCGTGAACAGAGCCGCAGCCTCGGTGTCGAGGGATTCATGCTCAAACATCGTACGTCAGCATACCGCGTCGGCCGACATCGCGGCGACTGGTGGAAATGGAAGATCGACCCGCTCACCGTCGACGCCGTCCTCATCTATGCTCAAAAGGGCTCGGGGAAGAGGTCCAATCTTTACACCGATTACACCTTTGCCGTGTGGAAGGGCGACGAACTAGTGCCGTTTGCCAAGGCTTATTCAGGATTGACGGACGCCGAGATCCGGAAAGTTGACCGTTTCGTCCGCGAAAATACGCTCGAGACATTCGGGCCGGTTCGGAGCGTTAAAGCCGAACTGGTGTTCGAGCTCGGATTCGAAGCTCTCAACCGTTCGACGCGTCACAAATCAGGTGTTGCCGTCAGGTTCCCGCGAATACTGCGGTGGCGCACCGACAAGACCGTTCGCGATGCGGATTCGCTCGACACCATTTATGAGATGCTCGATGCATACCAATCCGCTGTTACATGAAGAACGACCGAACAGTAAGCGATTTTTCCGAAGACGGCGGCGATCTGTACCCGCACCTTAAGATCACAGCAGAAACCTTCCCGCGCATTCTCGCCACTCGCGTGATCGAGGAGGAGGACGCCGAATATTTTGGCGCGTTCCTGACCAAGACATCCGTCCGAATTCTCATCGATTTTCTTAATCGCACCTTTCGCCTGCGAAGCTGTGACATCGCGATCGACGGGAGTTTTACGGTGCCGTGCACTCAATATTATCTCAAGCGGTGCCTCGCTCCCTGCGTCACGGCGATCTGCGGCCAAGACGAATACGCGGAATTGGTCGACTTGGCCCGACTCTTCCTCGCAAATTGGCGGCCCGAGCTGCGGCGCGCCCTAAAGCGAAGGATCGACGAAAGCTCCGAGGGCCTCGACTTTGAGTCCGCCGCCCGCTGGCGCGACATCCTTTTCGCGGTGGAAGATCTTTGGGCGAACCCGCGGCTCAACGTCTGGCTGGACGATACGGTCGACACCTATGACGCCGACGAAACGGCCGCCGGCAGCTTCATTTATCTCGTGTCGCAGCGCGGCAGCCACGTTCTCGGACGAAAGGTCTTCAAACTGCCGCCCGGCGGCGGACTTGCTCCGCACGAAGCCCTCGAGCGGATCGTGGCGTCGTTCTACCGTTTTCACTTACCAAAAGAGATACGCGTTTCGCTCAATTTCGAGCGGCGAAAACAGCTGATCGCCGAGTTTACAGAGCGTTTCGGTCGGCAGGCTGTCATCTCGGTGACCAGTGCCTCGCGTCAGCGAATAACTTCGGTTAGAGCTCTCAGGGTGACATGGGCCGAGAACGAGCTGGAATTCGTGAAATCAAAGTCGACGGCCCGACAGATAAGCGGCGAACTGCGGCGGCTTTTCAAGCTCGGGTCGCTTCCCGTCCGCGTCGAGGCTTTCGACGTCGCCCATATTTCCGGGACAAGTTTCGTCGCCGCCTCGTCAGTGTGGGAGAACGGCGATTTCGTGCCCGAAGAATACGAGTTTCACATTTCGCCGGAATCAAGCGAAACGTCCGCGATGGCACACGCGGTCCACGAGCGTCTATCGCAATTACACAGGCCGCCGCCGGACATCCTGCTCCTCGATGGCGGAAAGGCCCAAATAAATACGACGTTGCGGGCACTGGCCGGCCTCGCTCCGCTGCCCAAGATCATCGGAGCGATAAAGCCGGTCGGCCAGCACGGGTCAGTTTCACGTTTTATCGCGGACGACGGCAGCGAATGCGCTTATGAACCGGACGATCCGGCACAAAACATGCTTCGACTGCTCCGTGATGCGGCGCACGACCTTGCAAATCAGGTCCACCGCGATCTACGCGATCTCGGCCACCATTATGAGCTCGCGGCACTTTTGCCATCGCTGACCGAACCGGAAAGGCGTGCCGTCGTTGCCAGGGCCGGATCGCTGAGAAGGATCCGCGAGGCCGATGAGATCGCACTGATCGCTTGGGCGGATCGCGATATAGCTTCGCGCGCCGTACGTGATGTCGCGAGAGACCGTGCCGGAAATGCGGCCCCGGTTGTGCCATTAATCGTTCCGATCCGCTTTCACGCTGAGAACGGCGACGCGGACGATCTACGGCCGATCACCTCTCGTTCCGGCAGCTGAAGTGCCAAGAGCAAACTTTTAAGCGGTTCAGACGTATTAACTAGAAATTACTGATAGTTTCGACCGTCTTTTTGAATAAATACCATAGCTCACTATCTGGAAATATATGAAAAAATACGTCCTTGTTGCTTTTGCGATCTTTCTTACTGCTACGCAGATCGGTGCCCAGACGCTGTACATGCCAAGAACCGTAAAACGTGCTTTCGATGCCGGCACGCGTTCGGCCGACGGCCGGCCGGGCAAGAACTACTGGCAAAATCATGCGGTTTATAACATCAGCATCAAAGCTGCTCCTCCAGCACGCACGGTCAGAGGAACGGAAGAGATAACATACACCAACAACAGTCCGAATGCTCTCGACAACATCGTTTTTCGGCTGACGCTCAATTCGCACACGTCGACCGCGCCCCGCGAGAGGCCGATCTCGGCAGAATATCTATCCGACGGCGTTCAGATCGACGAATACACCGAGAATGGTAAGGCCAAGCCGTGGACGCAGGAAAACAACAGCACGTTTCAAGCGGTCAAGCTTGACCAAAAGCTAGCACCGCAAGCGTCGGTCAAGATAACATTTAAGTGGCATGTCGACCTGTCCGTCGAATCGAGCCGCGAAGGGGCGATCGATCCGACGACCTTTTTCGTCGCGTATTTTTATCCGCGGGTGGCCGTTTACGACGATATCGATGGCTGGGATACATTCCCATTTCTTGAGGGCCACGAGTTTTACAACGACTTTAACGACTACACGTTTCAAGTGACGGTCCCGAAAAACTTCATTGTCTGGGCGACCGGCGACCTGCTCAACGCCGGTGAGACGCTGCAGCCTAAATACGCCGAACGGCTGAAGTCGTCATTCACCAGCGACAGCATAATCAATGTCGCCACCGCCGAGGATCTTGCTGCCAAAACGCTCACAGCTCAGACCGATACCGTGACATGGAAATGGAAGGCCGACAACGTCACGGACGTTGCAATGGCATTCAGCGATCACTATTTGTGGGACGCTGGCAGCGTGGTCGTCGATAAGGCCGCGGGACGGCGGGCGAGCGTTCAGGCGGCTTACAACATTGAGGCGAAGGACTACACGCATATGGTCGAGTATGCCAAACACACGCTCGACTGGAGCTCAAACAATTATCCGGGCGTTCCATATCCTTTCCAAAAGACAACGATCGTCCGCGGATTCGCCGATATGGAATATCCAATGATGGCTAACGACAGCACTTTTACGGACCCGAACTTCGCCCGCTTTGTCGCCGAGCACGAGATCCTGCATTCATGGTTCCCGTTCTATATGGGCATCAACGAACAGCGCTACGGATTTATGGACGAGGGCTGGGCGACGGCATTCGAGAATCTGATCGGCGCAGCCGACATGGGACAGGAACGAGCCGACGCTGTCTTTAAGCAGTTTCGCGTATCGGGCTGGGCTCTTCATCCCGGGACGGATGCGGACATTCCCATCATTACGCCGGGCGATGCGATGACCGGCCGCGGGTTCGGCGATAACGAGTACGGCAAGGCCGCCCTCGGTTATCTCGCGATCAAAGACTTGCTTGGCGACGATCTGTTCAAGAAAGCTCTTCACACATTCATGGACCGCTGGCACGGCAAGCACCCTTTGCCGTGGGACATGTTCAATTCGTTCAACGCCGGATCGGGACGGAACCTGAACTGGTTCTTTAACAATTGGTATTTCTCGAACGGCTATATCGACCTCGGTGTCGAAAGCGTTACGCAAAATGGCAGCGACGTGACCCTCAAGATCAAAAATACAGGTGGTTTTGCCGCACCCGTGAACGTCATCGTCAAATACGCGGACGGCACGACCCAGACCCTGCACCAGACGCCGGAGATCTGGGAACGCGATCAACGAAATGCGACGGTCACATTCAAGGCCGCGCAAACGATCGCTTCGGTCCAACTCGAAGGCGGCATCTGGATGGACGCCAATGAGGCCGACAACAAATGGGAGGCCAAATAGCAGTCGTAGTCAAAGGTCGCAAAACGATATATATAACCGGTTAATTAGAGCTGTTTATCAAAACGATATCGCGGATCTCCATACCACGTGTGTATGCAAAACGTTTGCCATCCCTCGACCAGTCGAAAGCGTAAAGCTTTTCACTTGGGAGGCCTTTCAAACGTTGCGGTTCGCCACCGCTCAGATCTTGTCTCCAGATACCGTTCGTCCAGTCGCGGTACGTGATCGCTTTGCCGTCCGGCGTCCAATTTGCACCGAGCCGGAGATTAGCTAATCGCGGAAGATCAAATAATTTAATAGGCTCGCCGCCATCTATCGATAAAATTGCTAGTTTGATTCCGCCAGCATCGTATCCGCACGCGATAAAACGGCTGTCTGGCGAGATTCGTGGCCAACTCGCCTTTTCCGCCAACTTTAGCGGCTCGCCGCCGTTGGTTGGGATCCGCCACATCTCGCCTGCGGTTTCGGTATTCGACACATATACGATCCACCGGCCGTCAGGGGACAAATGGGGTTGCGCAGCAATACCGTCATTCGTTACCTGTTTTAGCTCGCTCCCATCGATAGCAGCCATCCAGATCGCATTTTTTCTGCTTCGGTTCGACTGAAAAACAAGGAAACGCCCATCTGAAGACAGACTTGGATATACGTTATTCGCGTCGGATGAAACTAACTGACGTTTTCCGCTGCCGTCGGCATTCATTATCCAGATCGAATTGTTTCCATCGACCTCATTGGTATATACGATCGCATCATCCGGCGTCCATTTGACGCCGTACCAGCCATCCATTCGACCTATCGCACCGTCCGTTATTTGTTTTGCCAGGTTAAGATCGGCCGAAGGCGAGACCCAAATGTTAGATTGCGTTTGTTCCTGAACGGTCAATAGAATATTGCCAGAAGCGGACAATGTGATGGCACCATCGTATCGATTCAGATCGATGATCCAATGACGCACATTTCCCTCAGGATAACTGACGGCCCAGAGCTGCCTGCGGAGCGATTCTTCATCCCTGGCGTTCACGACAAGGCCTGTTCCGTCCGCTGACCATGCGATCGCCCCGAAACCCGTCCATGCATGATCGGTCAATTTGGAAACAGATCCATCGGCGATCGTAACCGTAAAGACATCGAAGGTCTGATCCGTGTCATTTCTGGACGCAGCGACCGCTATCCGTGAGCCGTCTGGCGACCATGCAATGCTTTCCGGAACGAATGAAAGTCCGTCTGGAGCGATACCTAATTTCGTTTCGTTTTCACCCAAGGCGTCGCAGCCGGTCAGGTCATCCTCGCCGGTCTTGAGGTCATGGCGGACAAACGCGAACCGTTTGCCGGGCGGGTCGAAGGTGATCGTATATGCATCATTTTTGATCTTTTCAGCTGTTCCGCCGAATACTGGCATCCTGTATGTGGCTCGTTTTCCGTCAAAAGTGCGAGCAGCGAAATATATGCTTTCGCCGCCCGGAGAAAATCGAAAGGAATAGTACGATTCCGATGCGGCCGGACGGATGAGGATCGGTTCGCCACCTTCGACATTCCCGAGCCAAATGCTCTGCTCCTCCCCCTCGATTCGAGAATAAACGTACAATTTGCCGTCCCCAGAGAGTGCTCCGCCGGTTGTTTTACCATCGGTTGTCAGTCGCCGAATGGTCAAGTTTCGAGATGCCTGCGAGAATGTGGCTGGACTACGGGGTCGGACCCACAAATAGACTCCGGTTCCTGCGACCAAGAGAAAAAGGAATGCCAAAACAGTGACGACGACACCGACAAGACGGAGTCGTGAGCTTATACCCGTGTCGGCTCGTGCCTGCTCCGGCAGTGGCAATGTAAATGGCTGTTTCCCGTTGATGATTGTGCCATTTTCAGCGTGCCCATTTAGTTTTCCGACAAATCGATAACCACTTCCCGGCACCGTAACGATATAACGCCGATAATTCTTCGTTTCACCGAGGGCTTTACGGAGGGCGGCTACGTGAACGGTCAAATTATTTTCCTCGACGATTTGTCCGGCCCACACCAGATCCAAAAGATCGTTCTTGGACAAAACGCGCTCGCGATGATCGATCAACGTAATCAGCAGATCGAAGGTCTTGGATTTGAGATGAACGACGTTTCCCTCTCGCAGCAAAAGGCGTCTTGCCGAATCGACCTCAAATTCTCCGAAGGTAAGGATCCTGTCAGCGGTCACATTCATCGCGGTTAGTAAAAATTAGCAATTATTAGCCAACAAATCAATGACTTTTAACTTTGGACGGAGTAGTTATTGTCCAAAGGAAAACAATTTTGCTTTTGTAGCCAAGTAGATAATTTGGAGGAGGGAAGGTTTGTGCAATACAAATATAGGTTTAGTTTAATGGTACCCGGCTGTCTTCCGAGGTTCCGTGATGGTCTTTTTTCGATCGTCGTGTTCAGCATATGTTTTCTCATTCTGGCTCAACGCCCGCTGACCGCTCAAAACAAAAAGCCGCCCGGTGAGTCGACCCAGACGATCAAAGTTGGGAGCGTTCAGCGAAGCTTTATCAGATATATCCCGAAAGGCTACGACGGATCGGCGGCGGTCCCGCTGGTCATCGTGTTGCACGGCCGGGGCGGCACAGCGCAACAGATCGAGAACCTAACAGGTTTCAGCACGAAGGCTGACGCAGAAAACTTTATCGTTGTTTACCCACAGGCCATCGGTAGCCCGACTGTCTGGAATACTGGTTTTACCGCTGTATCCGCCAACGGCGCGGACGATATGAGCTTTATTCGGGAGATGCTCGACCGGCTGCAGCACAACTTTAAGATCGACCCAAAGCGAGTCTACATATGTGGATTTTCGTCGGGCGCGATCATGAGCTATTACGTCGGGGCTCAGATGTCGAATCGCATCGCCGCCATGGGCATTGCCGCTGGATTCACGGGTGTGAAGCAGCCTGACGGTTCGCTCAAACAAGACCCCACTCCTGCTGGACCAGTGTCCGCCATTGTTTTTCACGGCAAGAACGACACGACGATCTTCTATACCGGCGGCGGTTCGCTGGTCGATTGTGTTTCCGTTGCTGACTCAATTGCATTCTGGGTCCACGCCGATAGCTGCAACGCCAGACCGCACCAAACGACCAAACAGAACGGTAACCTGATCATTGACGATTACACGCAGTGCAGTGCCGGCAGCGAAATCATACTCCGCACGTTTGTCAACGGTACTCACGAGTGGCCGAAGATGGCGAATAACGATCATTTCGATGCGACCGACGCGGTCTGGGATTTTTTTGCGGCCCACCCAAAGCCGTAAGAATAGACGAAGTTCGGATCAAAATGGCCAATGTCCGGCATAAAATAAACTAGGGAGATAAAGATCATGAACGGTATTAACGCCGCTAGTCAACCACTCGCCATTCAAAAGACATTTCGAAATAAAGGCTCTATTGGAACGGCACTCTTGCCCTTCGCGGTTCTCGGCCTCTGTTTTCTCACCTTCGGCTTATGTCCCGCCGAGGCTCAAAACCGTCAGCCCGGTGAAACAACCCAGACCATAAAGGTCAGCGGTGTTGATCGAAGCTTTATCAGATATATTCCCAAGGGCTATGACGCTTCAAAGCCTGTGGCCATCGTTTTCGTCTTTCACGGGCGAGGCGGCAATGCAAAAGGGATCGAAAAAGGAACTGGCTTCAGTAAATTGGCCGATACCGAAGGTTTCATTGCCATCTATCCGAGCGGACTCGGAACTCCGTCGGTTTGGAATTCCGGCATAGACCCGACCCATACGGAGGACGATACCGGATTCTTTACAGCCATGCTTGATCGGCTGGAAAAGAATTTCAAGATAGACCCTAAACGTGTCTTCGTCTGCGGATTTTCCGCCGGAGCCATGATGAGCTATCGTCTCGGCGGCCAATTCTCAGACCGCATCGCGGCGATCGGCGTTGCATCCGGTTCGGCTGGGGTACACTTGCCAGGCGGAACGACCTGGACCGATCCGGTCCCGTCCCGTCCGATCTCGGCGATAGTCTTCCATGGGAAAATGGATACTCACGTCAAATATAATGGAGGCTCACTTCACGCGGATACTCTATCGGTTGCCGACTCGATAGCGTTTTGGACAAAGGCCGACGGCTGCAGAAAGTCGCCTACCGAGACAACCCAGCAGAACGGAAATTTGGTGATCGACGACTACACCAACTGCCGTGCCGGCAGCGAGATCATTCTTCGATCCTTTGGAACCGGCACTCACGAATGGCCGAGCCTGACCAATAACGATAATTTCGACGCGACCGAGGTGGTCTGGAAATTCTTTGTCCAGCATCCATTGCCGTGAGCCTTGTCGCGGAGACAGGCATTTACGTTCGGCGCAGCTTATCGACAGCGCGAACCATCGAAACGATCGCAGCGAGGAGTTCAACTATGAAACGACGAATTTATGTCACCTTGGCGGCGGCGGTAGTGTTTCTATGTATAGGGTTAGCCAGTGCAAAGGCCCAAATAATTCCTCATTCCGGACGACTTGAGGGGCGGGTGATCAACCCGAGCAACAATGTGCCCATCAGTAATCTAAAGATCAAGGTGATAGGCAAGGGCGAAACCCGGACGGATCAAAATGGCCAGTACTCGTTCGAGTTGCCCCTCGGCACTTACAAAGTAATCATCGATGACGCAGAGTATGCCGAGCATAAAAAAACGATCACGATCCGCGGTGGTAAGACGATTGTTTCAAATATTCGCGCGGCACCGTTAAGCCATCCGCGACATTAATAACGCGAAATTGGAGAAAAGACGATGTATAAACACATGATACAACTGCTCACAATACTAGTAGCAACTCCCTTACTCGCAGTATTGGCTTACGGTCAAAAGCCGCCCAGAGCCGCACCTCCCAACGACAATAAGCCGTGTCACGAATATACGCATCTCTGTTCGGTGCGGATAAAGAAGAATTATGCCGCACTCGAAGTATACGTCAGGCATTTAAAGCCAGGGGCAAAGGTCGGTTTTAACCCGCAGCCCGACCCTCCGGGCGATCCAAGCCCGTTAAACCGCACGGCAATGGACGCGTTTCAGAGATTGCAGATCGATTTTTATGATCTTTCAAAGTATCCGCCCGGCCCTTGCAAAGACGGAGCCTGTCACGAAGCCATCGACGGTGCCAACCGCCAATTTGGCATGCTGGGAAGTGCGTCAGACCCGCGAAGTGCGACCGCTGCTATCGCAGATCTAAAGCCCGCAGTCGATAAACTGTTGAGGTCGCTGGGGTCCATGCGGCAGGTTAAATAAGGCTACGCCAGTGAGGCGGGATGTAGGGGGAAAGATGAAGGATCGCAGTTACAACATGGAGTGTTCACGTTGTCTCATGTCCGACGGGTTCGTTGGCTTTGTTTGATCACGCTGCTCGGCTGTGGGCTGATCACCTCGGTCTCAGCTCAGAGAACAACTACGGACAAGGAGGGCTGGCCGCGTTTCGCGGTCGTGATGGTTCTCTCCTGTTCGTCCCGTTCAGGGACGGAAATGTGTGCGCATTTACCTAGGGATCCGCTCCCGTCGGTTGCTACGCCCCAAGCTTTAATATCCGTCGCCCTCGGCGATATGAATCGCAGAATCGCACGCCTTCGCCGATCCCTTTTTCGTTGTGGGGATAAGATCATTGTCCAATAGACCGTGGTATGATGCGGCAATAAGATGAAAACGAGAATAACCAACATTCTGCCGGGGCTAATTGCCGTGATGATCCTATGCATCGCTGTTTGGGGATGTAGGGGATCCCAAGATCAACTTGGGGCGGCTGACAGGGCGATCTCGGATATTCACTCTAATTACAACAACGACAAGTTTGAGGAACTCGCCGAGCAGCGTGATCAAAAGATGAAAGACACTGAGACCGCCGACGACTATATAGCTACCCTTCGAAGTGTCAAGGCGCGGTATGGGGCGGTAAAAAGCTCGGCCTACATCTCGAGCAAAAGCTCCGATCTGGGTGAAAAGCTAAATGTCGTGCGCGAGACCACTTTTGAAAAAGGCACCGCACAAGAAAGGTTCCTCTTTAAGATGCAAGGCGACCAAGCAGTCCTGCTCGGCTACGTCATCAGCGCAAAGGACCTCCTAAAGTAACGACGATCAAGGACGGGAAGATAACAGGCACGTTCAAGGCCGTCGAAGGCATCGATAAATTCGCTACCGGAAAGTTTGAAGCCAAAAAGACAGTCAAGCCGCCCGGATCATAGAACTGGCCGAG
>JBDTZO010000061.1:0-2231 GCA_040005135.1 Acidobacteriota bacterium | reverse complement strand
CTCCGGTGCTCGATGTGTGGAAAGCCCTGCCGCCGCGGGCGTTTCCCAATTATGCCGCCGGAACATGGGGCCCGCCGGAGGCCGACGCTCTACTCGAAGGCGACGGCAGAGCGTGGAAGAATATTGTCGACTAGCAATGTCATTAGCAAATATCGCAGTTTACAGGATCATGCCTTAAATATATGGAGATCGAGATAATCGTAGCGGTTGTCATACTGCTCGCCCTTGTTTTCCTGTCGACGGTGGATATGGCGTTCCTGCATTTGTCGGACGTCAGCCTCCGGCGTATCTCAGCCGACGCTGAGCTCGCGCAAAAAAAGACCTCAGCCCAATTTCTGCGAGAGATAATCGAAAATCGGGCGAGATTTAGATTCACGCTTTCATCGGTCATTCAGATCCTGCTGATCTCATTCGCCGTTCTGCTGACGCTCATTTTGCTCACCTACACGAGCAATCAGGGCGCTCTGTTATTTTTCGGGCTTTTCATCGGATTGGGCTTGACCGTCATCTTGCGTCAGATCGTCCCGCGGCTGATCGTCCGCACAGACACTGAGAAAAAGCTCCTGTTTCTGCTGCCCGCCGCACGACCGCTCTACAATTTCGCGACGTTTGTCGTCGAACCTTTCATCACTCGCTCTAACGCTCGCGAAGCTCAGCGTCTCGATACGACGGTGACGCCGGACAACTCGGATGACAGGACGGACGACAATACGGACGACCTCCAGGCACTGATCGAGGTCGGCGAGGCCGAAGGGATCATCGAACATGATGAACGGGCGCTGATCGAGACGATGGTCGAATTTGGCGACACTCGGGCCGGCGAGATCATGACGCCGCGGACCGAGATCATCGCCATCCCGATCGGCTCGACGGTCCGCGAAGCCCGCGATGTCATCATTGCCGAAAAATATTCGCGGCTGCCTGTTTTTCGCGACTCGATCGACAACATCGAGGGCGTCATCTACGTTCGGGACCTGCTGCAGGCATGGTCCGACGGCAACGAAGATCTGCCCGTTTCAGGGATACTTCGCGATCCGTTCATGATCCCCGAGACCAAGTCGGCCGACGAGCTGCTCAAAAGTATGCAGCTCAATCACGTGCAGATCGCCATCGTCATTGACGAATACGGCGGCGTCGCCGGCCTCGTCACAGTCGAAGACCTGCTCGAAGAGATCGTCGGCGAGATCGAGGACGAGGACATTGAGGAAGAAGAAATAATCGAGATCATCGAAGGCGACGACGGATACTTCGACGTGATCGGCTCGACCGAGGTCGACAAGATCGAACGGCTATTCGACATGGACCTCGAGGACGAAGACTACACCACGATCGCCGGCCTCGTCACCAGCGAAGCCGGATATGTCCCGAAGACCGGCGACATCCTCAGCCTCCGCGGCCTCGAGGTAACCATCCTCCAGGCCGACGAAAAAAAGATCCACCTCCTCCGCCTACGACTGGCGCGGGAAAGCGACGAAGACGAGTCAGAAGCTCTGGCCTAAAGCTGCCAGTATGCGAAGCTTCGCGTCACCTCTCCGAACCTCAGCGGCCAAATTCTTCTCCGACACGCGTGTCCGTAGCCCGCACGTTAGTAAGGGCGCCGCGGGCGCCCCACGACCATCGCCTGCACCTTCCCGCATACTCACTTACCCGCCGCATGTGTCACCCGCACCTCTAGACTTCCAGCCAATTTCTGATACGATAATTCAAAAAAATAAGGAGACTATTATGGCTATTCGATTAGGCGACATCGCACCCGACTTTACGGCAGAAACAACCACAGGCACAATCAATTTTCACGAGTGGCTGGGCGACAGCTGGGGCGTTTTATTCTCGCACCCAAAAGACTATACGCCCGTCTGCACGACCGAACTTGGGATGGCCGCAACCTTAAAACCTGAGTTCGATCGGAGAAATGTAAAGGTCATCGGCCTCAGCGTCGATCCGCTCGATTCGCACCTCGGGTGGGAAAAGGACATCGAGGAAACCCAAGGGTGCGCTGTCAATTTCCCGATGATAGCAGACAGCGATCGCAAGGTCTCGGACCTCTACGACATGATCCACCCGAACGCGAACGACACGCTCACCGTTCGCTCGGTCTTCATCATCGGGCCGGATAAAAAGGTCAAGCTCATCATGACCTATCCCGCAAGCACCGGTAGAAATTTTGTGGAGGTGCTCCGCGTGATCGATTCCCTACAGCTAACGGCAAGCCACTCGGTCGCGACGCCCGT
>JBDTZO010000200.1:0-2236 GCA_040005135.1 Acidobacteriota bacterium | reverse complement strand
GTGCCCGCGGGCACCAAGTCAGCGACCGGCCAAACGCTTGCGAAGGACGTGACGTGGACATTCACCACGCCGCCGCCAAAGGTCGAAACGATGATGCCTCAGAACCAGATCGTCAAGCGTGATGCATTGATGTTCGTTTCGTTCGATCAGGCGATAAACCCCGAAGCGGTGATCAAAACGACCACTGTTTCAGGAGCGGGAAAGCGCTTGCCCGTCAGGCTCGCGACCCAGGAGGAGATCAACGCCGATGCCAGTATTTCGTATTACGCGAAGCAGTCTCAGCCGGGACGTTGGTTCGCCTTCAGAGCGATAAACTCGGACGGCCTGACAGAAAATGCTCTGCCGCCGGCGACCACAATATCGGTTTCGGTCGAGAAGGGAACGCCTTCGGCAGAAGGGCCGTTGACGACAGTCAAGGCACAAACCTTTAGCTTTCAAACCTTTAGTCCGCTGAGCTTTGCTGGCGGCTGGTGCTCGTACCGCGAAAACAAGAATTGCACGCCGTTCGATACGTGGTACATGGAGTTCAACAATTCCATCGACGCTTCGAAATTTGCCAAGGAAATGGTCAAGATCGAACCGGCTATCGAAGGCGTCAAGATCTATCCGTCAGGCAACTATGTTTACATCGAGGGCTATAAAAAGGGCCGCACGACTTATAAGGTGACGATCGACGGATCGATCTCGGACATATTCGGCCAAACTTTGGGCAAAACGGCGGTAGCGACGATCAAGGTCGGTTCGGCGGAGACAAATCTGTATGCGCAGGGCGGTTATATGACCGTTCTCGACCCCAACTCAAAGCCCAGTTTTTCGATCTATTCGACAAATCTCACGAATGTTAAGGTTCGTCTATACGCGGTCGGCCCCGAAGACTGGAGGCAGTACCAGCTCTACATTCGCTCTCTAAATTACGACGAAGGCAAGCGTCCCGCTATTCCCGGACGTTTGGTGTACGACGAAGTCGTGCCGATCGCGAGCAAGCCGGACGAAATGGTCGAGACCCGCGTCGATGTCGCTAAGGCTCTTGACGGCGGTTTCGGCAACGTCATTGTCGATATCGAGCCAACGGTCCGAAAAGATAAATATGACCGTACGCGGATCTTGACGTGGCTGCAGGCTACGCAGATCGGGCTCGACGCCTTCGTCGATAATAGCGAGCTTGTCGGTTTTGCGACCGACCTCAAAACTGGCAGACCGCTCGCGGGTGTCGATCTGTCGATCTATCCGAACGGCAAAAACGTCACCGGCGGAAAGATGGCTGAAAATCAGCCCGGCTATTTGGAACGAGCATGGAACTGGATGACAAGCTGGGGCAGCAGCCAGGCCGAGGAGATACAGTCGCTCGAGTCGGACGGAACGCCTGCAGTGCCTGAAAACATTGGCGAAGCTCAGTCAAACCGCACCGGCGACAACGGGATTCTACGCTTGCAACTCCCGGACACGCCGTCTGCAAAGCAGCAGAATATGCTGATCGCTCGCCGTGGCAAGGACGTCGCGTTTCTGCCCGAAAACACCGATTATTATTGGCAGGACAATGGAAATTGGTACAAAAAAGGCGAGTCTGACTCGCTTCGCTGGTTCGTCTTCGACGACCGCAAGATGTACAAGCCGAAAGAAGAGGTCGCGATCAAGGGCTACATTCGTAAGATCACAGCCGGCAAACTCGGCGACGTCGAGCCGCTCGGCGAAGCGTCCGGCGGCTTCACATACGTCGTCAAAGACCCACGCGACAACGAGATCGCCAAGGGGACCGGTAATCTGAATGCATTCGGCGCCTTCGACCTGAAATTCAAGCTTCCCGACAACGCTAATCTCGGCTATGCCCGCGTCGAGTTTTCGATCGCCAGCAACCTCAGCGGATCGAGCTATTCGCATCAATTTCAGATCCAGGAATTTCGCCGGCCGGAATTTGAGGTCACCACGAAGGTCGAATCCGAAGGTCCCCACCTCGTTGGCGGAAATGCGATGCTCTCGGTCGAGGCAAAATACTACGCGGGCGGCGGGCTCGCCAATGCCGACGCCAACTGGACGGTGACGGCAACCCCGACCAATTATACGCCTCCGAACCGCGGTGATTTCACGTTCGGAACGTGGGTGCCATGGTGGAGAGCTTACGATGGCGGCTACGGCCGCGGCGGATATGGCGGCACGTCGCAATCGTTCAAGGGCGTGACCGACGCGAGCGGCAAGCATCTGCTCAAGATCGATTTCGAATCGGTCAAGCCTCCGCGTC
>JBDTZO010000235.1:0-7440 GCA_040005135.1 Acidobacteriota bacterium | reverse complement strand
ATACTCTATTCGCATTCCATCTGGGGCACCTTATTAGCGGACAGAATGTTCGTCGACGGCAATATTACTCTTCATGGATACGAGATGTTGAAGGGATTATCGGGTGTCGATTCATACGAACATACAGAGCTCATTCCAATAATTGAAAACTCAAGGGACAACATCGCCCAAGCTCACGTCATCTCAAATGTTTTGTTAGAAGCAGGCGATATTCATGGAATATTTATTCGACGTCATGGACTATTCACCTGGGGCGAGACGGTTGCCGAAGCGCGTCGTCACGTCGAGATCTATGAATTTTTATTCGAGATTTTAGGTAGGATGAGATAAACGAAATGGAAAATACGGAATTGGAAACGGCAACTTTAGGTGCAGGATGTTTTTGGTGTGTTGAGGCGGTATTCGACGAACTTGTCGGTGTCGAAGACGTAGTCTCGGGATACTCCGGCGGTTTCACCGAAAATCCGACTTACCAGCAGGTCTGCTCCGAACCCACAGGACATGCGGAGGTCGTTCAGATCCGTTTCGATCCAGAACAGCTGTCGTTTAAGGAGTTGCTCCAAGTTTACTTTACCGTTCACGACCCGACAACACTCAATCGGCAGGGGAACGACATCGGCGCTTCCTATCGTTCGGCCATCTTTTATCATACTCAAAAGCAAAGGCAGGTGGCCGAGCAGGTGATCGACGAGATAAACAAGGAAGCCATCTACGACAAACCCATCGTGACCGAAGTAACGCCATTTGATAAGTTCTATCCAGCCGAGGACTATCATCAGGAATACTTCGCGAATAATCCGAACCAGCCCTATTGCACGGCCGTTGTTGCTCCAAAGGTGGCAAAATTCAGGCAAAAGTTCGTCGGTCGCCTGAAACGTTAGACGCCACGTCGTATCGTGAAGCCTGTAAAAATTTGTTTGACAAGACTAGCTGTAGGTGCTAATTTCGTCATTAGATCCTCAACCCGTGCCGTTTACGGGCTCTCTCAACCAAACGTTCCGCACAAATTTTAGTTTCTTTCGCGCGACTTCTTTCGCGCTCTCCCCGGCCGCTTGGCTCTAGGGTCGAGTCTGGGGTCCATCACAAAATGAAATCAAACAATCGTTTTGCGCCAGCAAAAGGCGTATTAATAACTCTTCTATCCGCTGGGTTGATCGGGTTTGGGGCTTTATCGCTCGACTTTGCCTCAGAGGCTCAATCAAAGGCTGGGTCCGACGACGTCATCATGGCGGCAGTGATCACGGGTAGGGCCTTTCAGGATTACAACGGCAACGGCGTTTACGATACGACGAGCGGCTTGAACTCGATCGACAAAGGCGTCGCCGGCGTCACTGTCACCGCTTATGACGCGACCGGGGTCGCAAGAGGAACCGCGATTACAGACGCCGCTGGCAACTACACTCTGAGTGCTACGTCGTCCGGTCCGTACCGGATCGAATTCACAACTATCCCCAACGGTTACTTTCCGTCTGCTCGGAGCACGGACTCTGTATCTGGCGGTTCGGCAACAGATTCCGGATCTACGGTTCAATTCGTTAGTAATTCGAGTACCGCAAACGTCAACGTGGCACTCGGCCGCCCCGCGGATTATTGTCAAAATAACCCGCAGATAGTCACGTCGCGATTTGCTCAAGGTGCTCAAAATGGTGCTTATTCAAATAATCCTGCTATCTATGACTTCCCGTATGTTTCCGGAACGAGTTACACCGACACGGTGGTCGCTAACTACGATAGTCCCGCTACACATTCGCTAACAACAAAGGTCGGTGCTGTCGGCACTATCTTTTCGCTCGCATATAACCGTTCGGCAAACCGATTGTACGCAGGTTCCTATTTTAAGCGTCACGCTGGATTCGGCCCGGGGGCCGACGGCATTCTAAACACGGCCGACGATATGGGAGCGATATACGTCATCAATCCGTCGACCAGCGCCGTCACGAATACATTCACCGTTCCGGGAGTAACCGTCAACAACCATGACACGGCAGATTACGGATCCGACAATGACGATACCGGGTGGAACGGAGTTGGTAAAAGCGGCCTTGGCGGCATGGCAATCGCGGATGACGATAGCCGGCTGTTCGTAATGAACCTAGAAGACCGCAAATTGTACGCCCTTGATCCGACTACCGGCGTCTCGCTCGGGAGCAGCGTGTCGGTCACGACCCTGTCGCTGCCCACGCCAAACGGTAGCAGGACAACCTGTAGGACAACTACAGCGAACACCAACAAGCGCCCGTTCGCCGTAACCTACTACTCGGGAACCGTATATATAGGCGTCGTATGTACGGCCGAATCGACTGCGGATGCGAGCGACCTTTACGCCTATGTATTTGCGGTTGACCCGGCCACGTTGGCGATCAACAGCACACCGACATTCAGCGCCGCTTTGAACCACCCGCGTGGGTTTGCCGATCCCGGTGCAGCGGCCGAGTGGCAGCCTTGGGCCACGACGATCCAGTCATCCTTCTCGTATCCGCAGCCGATGCTAACAGATATCGAGTTCGAGAACGGAAATTTAATACTGGGATTGCGCGACAGATCGGGTGACACTTCTCTCGATGGGGGAGCCAATGCCAAGCGAACGGCAGGCGACACGATACGGGCGTGTGGAACAGTCGGATCCTGGACACTCGAGAGTAATGGACGGTGCGGTGGCACTGGGACTGCTCCGCAAGGAACCGGCCAAGGACCTGGCAACGGCGAATTTTATTTCCAGGATGATTTCTGCCTGACACCCAACGGAGCCAATTATCATGACGAAGTTTCATGGGGAGCTCTGCTATACATTCCCGGTCGCCAAAATGTCGTCTCTACGGTGCTTGATCCCGTCAGCCGTACAATCGACTCCGGTGCCACGTTTGACGGTGGTTTAAGGTATTTCAACAATACGTCAGGAGCTACGGACCGGGCGTACCGAATATACAACGGGACCGGCGGAGTAGGTCAGCCTGACTTTGGCAAAGCCAACGGGCTCGGATCCTTGGCTGCACTATGCAGTCTGGCTCCGATCGAGATCGGCAACCGAGTCTTTCAGGATTCGAACGGCAATGGTGTTCAGGACGCCGGTGAGAACGGTATCGCAGGTGTAACTGTTCACTTGTACCGCGGCTCGGCCCTGGTCGGTACCGCGGTGACCGATGCCAATGGCGAATACTATTTCGTTTCGAGCCCGGTCGCCGATCCGAACACAACTGACAACATTGGCCAAGTCAACGGCGGCATCACGGCGGTCACCGCCTATCAGGTACGGTTGGACCGAGCGGCCGATTACAATGCGGGAGGGCCGTTGGCTGGCCGCTTCCTAACAATAGCTAACCAAACATCTCAGGCTGGTGATGACGATGCATCCGATTCTGATGCAGTCAGCGTTTCGAACCCGTCGGGTTCGCCGACCGGAACTTACCCTGTTGTGAGCTTGACGACAGGTTCCGCCGGTGCAAATAACCACACTTTCGACATAGGTTTCGTCTTTTCCCCATCCGCCGCGGGTGTCGAAATTTCCGGTCGCCTGGTTACGTCGGATGGCAGCGGGATCCGAAATGTCTTAATGCAGTTGATCGAGGCGGATGGGACGTTTCACGCCGCCATCTCGGGGCCGTTTGGCTACTATAGTTTTACCGACATACCGAGCGGCCAGGCCGTTGTTATCAGTGTCTCGGCCAAAAGGTACCATTTTGCTCAGTCCGTTCGGCTCGTCACGCTCAACGACCAACTCACTTCATTCGACTGGGTCTCCCAGGAATAACGAAATGATCTTTTCGGTTAGATCCAACTGGCGGCTGGAAGTTCCAGCCGCCAGTTTTTCGTTTATTACACCGGTCGATCTTTAGATCGCAGAGTGTTTCAAAAAACGATCCACCTGACGCGCCATTCCCGTGGTGCGAAATTCATCTTTTCGAGTAACGGCCAACAGCTCTACTTTCTGGAAGGCGATCCGGTACACATTCGCAAATTTTGCGTTTGCCGCAAGACGGTCGAAAATGCGGGTCAAGGCGTCGCCGAGAGCTGTCGCGAGAGTTCGAAGGTGGGTGTCCGGGTCGATGTGCACAAAACCGCCGCGATAGCTAAAGATCCGCTTTTCCGGTTCCATAAAGGGATATTTCGATGAGACGTCTGAACAGGCCTTTTGAAACGCGAGCGTAAAATCAAGACCTGCTTGTCCGAGAGCTTCATCGATCGTACTTAGCAGGTCGCTCGTGACATCGACCATCATCTCAAGACGAACTTCCCGATCGGTCGGCGAGGCTGCCTCGTCCTCGAAGCGATTTGTCAGATCAAACGGAAAATCCGCCAACTCGGACAGCGATCGCCGAGATCTCGTCTCGACGTCGTTCTTCGGCGGCTCTATCCGAACGTGACAGATCAGTTTACTTGCCGTCTCGTGCTCGGCGTTGGTATCTCTGGCGTCGCCGTTTTCATCGCCAAAGAGATCGATATCGTCCACCTCGCTGCCCGTAACGTCAATTATACCGCCCGGCGACTGAGCCTTCGATATCACTGATCGAAAGGCTGCCGGTCCATTTCGAACACGTGTACCAATCTCGTCGAACTCGGAAACGCGAAGTTTGCCAGCAGAGTTCACGGTGATCAGGGCGCTGTATTCATCAAATCTAACATTGATCGTACCCACGAATCCGCGCCGGCATAAATATCCGACAAGCGCCTCGAGCTTTACGAATGACGTGTCAAGGTTCTCAAAATTATACAAGTCGTTCATATTCCCGCGCTGGCCCCGAGTGTGACGATGGGACGAAAAAACTGGCGAATGATTTCATTCACAAAATAGATTTGAGCTAGAAAATGGTCAATAGGGCCCGATTTCCATTGCATTCCCATCGCTTTTCGTTCAAAATTCGCTAATCACTCGATTCGCACCAATGCTTTAAGCTCAATTGGCCAATTTTGCGCCGCTCAAAACGAAAAACCGATCGGATAACTGAAAAGATATGAGTAACTCAATTTTCCGCAAAAAATCGATAGCCCAGATCCAGTCGGACGCTGCTGCCGGCTTTGCAGATGCCGAAGCCGCGGGGACCGGACTGCGTCGGTCGCTGGGAACCTTTGATCTCACGATGATGGGCATCGCGGCGATCATCGGAGCAGGAATTTTTGCAATGGTCGGCCAGGCGTCTTTCCACGGCGGGCCGGGCGTCATCTTTCTTTTCATTTTTGCGGCCATTGCATGCGGCTTCGCGGCACTCTGTTACGCCGAGTTCGCGTCTAAGATACCGATCGCCGGGTCTGCCTACACATACGCCTACGCGTCGTTCGGCGAGCTTCTCGCCTGGATCATTGGCTGGGACCTGCTGGTCGAATATGCGATCGGCAACATCGCGGTCGCGATCTCGTGGAGCGGCTATTTTAACGGCCTGCTCGTGGCGAACGGCATCCATATTCCTCTGAATTATACACTCGACTACCGCACTGCTCATCTGGGTTTCGACGCCGTCCAGGACGCTGTCAAAGGCGGCACCGCCGTCGAAACCTTGAGGGCCGGATGCGACGCGGTGGATGCCGCCATCACCTGCAGTCAGTTGGATGCCCATCAGGCCTGGCTGGCGGCCCCGCACATCGGTGGATTGCCGGTTATTCTTGATCTCCCCGCCGTTGCTATCGTGATCCTGATCACCTGCGTCGTATACGTCGGCATCCGCGAATCC
Source organism: Acidobacteriota bacterium (assembly GCA_040005135.1). Taxonomy (GTDB): domain Bacteria; phylum Acidobacteriota; class Blastocatellia; order Pyrinomonadales; family Pyrinomonadaceae; genus OLB17. The sequence goes on along the minus strand of JBDTZO010000235.1, from coordinate 1,777 downwards.
AAGATTGCTTCAAACATTATGGTCGGCCTGAAACTGGCCGTAATAATGCTCGTCATTGTCCTCGGTGCATTCTTTGTCAAAACGGCTAATTGGCATCCTTTTCTGCCAAACGGAATGGGCGGCGTAATGACCGGTGTGGCGGCCGTGTTCTTTGCGTACATCGGTTTTGACGCCCTTTCGACCACCGCCGAGGAGTGTAAGGACCCGTACAAGACTCTGCCTCGCGGAATGATATATTCGCTGCTCATCTGCACTGTGCTGTATGTCGCTCTGGCACTGGTAATCACGGGTATGGTCTCGTATACCAAGCTGAATGTGAGCGATCCGCTCGCGTTCGTTTTCGGCCCCGAGGGCGTAAATATTCCATGGGTGTCCGGGGTCATTGCGGTTAGTGCGATCATCGCCATCGCCACGGTGCTCCTAGTTTTCCAGCTCGGCCAGCCGCGTTTGTGGATGGCAATGAGCCGCGACGGTTTGCTACCGAAAATATTCTCGTCCATTCATCCTAAATTCCGCACGCCGTGGTTCTCGACCATTCTCACCGGCTTTATGGTGGCGATCCCAGCACTATTCATGAACCTCTCGGAGGTCACGGATCTATCTGTCATCGGCACGTTGTTCGCGTTCACGATCGTATGCGCCGGCGTCCTCGTTAAGGACAAGGAATTCGCCGGGCAAAAGCGGTTCGTGCCCTACATCAATTCGCGTTATTTATTTCCGATCATCATGATCGCTGCGTTCGGAGTCGTTTACTATGTGAACCCGGATTTTTACATGAATCTCCTAAATTTTACACCGGCTGCTGATAAGACGAGCTTTCATGTCATAACTGAAAAGATACCGTATTTCGTATTTCTGCCATTTTCGCTGTTGATGATCGTCTTGTGCGTCGTCAAAAGGCTCACTTTGATCCCCGTACTCGGCGTAATGTGCTGCACGTATCTCATGACCGAACTCGGTTGGACGAACTGGTTTCGATTCGGCCTCTGGCTCGTGGTCGGGCTGATCGTTTACTTTTTCTATAGCTTTACCCATAGCAAATTGCACAATGCACCGAAATGGATAGATCCCGCGGGAGCGAACTAGGCCGCACGAGCGCGATCGGGCTTACAATTCTTTACATTTTCGCCAAAACCATTAGGAGTAGAATAGCGTCTAAATGGATGTTGTAATTCTAATCTCAAGCAAACAGGAGTCATTTTTATGAAACGAAATTTGGTTTTGGCGGCGATCTTTTCGCTGTTTCTTTTAGCGATATCGGCGTCCGCACAGACGCCGGATTTCTCAGGCACGTGGTCGCTCGATGTAAGCAAGTCCAAACTCGGCGACCGCAATATGATCGCTGAACAGACGCTGACCGTCGTGCAGACCGCGAAAGACATTACCGTCACTCCGGCCACCAAGCGAGCAGCTCCGCCCGAGGGCGCGGGCGGCGGACGCGGCGGCATGGGGGGCGGCGATACAAAATCGACCTTTACGCTCGACGGCAAGGGTAAGGATGTCACGACGGACGGCCCCAGGGGCCCGTCGACGGCTACTCTTACTGGCAAGTCTGACGGCGGCAAGCTCACCCTAACCACCTCGCGATCGTTCGACGGTCCGAACGGTCCTATGACGATGTCGTCGAAGGAAACGTGGGAACTCGGCTCGGACGGAAAAACGCTGACCATCACGACGGAAAGGACAACGCCCCGCGGCAGCGATTCGAACACGCGAGTTTTCACAAAGAAATAGCATCTGTTTCGAAGGCTGAACCTTTGCTTTAACTACTTATCTC
>JBDTZO010000033.1:0-2249 GCA_040005135.1 Acidobacteriota bacterium | reverse complement strand
AGCGGAAAGCCCAGTACGAAAACTCGAACGAACGACGCGAATGCAGCAGCCTTTGGCCCGGCCGCCATAAAGCCGGTTACGGCCGACGGAGCACCTTCGTAAACGTCAGGCGCCCATACGTGGAATGGAGCCATCGCGATCTTGAATCCAAAACCGATCAGCATCATGGCCCCGCCGATGAGCAAAAGGCCGGGGAAGTTTGCGGACGAGAGCTTCGTCGCTATGACCGTTAGGTTCGTCGAACCTGTCGCTCCGTACGTCAACGCCATTCCATATAGGAGAAATGCTGAGGCGAACGACCCGAGGATAAAATACTTCATCGAGGATTCGTTCGAACGCAGATCGCCTTTTCGGAGGCCAGCCATCACATACGTCGCGATCGAGAGAGTTTCGAGCCCAAGGAAAATGATCACGAGATCATTGCCGGCCGACATCATCATCATCCCGAAGGTGGAAAACAGCAGCAACGCGTGATATTCGCCAACCGGGATAGTCTCGAGCTCAGCCCACACCGCCGAAATAAGGATCGTCATCGCCGCTATGAATAGGAATACGAATGAAAAGCTCAACCGGAGACTGTCATTCGCGATCATTCCGTTCCAGGTATAAGTAGGGCTATTGTTGATCCACATCTCCGCAAGGAAGATAGCCGAGATAACGATCCCGATAAGTGCGATCGCGCCGGAAACGGCACGCTGCCTGGGGAAGTAGCTGTCATAAAGCATCACGACGATGCCTGCGACCGCTATCACCAATTCGGGCAGTATGACCGAGACGTTGTTCCCGGGCGTCATTAGTTCTGATAAGAGAAGCGTATTCATTTTTACAATGCAGATAATTCAGAAACGGATGAGCTTACTTTTGTTCGTCCGCCGAGATCTGCGGTTTCAAATCCGGTTGTTCGACCGATCCGCCCGCCCGATGCATGACGCGTGCCTGAATTGCTTTAATGGCCTCGTCCGAACGTTGCAGGAACGGTTTCGGGAAAATGCCCATGTAGATCATGAGAGCGAGCAGCGGCATTAACAGGCCGATCTCTCGCCAGCTCAGGTCGAGCAGCCGCTTGTTCTTGTCGTTCGTAACCTTGCCAAAAAAGATGCGCTGCACCATCCATAACATGTAGACCGCGGCAAAGATAACGCCTGTCGCGGCAAGCATTGCCGATATGTAATTCCAATTCAGGCTCGCCGTAACACCGAGAACATGGGATTGGAACATTCCGACCATGATCAGAAATTCGCCGACGAACCCGTTGAGGAACGGTAAACCTATCGACGACATTGTGGTGAACACAAATATTGTCGCGTAGATCGGCATCACATTCGCGATCCCGCCAAATTCTGTGATCACGCGTGTATGACGGCGTTCGTACAGAAACCCGACGAGCAGGAAGAGTGCACCGGTCGAAACGCCATGGTTCAGCATTTGGTACACAGCACCCTGCATTCCCAATTCGGTGAATGAGAACATTCCCAAAATGACAAAACCCATGTGGGCGACCGACGAGTAAGCCACGAGACGCTTGAAGTCCGGCTGCACCATTGCGACGAGAGCACCGTAAATAATGCCGATGACGGCAAGGGTGATAAACAGCCAGGCCCACTCACGGCTTTCGTCCGGAAAGAGTGCGAAATTGAACCGCATCAGGCCGTAGGTGCCCATTTTGAGGAGCACGGCGGCGAGGATGACCGAGGCAGCAGTCGGAGCCTCGGTATGAGCGTCCGGCAGCCATGTATGGACCGGAAATATCGGTACCTTGATGGCAAACGATAACGCGAATGCCAGGAACAGCAATGTTCCCGCGTGCGGTACAACCGAAAACGACAGCGTTCCGTTCTTTAATGCGGTCAGGATCGCGACAAAATCGAACGAGCCGCCGAGGCCGGTTTGATCCGCGTATAAGTAGTAAAGGGCAATGATCGCGACCAGCATCAGCAGACTGCCGAAAAAGGTAAAAACAAAGAACTTTACCGCCGCGTAGATCCGATTATCGCCGCCCCAGATGCCGATCAGGAAGAACATCGGGATCAGCGACGCTTCAAAAAACAGATAAAATACCAGCAGATCGAGCGAGACAAAGACACCGATCATGGCGCTCTCGAGCAGCAGCATGAAGATGTAAAATGCCGTCTTCCGCTTTTCGACCGCGTTCCACGACGACAGTACCGCGATCGGCATGATGAACGTGGTAAGTAACACCAGCCAAAAGCTCAGCCCGTCGACGCCTACGTGGTAATTAGTGTTGATCG
>JBDTZO010000204.1:0-7516 GCA_040005135.1 Acidobacteriota bacterium | reverse complement strand
AAATAAATGCAAAAGAGATCTATGATCGCCGCTCTGGGAATATTGATCTGCGCAATCACGGTCTTGTATGCCTTCGCGTCTTATCGATCGACAAATATCGATCCATCGGCCTCCGCGGCGACGGGCGACAATATTGTAACGATCGTTCCGTGGGGACCGGACCAGGCAGCCTATGACGCTGCGGCGCGATTCGTCTCGTTGAGCCCCTCGGTCCGAAAGCAGCTGCTCGGCGTACGCAGCCGACTCTTATCTTTTCAACCGATCGATTCCGAGGCGAAGAACAGCGAGCCGCGGCTGCCGCCGGCGCGTTTTCGTGCGATCTTCTACGACTATTCCCGAAATCGCGATGTGGTCGCAGAGGGTCGTTTTGATCAGAGCGAAGCGGTCACGGTGAGCTTCTCAAACGAACAGGTCCCGCCGAACGACGATGAATTCAACGCTGCGATCGAGTCGATCAAGAAAGACCGCGATCTCGGCTCTGCGTTGAAAGCCGGCAAACAGACCATCTTTCCGCCGATGCCGCCGGTCCTCTATCCTTACGACACGAGCTCTAAGGTCGAGCGTACCGTTTTCGTCGGATTGCAATCCAAGGATGGGCCGGACAAAGAGATCGTCGGCGTAAATATGATCACCGGCCGTGTGATCCGCTATCCCAGCCGGGCGCCGAATACTGCAAAAGCCGCTCCCGAGAGTTGCGGCCTCTCAAGCAGCGGCGGTTCCTCGAACCAGGGCGTCGCCGGCTCAGCCCGCGTCACGATCTCAAAGCCCGTCGGAAATTCAGAACAGGTCGAACTATGGGATTTTGTGGTCAATCGTCCTTCGTCTTCGTCAGGGAGTTCCGGCTCGGGTATCGAACTGATCGATATTAAATACAAGGGCAAGATGATGCTCAAGCGCCTGCACATACCGGTATTGACCGTGCAGTACACGAGCGGCTGCGGCCCTTTTCGGGACTGGCAATATGCCGAGAGCGATTTTGTTACGCCTGCAGGATCGACTGATCCGGCTCCCGGGATACGTTTTTGTCCGAGTGCCGCGACGACCATTGTCGAAAATCGAAGTGACGCCGGAAACTACCGCGGAGTCGCGGTCTACAACCAAAACAACGCCACGGTACTCGTGACCGAGATGAGCGCGGGCTGGTATCGATACCTGAACGAATATCAGTTCCTCAACGACGGCACGATAAAGCCGCGTTACGGATATGGCTCGATAACAAGCAGCTGCGTTTGTCTTTCACGCATTCACCATTCGTATTGGCGAATGGATTTCGACGTAAATAATGCGAACAACAACGTGTACCAAACATCATCAGCGGGCCAACCAGTGCTCGAGAGCACCGAGTATACGACCTTTCGCACCCCGGGCATGGCGTGGACCATCGCCGATCCGACAACGGGTGACTCGGTGACACTGACGCCGAACGCCGGCGACGGTAGCTCAAGTGGAGATACCTTCGGTCAAAGCGATTTCTGGCTCCTGCGATACAAAACGTTCCCGGCCGAGGTAAACGATAGTTCGGGAAACGGCAGCGGCATTAACCTCGCCCCATATCTAAACGGCGAAGCGACCAACAACCAGGATATCGTCATCTGGTACGGTACACACATCAAGCGAACCGATGACGCGAGCTTTGCAAACGATCCTGTTCTAAACGGCTCTTTTCTGCCCGGGCCGGACATCAAGGCTAATTGGTAGAGATGTGATCGATACGAGAAATGAGCGGAGCTCACGGAGCCGTACCTTTCTCGTTTTAGGAAACGACGTGCGGTGAATCCATCACAGCTCCGCATGATCTGCAGGTGCGGAGATCTTCGGAACCGTAAAACTTCTTGAAGACGTTCTGAAACTGTGTCGTGATGTCGTCGAGCTGAAAGTATTCCTCGTAGAGTTTCGTGTTGCAGTTGTCACAAAACCAGAGCAGGCCGTCGAGTTCGCCGGTCTGGCGTTTACGCTCGATGACGAGCCCGATCGTATTCGCTCCGCGGATCGGATTATGCGGAACACGGGGCGGCAATAAAAACATCTCGCCTTCGTGGATCTGGACCTCGACCGCCTTTCCGTCCTCCTGGATCTGAACTTTAATATCACCCTCGATCTGGTAAAAAAGCTCCTCGCCCTCGTCCCAGTGATAGTCTTTTCGCGAGTTCGGCCCGCCGACGACCATCACGATAAAATCGCCGTCATCGTAAACGCACTGATTCCCGACCGGCGGCCTGAGCAGATGCCTGTGCTCGTCGATCCACTGTTTGAAGTTGAATGGCCGCCTAATTCCCATCGATCTACATCTCCGCCAATTTCTTCACCGTCCGCCAATTCCGAGCGGTCGTAGCAACCTTTAACTTCTTGTCGATAAAGCCTTTGCCGACAGAGCTGTCAAGGATGCTAATCGTTAAGAGGCAGAGCAGATATCGGTCGCCGATATAAAACCGCTCGGCGTCGCTTGCCTGCGCCGTGAGCAAAACTTCCTGTTCCGCCGACAGTGACTCATTTAAAAAGAACGCGTGAAGATTCTTGTCGTTGTCGAACTGCCCTTCGAACGGGTTTGCGGCGATCAGATCTTTTATCTCGTCGACCGAGCGGACCATCACCGAAATGTCGAAGCCAAATTCCGCGAGGATCGCATCGTGGATCCTCGCGGCCAACTTTTTATCGCCTGTCTTTTTGGCGTCAAAAATGACGTTTCCGCTGTTGATATACGTCTTTACATTGTCAAAACCAAGCTCCGCGACCGTTTCGCGGAGCTTTTCCATTTTGATCATGTTGTTGCCGCCGACATTGATGCCGCGCAGCAGTGCAACGTATCTCATACAGATGTTAGACGCTCGCCATGTCGATCACGAACCTGTATCGTACATCCGACTTGACCGTTCGGTCGTACGCTTCCTCGATCTGGTCCGGCGAGATGACCTCGACGTCCGACGTGACGTTATGCTCGGCACAAAAATCGAGCATTTCCTGAGTTTCGGGAATGCCGCCGATCATCGAACCCGCCAACACCTTGTTGCCGCCTATGAGTGAAAACGCGTTAAGCGGAACCGGTTCGCTGGGCACTCCGACGACGACCATTACGCCATTAAGCGTTACCATGCCGAGATAAGCGTTGTAATCGTGATTTGCCGAGATCGTGTCCAGCAGGATATCAAATCGGCCCGCAGCGGCCTTGACTGCCGCGGCATCGCGCGTATTGATGAACGACGTCGCCCCGAGTGCCTTTGCGTCCTGCTCTTTCGACGGCGAAGTGCTGAGGACCGTTACCTCCGCTCCCATCGCAGCAGCGATCTTGACGCCCATATGGCCGAGCCCGCCGAGCCCGGCGACCGCAACCTTCTTTCCAGGGCCTGCGCCCCACCGTTTGAGCGGCGAATATGTAGTAATGCCGGCACACATTAGCGGTGCAATACCCGACAGATCACCCGTCGCAGCGACCGTCAATGCGTATTGCTCGTCCACGACATAATGTTTGGAATATCCGCCGTAGGTCCGGGTCGTGCGGTCCATTTCGGTGCCGTTGTACGTCTGGGCGCTGCCCTTGATGCAATATTGCTCGACACCTGCCTTGCAAGGAATACATTCGCGGCACGAATCGACAAAACAGCCGATCCCCGCAATATCGCCGACGGCAAATTTCGAGACATCGCTGCCGACCTGCGACACGCGTCCGACGATCTCGTGCCCGGGGACCATCGGATACAGTGACGGCACCATCGGTTCCCATTCGGCACGTGCCTGATGAATGTCCGAGTGGCAAATTCCCGCGTAGGCAATGTCGATCAGGATATCTTTTGGCCCGAGGTCGCGGCGTTCGAAATCGAACGGAGCGAACTTAGCATTCTTGTCATCTGTTGCGAAACCCTTTGTTTGAATCATTTTTTCCTTGTTCTGTTTAGTCAAATATTGCGATCACCTTTAGCTCGATCGCTATCGGCGTCGGAAGTTTGTTGATCTCGACCGTCGTTCGGCACGGCCGGTTCCCAGCAAAATATTCAGCGTAAAGTCGATTATACGCTTCGAAATCGGCTTTTATGTTGGTCAGGAACACCGTCACGTCGACAATATTGTTCCACGATGAACCGGCGTCCTCGAGAATGTATCGGACGTTCTGAAACACCGAGCGGCATTGGGCCTCGATGTCGTAAGACGCGATCTCGCCATCCTCGCCGAGCGTCACACCCGGAATTTCGCTCGTCCCTCGCTCCCGCGGCCCAACACCCGACAGGAACAGGAGATCTCCGACGCGCCGGGCATGCGGATACAAACCGACCGGCTCCGGAGCCCTTTGCGAATTAAACACGTTACTTTCCAAGCTCATGTCTCGACCGGATGACCCTCACAAATTCCATTAAGGACCTATTATATCGTTTACGATGCGTTCGCTCTAGAGCCCGCTCCTGAAACTTGCCGACAGCTGATCGTGGGTAGCCTTACGATGCGGGTTTGGGCGGCATAAGGTATTATGAATGTTTGCGTTTGAGAGAGAGCAGCTTGGCGGTCACAACAACAGCATATTTATGGAAGATTTCGAAGGCAAAATAGAAACGCTTGACCTCGGCCTGTTGAGCGAGATACCGAGCCAAACGACGCCGGATGACAAGCGTTCGCTGCTGGCGATCCAGTCGGCGGTCCGCGACCTTCATCCCGATTACACTTATTTCGAGATCGGTTCGCACCTTGGCGGAAGCATCCAGTCACATCTCGTCGATGATAAATGTGCCAAGATCATTTCCTTAGATAAGCGGCCACTGGTCCAACCCGACGAGCGCGGCGTTAATTTCGGTTATCCCGAAAATTCTACGGCGAGGATGCTGGAACTATTGTCGAATGTCGGGCCTGTCGACAAGATCACCGCGATCGACGGTGAATCGAAATCGGTGAATAGATCTCAAATAACCCCAAAACCACAGTTGTGTTTTATTGACGGCGAACACACCGACGTTGCGACCGAGATCGATTTTGATCTTTGTCTCAGCATTTTGGACAGCTCCGGCGCGATCGTTTTCCACGACTCCTATATTATTTACAGAGCGATCCGAGCCTGTATCGACAAGCTGGCCGCTAAAAATATCAGTTTTCAAGCCTATAATCTGCCGAGCGTGGTGTTCGTTATCGAGATCAACGATTTTCCGCTGCACAAAAGCCGACATATCAGCGATCTGTTGGTCGAAAATTACAAGGGCTATTTGTTTTCGCATGAGCAGAATGACGAATACCGCCGCTTCACAACGTCCTTTCCCATCCGATACATCTGGAAACTGCTTATCAAGCTCGGGATCAAGATCTAGCCGCTCTATTCACGAATTCAGACCGATCTTCTTTCTATTTATTCTGGTCCGATCGATCCGTCCGAGGATATTTTGAATCCAGATCCGGCCCGCCGGAGAAAATAATAGTGTACGCGAAAGTGCGGTATCGCATCTTAGTGCCAAGTCACGATCGCTTGCAATTATTCAGGAAAACGGGCGGCTAACGAACCGGCCGCTTGCTGCATCGAGAGAGTAATAAATATGTCCAGATACTTAATAGGATTTTGTGTGTTGGCGATAGCCGTCGCCGTTGGCTGCGGTGCCGTATCGAGTTCGACACGGTCGCCAGATCTGACGTCTCTCGCTCCGCAGGCGACGCCGTCAAATGCTCCGGCAGCGAAAGGGCTCCAAACAGCCGTATTTGCGGGTGGGTGTTTTTGGGGTTTGGAGGCGGTTTTCGAACACGTCAAAGGCGTGACCGACGTTAAGTCGGGTTACGCGGGCGGCGAAGGAAAAACGGCCGCGTACGAAAAGGTCAGCGAGGGCGACACGGGCCATGCAGAGTCGGTCAAGGTCACTTTCGATCCATCCAAAGTGTCCTACGTTCAGCTGCTCACCGTCTTTTTTTCGGTTGCCCACGACCCGACGCAGCTAAACCGCCAGGGCCCGGACACCGGCACACAGTATCGTTCGGCGATCTTTTACGCAGATGATGACCAGAAAAAGTCCGCGGCTGCATTCATCGACGCGATCGATAAGGCAAAGGTGCTGTCCAAGCCAGTCGTCACCGAGGTGACGCCGCTCAAGACATTTTACGAGGCCGAGGCCTATCACCAAAATTACCTCGACCGTCACCCCGATGAACCGTATATTGTCATTAACGACAAGCCAAAGGTCGAGGACCTCAAAAAGCGGTTCCCCGAGCTCTATGTCGAAAAGCAATAACCAGCATTCTGCCGACGGCGGGGACAAAATAACGCGGGCCGAGGGATCGATCCCAGGCCCGCATTATTTTTTATAGATCTCTATTTTTACTTCGACTTTTCGACCCAGATCTGAACAAGATTCACGAGCATCGCCGTAGTTTTCTCCAAACCTGTTCGCGAGTTAAACTCCAGTTTTCCGTGGAAATTGTGCCCGCCCGTATACAGGTTTGGGGTCGGCAGCCCACGTGCGGTTAGGTTCGAGCCGTCCGTGCCTCCGCGGATCGGGCGAATTTCAGGCGTCACGCCGGCACGCTTTGAGGCCTCGATCGCGTAATCCGTCAATTGCGGATAATCCTTGAGCACCTCTTTCATATTCAGGTAACCGAGCTTTGAGTCGTAATCGATCTTTACGTCGGGATAGCGTTTCTGAATGTCGACGACGATCTTTTTCACCGCGTCCTCCTGTGCGACAAGACCCTTGATGTCAAAATTACGAAGCAGGATCTTGATCGTCGAGGTCTCTTCGGTCATCGCGGCCGAGTATGGATGCAAAAATCCCTCTCGGCCCTCGGTCGTCTCGGGCCGGTTTGGGACCGCGTTCTTAAATTCCTCGAGAAATGCGCCCGCCGCGTACATCGAGTTGATCAGAATTCCCTTTGCGGTGCCGGGATGCGTGTTCCTGCCGTGAAAAGTCACCGTCGCCGTGCGTGCCGACCAGGTCTCATTCGAAATGTCGCCGAGCTGTTCACCGTCGACGGTATATGCGAATTTCGCTCCCCATTTTTCGATCTCAAACTTATCGATGCCGCCGCCGACCTCTTCGTCGGGCGTAAAGGCGATCGCGATATTGCCGTGCTTGATCGACGGATTTTGCTTTAACGTGTCGATCATCGTCATCAGCTCGGCCACGCCTGATTTATCGTCCGAACCGAGCAGCGTCGTGCCGTCGGCGGTGATAATGTCGTCGCCGATCAGGTTTTTAAGATCCGGATTTTTGTCGGCAGCGATGATCTGCGTTTTGTCGTTCGGCAATACAATGTCGCCGCCCTGATAATTTTTGACGATATTAACTTTGACGTTCGCCCCCGAAACAGCCGGCGACGTGTCCATATGAGCGATAAATCCGATCGTCGGCACTTTGGAATTATCAGCCATATTTCCCGGCACCATTCCGTAAACGATGCCGAATTCACTTACTCGAACGTCATGAACGCCCAGAGCATTGAGCTCCTTTTCGAGCAGCCTCGCCAGATCGAACTGCTTCTTGGTGCTCGGGACGGTTTCCTGGTCCTCGGCCGACTGCGTGTCGATCTTCACATACCGCAAAAAACGGTCCATCGCCGATTC
>JBDTZO010000184.1:0-24999 GCA_040005135.1 Acidobacteriota bacterium | reverse complement strand
CATCGCTACGCGATGAAGACTTCCGAACCTTGTGACCTGTTTGCACCGCTTCATCTCGAACTTTGTGCTCTAAGCGATGGACTTTTAGTGCTTCCTGAGCGTTCCATTCGCTTTTTTCAATTATTCCACTGCGTTTAGAGGAATTTCTGTTATGGAGCCAACTGAACGAATCGCGAACAGTATTTCTTTTGCAAGCAAACCTAGAAGCACCACAGCGCAGCCAATATCAATATAGAATGAGCTTTCAATCCAGTCATATCGAATCCAGCTATCCCGAAGGTAAAACTTATAGTCGAGCATGTTGTAGTACGGGAATATAGTCACACAAAGTGCTAGAAGTCGAATCACCGACGCTCCACGGCGCGATCCCAGGTAAAATCCCACAACATAAAGGCTCAAGCAGGTGATGATTACGACGTACCAAATGTTCATCGACTGAAAATGGTTCGGGCCGTTGGCCACGAATCCGTTTGAAGGAGGATCGTTGAACACGCCGTACAAATAACCATATTCAAGACCGCTCAATCGGCTCCAATTGAGAAAGCAAAGGCCAATGCAGACCGCGGCTAAGACAAGCGGTAGCCACCTGCCGAATCGCTGCACCAACACTTTCCTCGACGACAAGCTAGATCGCATCATTTCAATTCCTTTGGATCTGGACGAGGGTGGCGTATCTGACCTTGCCGGATTACATTGAAAAAAGTGCAATTTAGTTCGCCGAGGGCACCAGTGACGGAACTGCTAATTGCTTCGACGCCGATTGTGCCCCTAGCTCTTCGCCATCTGAAAAGATGGACGCCACCGCACCCGACCAGAGCCAAACCATAATTCCGTCGGAGCTATAATCAACTTCAAACGCGCCGGCTTGATCGGACTCGCCTATAATTTCAAACCCAGAACCGGCTTTCATCTGGTACTCCTCTCCCCATGGTTCAAGGTAAAGCACTAGATTCGTCTCCGACGAATTAGTAACGATTATCGACGATCTAAATCTCATAGCACCTGCGTTCAATCAACGTTGAGCCCGACCGCCTCATTTCCGTTCCTTTGGATCTGGACGAGGTTGGCGTATTTGTGCTCGCCGGCTTTGGTGACGTTGATAGTATGCCCGGTCGCTACCGCTCGCGGTTCTGACTTGATTCGAGGCGGTGAAGGCGTTCTGCGTTATTTCAATCTATCTTTCCAGTATCCCGGCTTTCGGCTTTGGTGAGCGACGGCGTAGATGGTCAGCTCGGCGGCGGCGTGTCGATAAATGACCGAATATGGAAATCGATTGCAGAGGCAGCGGCGGGCGCGATTAGAATACGGCGGCCACGAGTTCGGATACTCAATGATGCGATCTATGGTCGCAAAGACTTCATCGTAAAGGTCGTCGCCGAGGCCCGCTTCGCGTTCGTTATAGAAGTCGGCTGCTGCCTCGAATTCAGCCTCCGCCTCTGGGTGAATCGAGTGACTCATTTGCGGTACCGTTTGCCTAGTCGTTCGCGAACCTCTTCGAGAGGAATCAGCTTGACCTCACCTCTTTCAACCTCGTCGATCCTTCGCTCGACCTCATCTTTCCACGCTTCTTCAACATCTTTATTTGTAGGCGAAATGCTTTCGAGAATCTTATCGACTAATTCTATCTTCAAATCGATAGGGAGCGATTCAACCCTTTCCATTATGTCCATTGTTGCTGTGGTCATCATTTACCTCAGTTAAACTTTAGCACCATTCCCGTTACGTTCGACCTGGACGAGGTTGGCGTATTTGATTTCGCCGGCTTTGGTGACGTTGTACCAGAATTGCTGCATGTCCCACGCGGCAGTCGGGCAGCGTTCGGCGCAGAGGCCGCAGTGGAGGCATACGTCTTCGTCTTTGGCCATGATGCGCCCTGTTTGGGGGACCGACTCTGAGACATATAGATCCTGGGAGAGATTTAAGGCAGGTACCTTTGTCATGGTCCGGAGTTCGGCTTCAGGTGCGTTCGCTGTGAAGGTGATACAGCTCGTCGGACAAATATCGACACATGCGTCGCATTCGATGCACTTCGGAGCGTTAAAAACCGTTTGAACGTCGCAATTAAGGCAGCGTTGGGCCTCCTTGTAACCCGCGAGCGCGTCGAAACCGAGTTCGACCTCATGCTTGCGGTTGGTCAGGGTAACGGCCTTCGGAGCCTGCGGAACCACATATCGCTGGTCGTTCTCGACTGTGCTGTCGTATGCCCATTCGTGAATGCCCATCTTTTGCGAAATGAGATTGACGAAAGGGTCGAGGCGTTTATTCACGTCCTCGCCGGAGCAAACGAGGTCGATGGAGACGGCCGCCTGGTGTCCATGAGCAACGGCCGTGATGACGTTTTCGGGACCGAAAGCCGCGTCGCCGCCGAAGAAAACTTTCGGATGCGTCGACTGAAATGTCTTTTTATCGACGACAGGCATTTCCCATTTGTCGAATTCCACGCCCAGATCGCGTTCGATCCAAGGAAACGAGTTCTCTTGGCCAACGGCGATCAGAACGTCGTCACATTCATAAAGAACATCAGGCTCGCCGGTAGGAACGAGGCTTCGCTTTCCATTTTCATCGTATTTGGCTTCGACTTTCTCAAAGGTCATACCGACGAGCTTTCCGTTCTCAATTACAAAAGATTTCGGCACGTGGTTGTCGATGATCGGAATATCCTCGTGTTGTGCATCCTCTTTTTCCCAAGGGCTGGCCTTCATCGTGGCGAAGGGCGACCGGACAACGACCTTAACGTCCTCGCCGCCGAGACGGCGCGCGGTACGGCAGCAGTCCATCGCGGTGTTTCCGCCGCCGAGCACAATGACACGTTTGCCGATCGATGACGTGTGCTCGAACGCGACACTGCCGAGCCAGTTGATGCCGATGTGAATGTTCGCCGCGCCTTCCTGCCTGCCAGGAAGATCGGGCAGATCGCGTCCACGCGGAGCTCCGGTGCCAACGAACACCGCATCATAGTCCTTTTCAAGCACACCTTTCAACGAATCGACATAGTGTTCAAAATGCGTGTGAATGCCGAGCCGAAGGATGTAATCGACCTCTTCGTTAAGGACACGTTCCGGCAGTCGAAACGCCGGTATCTGCGATCGCATAAACCCGCCGCCGAGCTTCTGCTCGTCAAAGAGATGAACTTCGTAACCGAGCGGAGCGAGATCGCGAGCGACCGTTAAGCTCGCGGGCCCACCGCCGATGAGCGCGACCGTTTTTCCGTTAGGTTTGAACGGTCCCTGCGGCATATATGGAATGACGTCGTCCCGATTGTCCGCAGCCACGCGTTTGAGGCGGCATATGGCTACAGGTTCCTGTTCAAGACGGCCGCGTCGGCAGGCAGGCTCACATGGGCGATCACAGGTCCTGCCGAGAACGCCGGGAAACACGTTGGAATCCCAGTTGATCATGTACGCCTCTGTGTAGCGTCCCTCAGCGATCAAACGGATGTACTCGGGGACTGGGGTATGAGCCGGGCAGGCGTATTGGCAATCGACTACCTTATGAAAATATTCGGGGTCAGCTATGTTAGTGGGTTCCAATTGGTTATGTCCTCACGCGAATATCGCATTTTCAGAAATATACACCTGAATGATAGTGGATGTTTGAACTCTTTGCCAGTAAAACGATGTGGTCCGCAGAAAATTCCATCAGCGTGTGTTTCCGTAAAAAAAAGCCGGCCCGATCACTCGAGCCGGCCTGCAATAACGTCGAATGTCCGGACCATTCGACCGGACACTCGACACATCCGCAGTCGATTACGGATGGTAATTAGCGGGAATCGGAATGTCGGATGCGACTCCGAAATTCACGGCCGCAAAGCCCGATGTCGAACGGTTCATATACCAGGTCCCGCCGCGGAAGACGGCAACATCGGCCTTGCCGTCGCCGTCGTAGTCTCCGGGTACGGGAACGTCGCCGTTGGTGCCGAACGCCTGGTAGGTAACACCGCTATCGCTGCTGCGAAGAATGTACCAGTTACCATCGGACGGACGGAAAACAGCTACGTCATCTTTGCCGTCGCCATCGTAGTCCGCAGGCACGATGATATCGCCCGTGGCTCCAAAGGGTATTGCATCGAAGTTCTGGGCAGGTGTGCCTGTGGATCTGGCAATGTACCACGTGTTATTGCTTGGGCGAAACACGGTCAGATTGGCTTTGCCGTCGCCGTCACTGTCCATTCCAACAGGCTTATCACCCGGTGAACCGAACGCTACCGCGCGGCTGGTTTGGGTCGAACTTTCAAGTAGGAACCAAGTTCCGATCGACGGACGGAATACGACAATGTCGCTCTTGCCGTCGCCATCGAAATCACCCGCGACCGGAATGTCGCCGGTTGAGCCGTACGAGTATCCTGTAAATACGAATGTGCCGCTGGTCAGAATGTAAAAATCTGGAGCATTTACATCATCCGAGGGACGCCAGACCGCGAAATCCGATTTGCCGTCACCGTCGTAGTCGCCCGGAACCGGAACGTCACCGGATACGCCCCATTTGGTCGCTGAGAAACCTGCAGTCGAACCATTGAGGTACCATGTGCCGTCCGACGGACGGAACACCGAAAGATCCGTCTTGCCGTCACCATCGAAATCAGCTCGAGTCTTGCCATTGGCAAGCAAGACGCCGATGTCCAATTTAAAGTTGTTGCCCGGAGCCTCGTCTGTCCACGTCGTGACCGGCAGCGCGGTTGCAAAATAGAACGATCCGCTCCTGATCGGATTTTCGCCGTTAAAGCCGACACTTGCATTGGTCGTGCTCGTCTGCTGAACCCCAACATAAAAATTGCCGGCGCCGACGCTCAACGGTGTCGGCAGGGCTATGGTCACAGGCCCGATCGCCGAGGTGCGGTCAGACGCATCAACGTAAAGTGCTGTGGTGGACGGAACGCCGGCGTTGTCGCCATAGATCGCCACACGGTACGCAGCACCGGCCGCAGCAAATTCGAGCTTAACGTCGGTGATCTTTGTAGCGACAGTCGTCGTGAACTTCGCCACGAACGCACCCGAGCCGCCTGTCAGACCCACGCCGCCTGAGATCGTGGTACCGGGGATCTTGTATGTGTAGACCGACGGTGAAACATTAAAGGGCTCGCTCAACGAATTGTTGGTCGCGACGTCATCCGCCGGGACCGACACTGTGATAGTATCCAGGCCGCCATTCACAGGGGTAAAGGGTGCGAATGTAACAACCGTCGATCCGCCGCAGCTTGCAAGCGAGGGAATCACGACCGACGTTGTAAAGGTGTCGGCTCCGGTCACGTTCAGCGTTACCGTTACATTCGTCTGGGCGATTCCACCGTTATTAACGACAACCGCTTTGAAGGATTGAGCCGGTACTTTGCCCTTAGGCACTTCTCCATACGCATAGATCGCGGAAACGCCGACGTCGTTTTGAACTGACGAACCCAAACGGGTCTCGGGGCGGAATGAGCTGGCCGCGAGAGCATCGGCCGAGCTATTGGCTCCGGCCAAACTATTCACGAGTGCGGTGTTGCAAAAAAAGGCTGCCGTTGTGCTGAGCGTGCCGGTATATGGGCCCCAGTCGTACGCCACATAGACCCCGCCGCCGGTGTATGTAAAAGGTGTGCCGCCCGCAAGCGTGATGTCGAACGGCCCGGCCGTCGCGGGCAGAGTCGTGGTCGCGTCATGGACCTTGGTCATGGTGCCGATCGCTGTAGCAAAGCTGGTCCCTTTTCCATATGCGACATCGGTCGTATTCTGCATATATATCTTAAGCGGGGCCGAACCAGAAGCACCCGGAGCAGTCGAGTAATTCCAACCCACGCTTGTCGGGATCTGGCCGTTGGCATAACCCGCTGCCGCGAGTTCGGCCCCTGTGATCAGGTAAACGGCGTGAGATGCCGCAAAGCGGGTTTCCGGGCCGCGGGCGTTGCCGGAGGTTGAACCGTCATTCGGGAGCACTGTCAGCGCGCATCCCACCTGGGGAGAGCTCGTCCCGTCTGCACTCTGTGCTCCGTTCGAGCATATCGTGGTTGTTTCTGAAATATTTGTCCGGAACGAAGGGGTAAAATCAAGAGCGTCGGGCGTACCCAGCGACGTGTTGAAATATCCCTGTACTGACTGAACAAAGGAAAGGCGTTCGGCGCCGACGCCGGCGGCCGCGAATGCCAGCGCGGTCGCGGCGATGCCGCTGAACAACGCAAGGCGCATTAAATTGCGCATTGACCTGAACTTACTTGACATAATGCAAAATCTCCTCGGAAAGCTAATTGAAATCCCTCTAGTAAAAGACACTTTGGCGGGGAAACCACGGGGGGCTAAGTGTCCTTTGAGAACGAAAAAGTGTTAGAACATCTATGATTGTAGGTGTATTCGACTATATGTCAAAGTTAGAAGCCCAGTGTTCGAAATTCGGAAAAGAAAACCAGATATGCATCAATGTCTGGACGCAAGGGGCGGTTAGGCGACATGGCTGTCAGCAACGCACATCTTCCCTTTTTCAAGCAAACCAATTATCATGGTTCGGGCGGGAACGCCTCACCACCTTTGAAAGGATCGCTACTGCGACATCGTCGGTTCCTAATAAATACTAAATGCAGATTTTACTCTTCGCTTCGCTTGAGGCATTGCTTGGCTTACCTGAGTGGGTCGGATATGCGTTCATTTTCGTGCTGGGAGCGGCGATCGGAAGTTTCTTGAATGTCGTGATCTACCGCGTTCCGCACGAAATGTCCGTCGTGCTGCCGAATTCCGCTTGCCCTAATTGTAAAACTGCGATCAAGCCCTACGACAACATTCCGGTCGTGAGCTGGCTGATCCTGGGCGGAAAATGCCGCAGCTGCAAGCTTCCGATCGCGTGGCGATATCCCGCGGTCGAACTGCTTACGGCCGTTGTTTTTTGCGTTGTTTACTGGCAATTTGGGATGACGCCGTATTTGCCCGTGGCGATCATCTTCTCTGCGGTGTTGATAGCGCTCGTTTTTATCGATGCCGAGCACATGATCCTGCCGAACGTCATAACGTATCCGCTGTTCATATTCGCCTTGCTCGTGCGAGTGGTTTTTCCGATCGCTTTCGCCGACAACTACTTTTCGGACATGGCGTTCGCACCGCTGACTGCTTTAGCCGGATATCCAGCGTGGGTGGTGAGCCTCGCCGGAGCAGTGCTCGGAGCATTGGTCGGAGGCGGTTCATTATGGCTGGTGGGCGAGATCTGGAAAAAGCTGCGGGGTGTCGATGCGATGGGCCTTGGCGACGTCAAGCTACTGTTCGGCATCGGGGCATTGTTGGGATGGAGGTTGACGATCCTGACCATTTTTGTCGGAGCATTCACCGGAGCAATTGTCGGCGTGTCGATGATTCTCGTTCGAAAAGACCGAGATATGCAGACCCAGATACCGTTTGGAATATTTCTCGGTATCGGATCATTTATAGCAATGTTGTTTGGCGAGCAAATGATCGCATGGTATCTCGATCGATTTATGTATTGATTTAATCGCCGATCGCCACTTTCACGCATTGCTTCGAGCAGTAGAACGTTTTTGCGTCAAACCGTATCGCCCTATCGCGCGGGACCCATGTTCCGCAGCCTGCGCAATTGACAAGTTCGCTCACCGATCTTGCCGGTGGCTGGCCGATCGACCTGTTCGAACGGCCCGGGGCCGCCGCATCTCGGATCATCCGGACAAAACCGATCGCGCTATTTATCTGCTTTCGATAGCGTATGGCGGTCACGGCCAAAAGGACGAGAAGCACGACCAGAATGAACGCAAATTCCTTCATTATTTGACTGTCGGAACCTGCTTATTGGCGATCTGAGTGGAAAGTTCGTCGATGCGGTCATTCTTCGGATTTGCGGCCTTGAGGGACTCGAGCGACTTGGCGGCGTCAGCCCAGTTTCCGACTTGCATATACGCCTGCGTCAGAAACGCCAGTGCCCGCTCTTGTTTAGGATTTGCTTTAAGAGCTTGGTGAAATTCATCGATCGCCTTGTTGGTGTCCGGCGTGTTGTCGAGCAGATATGAGATCGCAAGGTCCGTGCGGACGTCGGCGTCATTTGGTTTGACCTCGAGAGCCTGTTCGTAGATGTCCCGGGCCTTTTTCAAAGCCTCGGCGTCCTTCTTAAAGTACCCAACATCAAACTGAGCGTTTCCAAAGTCGACGAGTACCTCATAATCCTTGGGGTCGAGCGAATTAGCACGCGTTAGGATTCTCAGTGATTCGTCAAGAAGAGCCGTATCGTTCTTCATCGTCGCATAACGGTAAAGCGCCCGGCCGAGGTTCTTTTGATATGCGAGATTTTGTGGATTTGCATCTGCCTCGGCGATCTTTGCCTTTAGTTCGTCGTCGCCGATCGTAAAGCCGTCACCGGTCGAACTGGTATTGCTTGCGGGCTTTTTGCTCTGTTCGACCTGGCCGCGGAGAGAATTGATCTCGGATCGGTTTATGCTGTTCGCGATCGTAAACCCCGCGACCAGGCCAGCGAGAATTCCGAGAATGGCTGCGACGAGGACCTTTGTATTCATGAGCTTAAATTCTAGCAAATGCGGCACTCAATAAAAAAACACCGCCTACGTTTGGACGAGGCGGTGCCAGAGGCGAAACTTTGCGCGAAAATAACTCTATTTCTTGCGTTCCTCGGGAATGTACGGCAGATCGTCCGCGCGTCGGCGGATCGGCGGATCTGTCCCCCTTCGTCGCGGTATGGCGCTCGTGTCCCGCCGGTCCACACTTCCGGCAGGAAGGCCTTTGCCATGGACGGCTTCGACTAGAATGCGAGTGATCTCCTGCGAGAGCGTTCGATGTTCCGCGGCCGCCCTGCGCCGCAGCGATTCCTTGAGTTCGTTAGGCACGTACGCGCCGATAAATACACCTTTCCTATTTGCCATAATAGCAACATTCCCTCCAAAAAAATCCAACGGGATAATGAGTGCCAAAGATTCGGAGTACGCCTGTAAGCCGAATTTTGTATCCGCTTTGGGCGGATGGCAATCATTCATCTAGGCCGGCCGTTACCGGACGGCTCGAGCGATCTACCCGGAAACGCCGCCGCCTCTCGTCGAAGCGAACAGTGAGCGGGCCGCTCACATTAGACGTTTCCCTATTTGATCTTGCACCACGAGGAGTTTACCTGGCCGCCGATGTTACCACCGACGCCGGTGAGCTCTTACCTCACCCTTTCACCCATTGCCCTTACGGGCTGGTCTACTCTCTGTTGCACTTGTCGTCCCCGCGTTTTCACGCAGGTCCCGGACGTTATCCGGCTCGCTGCCCTATGGTGTTCGGACTTTCCTCTCTTACGTTAAACGCAACAGCGATTGCCCGGCGTACTCCGAATCAAGGCTTTCGGATTATAGCAAAATTTGTTGAACAATAACATTTGCGAGAGTGCTGTTTAATTGCCTTCCCTTCGTCCATCAGCAAACTCGATCGTGTCGCCGGGGTAAATTAGCATCTTCTCAAGGACCGCCGCACTAAGTGCGAATTCCTCGCCCTTCGCCGCATTTACTCGCTGGATCCGCACGCGATCGGCCCCGGGAGCGACCGTCGTCATAGCTTTGACAACGTAGAATGGGACAGCATCTCGCTGTATCTCCTGTTCGCCAGCCGAATCGACGAGGCCCAGGATCGTGATAGTGTGGCTAAGAAATCCGGCGATCTTTACCCGAACGCCGCCAATCGAAACCGCCTTGACCGCTTCCGATAACATTGCTGCAGCATCCGCTGCAGTTTTG
The DNA here is from genome assembly GCA_040005135.1 of Acidobacteriota bacterium. Taxonomy (GTDB): domain Bacteria; phylum Acidobacteriota; class Blastocatellia; order Pyrinomonadales; family Pyrinomonadaceae; genus OLB17. The sequence continues at coordinate 15,317 of JBDTZO010000184.1, read as the reverse complement.
CCGGCGATAACCACGTTATCACCCGCTAGCGGAAAGTTGATCGTTCCGTCGGATCTAACTCGTACGACCTTGGGGACGCCCGGGACGTCATTGAATTCTATGCGTAGAACGTCGCTCACTCCGATTCGATAAACACTCTCAGGACTAACCGGCGTCGGCCGGGCTGCTTCGCTCATTACGGTCGCATTTGCTTTGGCGTAGGATCCCGTCAAACCTGCATTAGAGTCGTTTACGTCAGTCTGATTCTGGGCCGACGCAGAGATCGCAAACAGAGCTATCGCCAAAATGCTGGTCGATGAGATGCAAGCTGATCGTATGAATTTGCCGTTCTTCATTATGCAAAATATCGTTAGAAAGTGGTTCCTCTTTCTGACTACGTAGGATATAAATGCACAAACTCTGCAATATTCTATTTTTCAGTGTTGTTCGTGGGAAAAAAATGCGGCCACTTCGCGCGATAGTATTGTTTTAGGGTGATCTCAGTGTCCGCTGAGCTAGTCGAACGCTCTGCCAAGGCTGCAAGACGAACGCATTCGTCGTATGAAATACCGTTCACGACCCGTCGAACAGCGGCGACCGAATTGAGGTTCATACTAAATTCCCTTGCTCCAAGCCCGATCAGCAGCGGCGTATAGAATGGCGAACCGGCCATTTCACCGCAGACGACCGCCGGGACATCCGCCGCGGCCGATGCTCGAAGGACGCTTCGAATCGCTCTTATCACCGCCGGATGAAGGGTTTGGTACCAATCGGCGACAGACTCATTATCTCGGTCAACGGCCAGAAGATATTGGACGAGGTCGTTCGTGCCGATACACACGAGATCGACGATCTTTAAGATCTCGTCGATGAGTATTACGGCCGACGGAACTTCGATCATTACACCAACCTTCGGAAGTGCGGCTTCAATACCTCGGATCGCCTCATTTTCGCTAGCGATGATGTCCCGTGAGCGGAGGATCTCTTCGGTACCCGACACCATAGGCAAAATGATGTCGAACGGAGCCGGCTCCCGTGCGCGAATGATCGCCCGAACTTGCGAACGGAGATGTGCGTCGTCCGCCAGACTGAGGCGGATAGCTTTCAAGCCAAGCGACGGATTTTTATCCCGCTCGACAACACCCAGCCTTAACTGTTCAGCGTTCAGATCAAAGGTTCGGATCCTCACGACCTGATCGCTTGAGCGGTCCGCGACGTCTCTGTAGGCTCGGTATTGATCATCCTCAGATGGAAACCTTCCATTCTTCTGGTCAAAGAGATATTCCGATCTTAGAAGTCCGATCCCGTCGGCACCTTTTTGGTAAAGCTCATCTGCCGACGCAAATTTTTCAACGTTGGCACGAATCGTGATCTCTCGCCCGTCGACGGTCGCCAGCGGCTTCGATACATCTTCGTCCTTTTGGAAGCCGAGATGGTACGACGCTGCCGAACTTTTCGCGGCGACGACCGTGTCCTCTCGCGGACGGACTACGACACGCCCGCTGTATCCGTCGACCAGGATCTGATCACCGTCCAAGACGTTGCGGCAAAGATCTCTGAGGCCCGTCACTGCCGGGATATCCATTTCGCGGGCCATTATAAATGCATGAGATGTCCATCCACCGTGTTCCGTAACGATCGCGCGCGGCCGGCAGCGGGAGAGCTCAACCATCGTCGATGGACTGATCGCCGACGCGACAATGATCGCATCTGTCCACAGAGACGAGTCGACCGGCTCTGCGGGACTTAAGGCATTGAGCATCCTTTCGGCAACGTCCTGCAAGTCCAGGTACTTTTCTCTAATATGACGATCGGCAGCGACGCGGAACTTATTCGTTAGCGTTTCGGCCACGCGAGTGATCGCCCATTCCGCATTTACCAGTTGCGTCCGTATCGTATTTTCGACGTCTCCGGCAAATGATGAATGCTCAAGTATCAGTAGTTGAGCGTCGAAAATGGACCTTGACTCAGGCGGCAGCGGGCTTTCGGTACCTGCAAGATTTCGCAGGTCGATTTTCGTATGCTCGAGAGAGTTCTGGAGCCGGACTATCTCTTTCTCGTGATCCTCCGGGGCGATCGTTACGCCGAAGAATTGCATTTTAGAGCCGCGGAGTCTAACTGCTCTTCCATGCGCGAGACCGCGCGATACAGCAGTTCCCGTAAGGGCGACCTCCCGGAGCGATTGAGTTTCGGTGTTCAAGTTCGGCGATTTCCTAAACGATTGTACAAACGGCAGATCAGCCGCCGAGATTGAAATTAAACCCGCCGCCGCTGTTGCCGCCCTGCGTCGGAAAGAACGGTTTCAGCAAGCCGGCGAAAGCGGCCAAATTTCGCGTTTGGATCAAAAGCTCGCCTGGCCCGTTGAATTCGGCGACCATGCCTTCACCGCTCAAAAAGCTTCGAAAATAGCCGCTTTTGGCGGCTTTCCTGAGGTTGTACTGCATGTGGCCTTCCCACGCAACAAGATGGCCTGTATCAACAACATACTGCTCACCGGGACGCAAGGTCTTGCGATGGATAGCTCCGAACGACGAGACCAGCAAAAGGCCGGTGCCCGAGACCTGTAGCACAAAGAGGCCTTCCCCGCCAAAGAAGGATTTCGCTCCGCCGAATTTTGTGTCCACGATCAGCGAGGTGTCGCCCGCAAGGTATGAACTCGACTGTACGCAAAACGTCTGGTTCTGCAATTCGATTCCCGCAACATCGCCCGGAGCACCCGGAGCGAGAGTTACTTCGCCGGCAACGCCCTTTGCGGTGAACGTCGAGACGAATGCCGACTCGCCCCCGACCGCACGTTTGAGCGCACCGAACACACCGCCTTTCATCTCGGATGTCAGGTCGATGTTCGACGACATAGATACCATCGCTCCGGCCTCGGCGGAGATCGACTGCTCTGGGCCGAGGTTTACAACGGCAAGTGCAAAGGCCCCTGGATGATCGATCGACCACGTATAGCCGCGGCCCTGTCCCCGGCCGTCAAGGTCAAAATGAAAGGCGCCGCCAGACACCTCTTGATGTGGCGCTACAGCACCCGATGCCGGCGAGGCCGCAAACGGGCTCTGGGCCGGCTCAGGCTGAGCCGGTTCCTGCATCGTAAGTCCGCATGATCCGCAGAATTTTGCACCTTCCATTAGTGGTGCACTGCACCTTGGACAATTCATACGACCACTCCTTTGGATTTAACGCTTATAATATCGAAGGCCTCGGCAGCATTCTTAGCAAAATCAAGTAAGGCGACATCTTCGTCGCTAACGACCAACGAAGATTGCCAGGCGGCGACCACCGGTTTCCAGCATGATCCAAGCAAAACAAGAGGCCGTCCCTCGATGACTTGTGTCTGAAGCTTGTTCCAAACGAGCGATACTTCGGTCACCGTCCCCATCCCGCCGCGAAACGCAACGAATCCGACTGAGCGGTTAATCAGATTTTGCAGTCGGTCGTAGAAATGGTCGGTGGCTACCTTGTCCGTGAGGTAGCGATTTGGCTCGGACTTGAACTGGTTCATAACGATCCCGAGCACCCGGCCGCCCTTTTCGCGGGCACCACGCGACGCGGCCTCCATTATGCCGAGATAGCCGCCCGTACATATCGTATAACCGGCTTCGGCTAACCGTCCGCCGAGTTCTTGAGCTTCCCGATATTCTTCGGATCCCTCGCGGCATCTTGACCCTCCGAAAATGGTTACTATGGGTCCGTCCGTGCGTTCCATGCTAAGTGACATTTATGTGACTCCGAATATGAATTAATAGAAATCTAACACATCGGGCAATAAATCTCATTGGGAGATCGTCTGCGGATGACGGTCCCAATGACATCTTCTTTCGGCGATCTTGACCTTTCGCGGTAGCAAGCTTGTTAACCGTCTTCCAGGTAATATAAAAGACCATTCGCTAACCACCCGCGTCAAAGATAAAAGCTTGACGGAAATATCTAGGCACGTTAGACTTAGATACTTCCGAATTACAACTATTTTGCTGGACGGCTTTCATTCGGCGTTAAGATTCAAAGTCAGGGGGAACACTTTAAGATGAATAGATTGCATGAATCTCTGTCGGTCGGAAAGACTCTAACGCGTCTTTCCGTCGGCGCGTTTTTTCTTTTTGCCATGACGTTCGCGGCAACGAACGCAGTAATGGCACAGTCCTTTACGGAGGGCTTCGACACCGTTACAACTAACTCGACCACGCCGCTGCCAAATTGGGTCGCGGTAAATAATAGCAGCCCTGCCGGTGGAACTCTTTGGTTTCAGGGAAACCCAGCGGTATTTCCTGCGCAGGCGGGGGCGACAACTGATTCTTATATTGGCTCCAATTATAACGGAACTACCGGTACGGGGACGATCAGCAACTGGCTGATAGCGCCGGTGCGGACGTTCAATAATGGAGATACCATCAGCTTTTACACGCGTACGACCGACGTCGGGGCCGCCGTATATCCCGATCGTCTCCAGCTGCGTCTGTCGACGGCGGGAGCCAGCACTAACACTGGCGGAACTTCCACATCTGTCGGCGATTTCTCGAATCTTCTCCTTGACATTAATCCGACCCTCGTCGACGCTTATCCGCATGTATGGACTCAGTACACCGTGACGATAAGCGGCCTCGCAGGTGCCACCAGCGGACGTTTTGCTTTCCGCTATTTCGTAACTAGCGGAGGCTCGACAGGATCAAATTCGGATTATATGGGCATCGACACACTCGCCTATACATCAAATGCCGCTCCGCCGAAATCACCGCTCGATTTTGACGGCGATGGTAAGACAGATTGGTCGGTTGTTCGAAATACCGGCGGAGGCCAGTCCGGTCAGGCCACTTGGTTCAATTGTATCAACGGTGTTGCCGAACCAGGTTGTTTACAGGCTCGCCAATGGGGCATCGCATCTGATTTCTTCGTCCCGGCGGATTTTGATGGTGACGGCAAAGCCGATATCGCCGTTTGGCGTGCGGGAGATCTGGGATACTTTTACATATTCCAGAGTGCCACAAGTACGGTCAGGACCGATCAATTTGGCCAGACTGGTGATGATCCGTCGGTGATCGCGGATTACACGGGCGATGGGAAGGCCGACCCTGCAGTTTACCGAGGCGGAGCCTCAGCCGGTGCTCAGAGCTTTTTCTTTTACAGAGCGAGCAGCGGGCCATATGCCGGCGGCGTCGTTTATGAACCTTGGGGTTCTAACGGCGATTACCCAGCGCCAGGCGATTATGATGGTGACGGGAAGGCCGATTTCATGGTACAGAGAAATGGCGGAGCCGGTCAGGCCACATTCTACCTGAGAACAAATACGACCAATAATGTTTCGAGCTTTAACTTTGGGATACCGACGGATGTCATCGTTCCCGGCGACTATGACGGTGATGGCAAGACCGATATCGCCGTTGTTCGTGGCGTTAATGGGAATCTCAATTGGTATGTTCGGAGCAGCGCGAACCCGGGTGCCAACCCAACGGGATTCGTCGCGACCTTTGGTTCGGTCGGCTCAGATTTCCTGACGCCGGGTGACTATGACGGTGACGGAAAGAGCGACATTGCCGTATGGCGTCCGAATGCGGATCCAACCCAGAATTTCTTCTATGTATTGGGAAGTAGTTCAGGAAACCTCATTACCAAGGAATGGGGCTCTAACGGCGATTATCCTACCGCCAACTATAACGCTCACTAAACTTGTGTGTTTCGTTATATAAACTTCAAGGCCGGGCACATGCCCGGCCTTGTTGCGTAAGAATCCATGTTTTGTTTGCTGACGATCGTAAGCTACGAGCCGGCCTCCTCGGGTGTTAAATTCCCGGCATCGTGTATGGCCTGCTTGACGTTGGTGAACAACAGGATGATGCTCCCGCCGATAAAGAACACGATCAATGCCAGTATCGCAGGGCGATAGGAATCGGTTAGCTGTGCGACGACCCCGAACACGATCGGGCCGATCCATGAAGTTCCGCGTTCGGATATCTCGTAGATCCCGAAGAACGCCGATTCCCGTCCGGCCGGGATCATCTGCGAGAACAGCGATCTAGAGAGGGCTTGCGAACCGCCGAGAACCAGTCCTATCGCGCCGCTCATAAAATAAGCCTCGTTCAGCGTGTGCAGGAAGCCGTATGCGTAAATTACGACTATCGACCAAATGACCAGCGAAGTAATGATCGCGGTTTTCGAGCTTGTAAAATGAGCGATCCGCTCGAAAACGAGAGCTCCGCAGAGTGCGACCACCTGAGCTATCAGAAACGCTATGATGAGTATTTTGTCGTATTCTGAGTCCGGAATGCCGGGGATCCTCATTAGCACTTCCTGGACTATGTAGATCGACGAAATAGAGATGACCGTCTGGATCCCGTCGTTATAGAGCAAGTATCCGATTAGAAAGTGAAGGGTATGCTTGAGACGAAAAAGCTCGCGAAACGTTTGGATCAGCTCTCCGATGCCCGCGGCGACAAAATTTTTGCCGGGCGGCGTACCTTTGATCGGGTGCCGCGACTTTAGCAGCGAAAACGTCACCAGGGAAAAGCCTCCCCACCAGACACCGGCGGCTAAAAAACTTATCCGAACTGCCAACCGAGTCGGGATGCCCCACGATTCGCAATTCGACAGAAAAATGAGATTAAAGATCAACATCAACACGCCGCTGGCGTAGCCGAGAGCAAAGCCCCAGCTTGAAACTTTATCGCGCCGATCTTCGGTCGTGATGTCGTTAAGATACGAATTGTAAAAAACGACCGACGCTCCGGCTCCCAGGTTGGACACGATGAACAGCAGCGAGCCGAGCAAATACAGATCGCCATCGACGAAGAAGAGCAGACAGCAAGCGACCGTCCCGAGATAACAAAAAAAGGCCATAAAGGTCTTTTTTAGGTGCGTGTAATCTGCTATGGCGCCGAGCACGGGCAAAAAGAAGATCTGCAAAAAGACCGACAGACCGACCGAATACGGGAACAGCGATTTTGCCGTTATCAGATCGTGACCGGCCAATGAAAGAACAACGCCGTTCTCACCGACCGCCTTTTGAGCAATATCGGTAATATATTTTCCGATCAGAACGCTGACTACGGTGGTAAAAAAAACCGAATTGGCCCAATCGTAGACAAGCCAGCCAAAGATCTCGCGGCGATCATTTTTTACCGGTCTGAAGGTGCTCATAATTTTCCTTACAATAACAGAACAAACAGAACAGAGCTGCGGAGAAGTGTGTTGCGTAAAACGGTACCGCTTTTGGAACGTGCCACGGCCGAAAAGGTTGGACGGGCCGGATATTATCGTTCGAATCGAATTCAAAAAATCCTAACATATGGGAACACATTCCTAAAACGCCGGTCCTTGTCATTTTTAGCGGTCGGCTCGCGGCATTTTTCCAGTATGAAAATGCAGCTACTTTTTGCTTTTCGAACGGGCAAAGTAAGTTGAGTTTGGTTAGAATGTTTCGAGCGGATCTACTTAACCTATGAAAGCAATGATCCTGGCCGCGGGCTTTGGTACACGGCTGTTCCCTTTAACAATTGACCGAACCAAGCCGGCCATTCCCTTTTTGGGAAAGCCGTTGGTCGGCTATGTCGCTGAATATATCGCACGGTACGGATTTGAGGATGTGATCGTCAATCTTCATCATCAGCCTGACTCGGTGATCGACGCGCTTGGCGACGGCAGCGCGTTCGGTGTAAATATACAATACACTCGTGAGGTGCCGGACATCCTCGGAACTGCCGGTGCTCTCGACAACGCTCGCGAGTTTCTCGAGGACGACACCTTTCTGATCGTCAACGGAAAGATCATTACGGACATCGACATTTCGGCCGCTGTCGAGACTCATCGTGCGTCGGGAGCGATCGCAACGATGGTGCTCAAACCAAACGCCAAGCGTGAAAAATTCACGATCGTTGAGACTGACGGCGGCTTTGTGACGGGCTTCGGCGACTACGCGACTCCGGTCAATGAAGAGGAGCTCCGCGACGTCGAGCATGAGATCTTTAATCCGCCAATGTTCACGGGTATCCACATCCTTGAGCCGCGCGTTTTTGATTACATTCCGCGCGGAGTGTACTCGGATATTGTTCCGACGTTCTATAATCCGGCCCTCGCCCGGGGCGAAAAGATCGCAGCTCATGTGACGGACGCCAGTTGGTTCGAGCTCTCGACGATCCCGCGTTATTTGGATATTTCACTTGCCATGATGGGAGCGGGCGACGTTCATTTTGGCCGAAATTGCGTTCTCGGCGGCGCCGTGAGCCTGAAAGATTCGGTGATCTGGGACGACGTTACCATTGGCGACGGTGCAACGCTTTATCGCACCATAATTGCGGACGGCGTGGTGATCGAGCCGGGCGAACATTTTGAAAATGTGGCGATCGTACGGGCAGATATGGTTCGAAACTGCACCGAGATCCCTGAAAAGGCACTTAAGGGATACGTCCAGGGAGCCAATTACATTGTGCCGCTCAACTAGCAGCTATAATATTCTCCGATGGAAGGATTGACCGATAGACTAGCTCAATATCTCGCCTCGCGCCAAATGCCTGCCGAATATCAGGCATTGACCGCCGACGCCTCGACACGCGAGTATTTTAGGATCAGGTGGGGCGATTGGACCGCGGTCGCGTGCGTTTATCCCGAACCGTTTGTTGCGGCCGAACAAAATTACCTCGAGGTCACCAAGCTGTTCAATCTCGGCGGCCTTCCCGTGCCCGACATTTACGATCTCGACGGCGGACTTGGCGTTATCGTCCAGGAAGACCTCGGCGACACGATCCTGCGTGATGTAATGCTCGCCTCAAAGCCCATCGCTCGAACGCGTTTGCTCGACGAAGCTATCAGCTTGATCGCACGGATCCAAACTGCAACCGACAAGGCGTATGAAACGAACTCGATCGCGTCCAAATTGAGATTCGACCGCGAAAAGCTCTTATGGGAACTGAATTTCTTTAAGACAAATTACTTTGAGACATATCTTAAACGCCCGCTCAGCGAGGAGGACGACCGCAGCCTTTCGGCGGAGTTCGAAGAGCTTGCGACCGAGCTCGAGACACATGCATCGGTGCTCTGTCACCGCGATTTTCACGCCGCGAATTTGATGATCGATCCGCACGGTAAAATGCGGATCATCGACCACCAGGACGCTAGGATAGGTTCGGCGGCGTATGATCTCGTTTCCCTTCTGCTGGACCGCATCACCGAGCCTCCGCCGCGCGAATGGTTAGCTGAGAAACGAACGTATTTTCTCGATACCCGCCGCAAACTCGGTCTTCCCAAACTCGACGAAGAGGAATTTGCTTACGAATTTCGTTTGCAGACGATCCAGAGGTGCCTCAAAGCTGCCGGTACTTTCTCATATCAATCTGTAAATCGCGGCAAGACCTACTTTATTCCATTTATCAAGCCAATGTTCGCCATCTCGCGGCGCGGTGCCGAGAGCCTGGGCCGGTTTCCGGCGATCCGCGAGATCCTCGGACGCGAGATCGATTGATCAGACACGAAGATGATCCGCACGCCAGACCTTTATCGCCATTTTGATCTCTTTTGACGAGCCGAACTTGCCGTCCAGCGTCTGTTCGACGAGTGCGGGAAGTTCCCCGTCCGACGCGAATCTAAGCGCGATGATCTGGCCGCGCTGTAGTTCCGCGGCCCTTGCGGCCAGCTCAGGACTCAACAGCTCCTTATAACGAATCCTCTCTTCAAGCTGAATAATGCGGTCTTGTGCTCTCAGGGCCTGCTGTCGAGCGGCGACGACCATCATTATCAGCACTACGCTGACGATCGTCCAAACCACACGTTCCCATTCAGGAGCCATGATGAGTCGCACGATCTGCCATATCAGATTGAGCAGCAGCAGCGGTAATATCACGAAATGGACAAGCGGGTACCATCGCGTGTGGTTGGAATAGTTTTGTGTTTGTTCCATAAGTTTACATTCGGATCTCTCAGCTAGAGCTTTGTTTTGGCCATCGTCTCGACGACCTTGCCGGTAAAATCCTCGCCCGGATTTACGAAAAGGTTCTGTTCGAAGCGGTATTGTTTGTCATAGAGCTGTTTATAGCGGCCATTCATAGATACCAGCTCGTCATGGCTTCCGCGCTCGAGTATTTCGCCGGCTTCGACCACCAATATTTGGTCTGCGCTTCGGATCGTCGACAATCGGTGGGCGATAACGAAAGTTGTTCTGCCCTGACGCAGACGATTTAACCCTTCCTGGATCAGCGCTTCCGATTCGCTGTCGAGGCTCGATGTTGCCTCGTCGAGGATCAATATTCGTGGGTCAGCAAGCAACGCTCTAGCAATTGCGATCCGTTGCCGCTGGCCGCCGGAAAGCTTGACGCCGCGTTCGCCGACGATCGTGTTATATCCGTCGGCAAATCCCTCGACAAATTCATCGGCATTTGCGATCCGGCAAACTTCCTTGATCGTTTCGATGTTCGCCTCCGGATTCGAAAATCTAATATTTTCGAGGATCGTGCCGTCGAAGAGAAAATTGTCCTGCAGCACGACGCCTAAATGCCTGCGATAGTCGCGAAGCCGGACATTTTGGAGGTCATGGCCGTCTATTTTGATACTTCCGCTCGTTGGCTGGATAAAATTAAGGACGAGGCTGAGAATGGTCGATTTGCCCGAACCCGACGAACCGACGAGCGCGGTTGTCGTTCCCGCTTCGGAGTGAAAGCTAATGCCCTTGAGCACCGGAACGCCCGCGTCGTATTCGAAATGCACGTCTTCGAAATCGAGGGTCCCGTTTATTTGCGACAATGCGTCTTTCCCGGCGTCTGCCTCGTCCTCGGTCGTCATTTCCATGATCTCGCGAATGCGGTCGAGTCCGGCGAGTGCCTCGGTGATCTGTGTGCCGATCGATGTGAGCTCAATAACGGGCATTGCGAGCAGGAATGTGAACGAAATGTACATCAGAAAATCACCGAGCGTCATCGTATTTGCCGCCACGGCATTTCCGCCGATGACGATCATCACGACGGCGATAGCTCCGATGATCACTGATGAGAAGGAAGATATCGCCGAGACGCCCGTGACCGTTTTTGCGACATTGCGAAAGAGCCGATGTGCACCGCGAGCGAACGAGAGCTCTTCGCGTTTCTCTGCGGTGTAAGCTTTGACTATCCGAATGCCGCCGAGCGATTCTATCAAGCGGCCTGTAACCTCGGCGGTGATCTTGCCGCGGTCTCTGAAGACGGGACGCAGCACCTTAAATGCGTAATACAATGCTCCGCCGAAGATGGCCAGGACAATAAGTGTCGCAGTCGTCAGCCGCCAGTTAATATAAAACAGAACACCGACGGCGATGGTCGCTGTTACAATGCTGCCGAATAGCTGCCCGAGGCCTGTGCCGACGAGATTGCGAATGCCCTCGGCGTCATTCATGATGCGCGATATGAGCTGGCCGCTCTGTGTCGAATCAAAATACGAGATCGGCAGCCGCTCGATGTGAGACTGCACATTTTTTCGCATTTCGGTGATCGCCCGCTGAGCGGCTACGCCCAATATTTGCGAGAGAGCAAATCCGGTGACGCCCTGGACGAGCGTTGAGATGCCGATCGCCAGAGCTATCCACTTGAGCAGCTCAAAACGATGTTTGGTAAAGATCTCGTCGCCGATATATTTGGTCGACGCCGGCAGGACCATTCCCGCCAGCCGCGAAACGAGCATCAGCACGCTGCCCGCGGCCAGTCGCCATCGTGCTCCCCAAATTATCTTCTTAGCCTCAACCCAGGCGCTCGAGTAATTGATCTTTTTCTTTTTCTTTGTCTTCGATTCGTCTTCCATTTCTTACCAATGTGCGGTCAGGGCCGTGCGATGTCAAGCACGAACGTGCCGCGGGCGCGGTAAATGAAATGTGATAAAATAGAGAGGATATGACCGAAGACGAACGCGCCGGAGCGAAAGCGTGGGTTGAGAATTGGAAGACTCTCGGACCTGAGCTCGCCCGACCGAGAGTCAGCGAATACCGAAAGGCTGACCGCGTACAGGTCTTTCTTTCTCTGGGCGACGCCTCGAGAGCTTCGCTCGCGGCCCATCCACCAAAACCCACTTCTGGCATGATCGAAATGCAACGCCTTTTTGCAAAACTGTATAAATGAAAGAGATCTTCGAGGCGGCCAAGCAAGTTCAGGATTTTCTCGAAGAGAATCGTTGGCAATATTGTTTTATCGGCGGGGTCGCACTTCAGATTTGGGGCATTCCCCGGGCAGAATTATGAAGTGGATCGGGATCATCGTAATAGTTATCGGTTTTGCGGTGCTTTTGGCCGTTATCATTATCAATCGCAGGGTCACTTCGTATTCGGCCGGCAAGATCTATAACAGCGTCGAGAGTGTTCCGGCCGATGGCCGGGTCGCCATTGTCCTCGGTGCTCGCGTCGGAGCGGATGGCGCGCCGTCGAATACGATCTACGACCGCGTGTTAACAGGCGTCGAACTATACAAGGCGGGAAAAACGAGCAAGCTGCTGCTCAGCGGCGGCGGGCTGGAGCCGGCGGTGATGAAAAAGATCGCGATCGAGCTCGGCGTGCCGGAATCAGACATTATTATCGACGATCTCGGCCTCCGCACGTATGATTCTTGTCTTCGCGCGAAACAAATATTCAATATTGACCGTGCGATGATCGTCTCTCAGGACTATCATCTCGCCCGTTCGCTCTATCTTTGTCAAAATATGGGGATCGACGCAATTGCCGTAAACGCCAAACGCCGCGACTACGACGCCGAAACCTACACATGGCTCCGTGAATACCTGGCCCGAACTCTCGCTTGGTACGATATAAATCTCACAGCTCCGACAAACGCCTCCGAATAACCCCCGAAAAAGCCGGAAATGCCGGAAATGCCGGGAACGCAGGCTCCCTCGCCTGCAAAGTGTTCCGCTTCGGGACGCTGACGTACGCGGACAACATTCACCTCAAAAAATACCGATCCACATCTCCGTTGCAGCCGAGGGCGGCCGTGCTCCCGGGAAATGTGAAGATGGGGCTTTTATTATTTTCTTCTCGTGCGTTACCGCACAGACGGGTATTCAAATAATTGCAAAACTTGATCATTAATATGGAACTGAACTCGGTGTGGCTGATTTGGCGAGGCAGGAAGTGGATCCTGCCTCGCCGGCGGCCGGTCGATTTCGGCATAAGAATTTATTCTCAGGGCTAAATCAAACGCGATCGCACGGAGATCTTATGATCGATCTACTTAAGGGCATGAAAACAGAGGAAAGAGTCAAAATGCTGATAGACGCGTTTCTGAGCCTTTCGCCTGCGGATCGCGGCGATTTCGTTAGCGCACTCAGCGACTTACTAATGATCCGCCCGCGCCTTTATCCAAATGTTCATCCTGAGATGCCGCTAGAACCGCCGCCGCCGCAGAACTACCAGATGTAGATAATCTTGAGATAGATCATCAAAAACAAAAGGCGGTTAGCAATAAATGCTAACCGCCCTTTTTTAGGGCTTTCGCCTGATTTCCATTGCTTTTAACCGCCCTAAGAGCAGCATCCACGTGGATAGTGTCGACTCTGTGTTCCTACAGCCAACATCCGAGATCTTTCCAACTTCAGAAGGAGAGAACCGAACTTTGCGACCGAATCCCGCCAGCCGGTCAACCGTAGTAACTATCAATATATCTATTAAACCTCTAAACGACCGTGCGCTGTCGTACATAGAGCATTAAATGCCCCGGAACGTTGCCAGATATCTGCACATACTCCCAGATCAACCTCAATTCGAATCAAATATTAAAGAGAGCGGCCTACAAATGAACACTCTCTACCAAGGCGACAATCGAAGGATCGCTTACCCGTCGGCGGTTGTCGGAGTGGGCGAGCGATCGCGGCCTTTATTCCAATCGTTAGCTCGCAACGGAACGAGCGACAGGAGCCTCTGCTCTTACCCGTCGGCGTTTTTGTTATCTGCGGTTTCGTTTACGACGGTGGTTGGAGACGAGGACCCAGAGGAGGAGGATGACGGCGATGATGATGAGAGTTCCGTAGGCAATGTCGATGAACCCCGCCGAGACTATTCCAAAACGCGGGAGTAAATAATACTCAAGGTTCCCTAACACCAGAGCGGCCAGCCCTGCCATCAGCCTCGGATCACGGCGGCGGTTGTTGTTGGCGTTTCCGATATTCATGTAACCAACTTTACATCAATAAACTTCCGCTGCGAAGGATCTTATAACGGAGTCTAAGCAACATGAGCAACATTCAATAAACAACTATCATTTTTATGGCATCCTATAAATATGAAGCGTAAGGTTTTTTGGATCACTTTTACAATTGTAGGACTCGGTGCTGACCTTATTCTTCCGCTCATGTGGGGCGTCATCTGCACATTGCCGATCTTGGTCTTTAGTTGGTGGCTGGCTTATAAAACAGATTGGTTTGAGTAACGCCCGCCAGCCTCGGCGGCGTCCCTCATCCAGGCGTCGCTCATCACATCGCATATGTCCATGATTACCACGCGGCACAAGCCATCTTTCCGAGTTTCGCGACAAATAGCCCTTCGGAAAAGCCTCACCAGTGAGATTGTCCGCAATCTCAAATACCTGCGTAGCGAGCAATTGCATAAAGCCACGGGTGGAACCGGTGGATAGCTCAGTTGCATCGTCGAAGCCGTAGTAAGCGGCGACAAAGTTTACGGAAATGTACGTTATCGAACGATTGGATGGTTAGATCGCTGATAACATCTGGACGTCATGACAGAGAAATACTCGATCGAACACGCCCGCCACGTCATCGAATGTACTGAGAGCTTCTTAAAACGCCTTCACGAACTAGAGAAGGATTCCAAACTTACCCCTGAGCAACTGCGTATCGAGCACGATAAACTTGTCGCGGAAAAAGAGTCTTGCCTGGAAAGTAAGGACTAGTTGTCTTCAGTATTTTCGTTCTCGGCAATGCCTGTTTCGGCGGTCATTTGAGACGAGGGCGGAGAGTAACAGGGCAAAGCCAGTGACGATGAGGACACCGTATGCAATGTCGGACTACTATCTCGACGACCTCCGGCGAACCCACGCCGTTACGCGGACGTAAATCGTACTCAACGATCCCCAGCACCATACTAAACATTCCCGAACTAAGCGGCAGATCGCGGCCACGGTTGCAGAGGGATCTCCAGATCGTCATATAACCAGTTTTATATTAAGAATCGCCGTCCAAAGATATAGGACGTCGAGGATCTTTGAACGTATTGTGCTGCCGGTCGAAGCTGATTAGCCCATCAAATGACTTATGTGTGTATAATCCACCTACGCCCAACCGCATTAGGCTCATCAAATGAAAAACAAGATCGATTCGTTGCTCGTAAGGTCGGAAGATTTGTCGTTCGAGTCCGACAGCGATGGTAATGCCGCGAAACTTGCGATCGTTCG
>JBDTZO010000022.1:0-25059 GCA_040005135.1 Acidobacteriota bacterium | reverse complement strand
AAATGCACTCTGCTCCCTTTTCTAAACGTTGCATCTTTGCAACAATAATCTCTTGACGCAACACCGCCGCTGCATTATTCTTGAAATATGAGCAATTTAAGAGACGATGACAAACCCAGGTTTGCATCCGGCGACCAGGATTATGATTCCGCTCGCGGGTGGGACCCTGTCAGGGAAAATGCTGAGCGGCTGCGGGCGGAGGCGATGAAAAAAAACCCGCGTGATTTTGCTCCGGCCCCGGCAATGCTGTGGGTCCAGAAGGCACAGTATTATATCGGGAGCGCCTTAGAAGAAGGCTCGATCGGCCAGCTTTTCGGCCCGCTCTGGCTGAGGGACGAAACCGCGATATTGTTTGCTCCGTCGGGCATTGGCAAAAGCTCTCTGGCGACACAGATCGCTGAGAGCATCGCCCGCGGTGTCCCGCTCGCACCATTCACCGATATTCCCGCTCAGAAGGTTCCGCCAATGCGTGTGCTCTATCTCGATTTCGAACTGACGCGGTGGCAATTCACCCAGCGTTACACCGTCCAATGCGAAAACGGCATTGACTACGAAAGCCCATACCAATTCTCGTCCGAGCTTTTGCGTGCCGAGCTTTACTGGAACGGAAAGCTGATCGACGGTTACGACGGCTATACAGATATGCTGTTCGAGGACATCCTGAACCGCATCAACGCGTCGTGCGCGGACGTGCTGATAGTTGACAACGTTACATTTCTCACTCGCGGCTCAACGGCGAACGCAACGATCGCGTTTCGGCTGATGGACCGCCTGCGGGACCTCAAGCGAGGCAGCGACATATCGGTGCTCGTAGTGGCCCACACGCCGAAACGGCGTCGGGCGTCTCTGATGACAGAAAACGACATGCAGGGCTCGATCGACCTTTCAAAGGTCGCCGACTCGATCTTCGCCGTCGGCCGCAGCCGAGAGGGCGTCGATCTACGATACGTCAAGCACATAAAATGCCGCACCGGACAGATCAATTACGGAGTCGATAATGTCGCCATCTTTAAGCTTAGAAAATTCGACTTTGCCAAAAGTTTGAATCCTGAAAGTACTTCGGCAGGAGCCGAAAACTTTCTGGGCTTCGAGTTTGTCGGATTTGGCAGCGAGGCAGATCACGTCGAAATGGATCCCGGCTATTCGTTTCGACGAGTGCCCAAACCGCAGGTCGATCCGAACACCCGAAGAAGGGCCAAGGCACTTTCAAAATCCGGAATGAGTTCGGCGAAAATAGCCAAAGAACTTAGCGTTTCCAAGGCGACCGCCCACCGTTATGTCACGAAAAATTGAATTTCAGATCAAATCGTCTCACCTCGGGCGTGCCTGCGCGGCGGGTGAGACGATTTTGGCACCTAATTATCTGAATATATTAGATTTAACCCGTCTCACATCGTCGAATGGCGGTGAGACGGTTGGCAGATACCCTCGAGCTCCGAATTCTGTTGATCAGCCGATACCGCGGGCCATCCATTTATTGGAATATCAGTTAACATTTCGGTTATACCGTGATAACCTATTTGAATAGCGTCAAAACGTCAGACCGCTGCTTTAGCGTCATTTAATTAAGGTTTATTAGGTTCTCACTATTAGGGTTTAACTTTTTATGATCGATACTGCCATACCAACCAACGTCAGAAACGAAGAGCTGATCAAATGGGTCACGGACGCCGCTGAGCTTCTCAAACCCGCTAACGTCCACTGGTGCGACGGCAGCCAGGAGGAATATGACCGCATGTGCCAGGAAATGGTCGACGCGGGAACATTTATCCGGTTGGATCCCGAAAAGCGTCCAAACTCGTTCCTCGCCCGATCACATCCGTCGGATGTCGCCCGCGTCGAGGACCGCACCTACATTTGCTCGATCGCAAAATCCGACGCCGGGCCGACCAATAACTGGATGGCACCGACCGAGATGAAGGTGATCCTCAAAAAGAAGTTCGAAGGTGCGATGGCCGGCCGAACGATGTATGTCGTACCGTTCTGCATGGGCCCGATCGGTTCGCCGATCTCACAGTTTGGCGTACAGATAACCGACTCGGCCTACGCCGCCGTAAATATGCGGATCATGACCCGAATGGGCACACGAGCGCTCGATGCTCTCGGCAGTGGCGAATTCACACGGTGCCTGCATTCGGTTGGAATGCCGTTGCAGCCAGGCCAGCAGGATGTGCCCTGGCCATGCTCGCCTGATCCGAAAGATAAGTATATTGTTCACTTTCCCGAGGAAAACTCGATCATGTCCTACGGATCGGGCTATGGCGGCAATGCTCTGTTAGGTAAAAAGTGCCTCGCTCTGCGAATCGCCTCGAACCTGGGTCGTGCCCAGGGCTGGCTTGCCGAGCACATGCTCATCGTCGGTGTTAAATCGCCCGACGGCCGCAAGGATTATGTCTGTGCCGCATTCCCGTCGGCATGCGGAAAGACCAATTTTGCGATGCTCATTCCGCCTAAGGATTTTCGCGATGAGGGCTGGGAGATCACGACCGTCGGCGACGATATCGCCTGGATCAAGCCCGACGAGAACGGAAAGCCCCGGGCCATCAATCCCGAATTTGGTTTTTTCGGTGTCGCTCCCGGCACCAACTACTCGACGAACCCGAACGCGATGGAGTCCGTCAAGGAAAACACGATCTTTACCAATGTCGCGCTCACCGACGACGGCAACGTCTGGTGGGAAGGCATGGACGGCGAACCGCCCGCACACGCGATAGATTGGCAGGGCAATGATTGGACGCCCGCGAGCGAGGCGAAAGCGGCCCACCCCAATTCCCGGTTCACTGCCCCGTTGAGTCAATGTCCCGTTGCGGACGAACGTTTTGACGACCCCAAAGGAGTGCCTGTTTCGGCGTTCATCTTTGGCGGCCGCCGCAACAGCGTCGTGCCGCTCATCCAGCAGTCGTTCAACTGGGCTTTCGGCGTCTACATGGCCGCCACAATGGGCTCGGAGATGACGGCCGCTGCTTTCGGCAACATCGGCGAAGTTCGCCGCGATCCGTTCGCGATGCTTCCGTTCTGCGGCTATCACATGGGCGATTATTTTTCGCATTGGCTCGATTTCGGCCGCAACATTCCCGATCCGCCGCGTATCTTTTCGGTCAATTGGTTTCTCAAGGACGAGAACGGCAAATTTATTTGGCCCGGATACGGCGAGAATATGCGAGTGCTCAAATGGATCGTCGAACGCTCTCGCGGAAAGTCGATCGGTGTCGAAACGCCGCTCGGATGGATGCCCGGCTACGACGACATGGACTGGCGCGGCCTCGATTTTAGCCGCGAACAGTTTGAATCGGTGATGCATATCGACCGCGACATTTGGCTCAAGGAGATCGCCATGCACGACGACCTCTTTTTCAAACTTTACGATCGACTGCCAAAGGAGATGACGTTCATTCGCGAGCTGCTCGTATCGAACCTATGGCGTTCGCACGAACTCGGGCTCGCGGCTCCCGTACCGGAACCGGCAGCTCCGCCAAAGGCGATCGGGACCGCCGAATGACATCGGACCTGACAAGCACGAGCTATAACGGCGGCCGCGATGGCCGCCGTTATCTCGTTTGGGTATGCCCGCAGACGCAGTCTTTGAGAATACGATGATAACGTACAGGTCCGCTAGCAATGCGGGAAATCGGTCTTAATATGGCATTAGGCACAGGACGATCGGGAAAATTGACAGGTACGGCGACGGCCCGAAAAGGCCGGGTCGCAAGCACCTTTCGGGCGCTGCGGCATCGAAATTTTCAACTATTTTTCGCTGGTCAATTCGTTTCCCTGACCGGAACATGGATGCAGTCGGTCGCGCAGAGCTGGCTCATTTACCGGCTAACCGGCTCCGTCGTCCTGCTCGGGCTGATAGGTTTCGCATCGCAGATACCCGTATTTGTGCTCGCACCGTTTGGAGGTGCGGTAGCAGATCGCTATAACCGCCGCCGGATCCTGATCTGCACTCAGGCATTCGCGATGCTGCTGGCATTTGTCCTCGCGGTTCTGACTCTGACCGGCAATATTCAGATCTGGCATCTTTTCGTGATCGCCACCGGATTTGGTATTGCGAACGCATTCGACATCCCTACGCGCCAGGCATTCGCCGTCGACATGGTCGGTAAGGAAGACCTCATAAACGCCATCGCACTGAACTCATCGATGTTCAATGGTGCCCGGATCGTCGGTCCGGCGATCGCGGGAATTCTGGTTGCAGCGGTTGGCGAAGGATGGTGCTTTTTACTTAACGCGATCAGCTATATCGCTGTGATCGTCGGCATCCTGATGATGCGCATCACGCATATTGCACGACCGCGAACTGTTTCGACGCTGACCCACATTGCCGAAGGATTCGGCTACGTTTATCGTACGAAACCGGTCCGTGACCTGCTCCTGATGTTGGGGCTCGTGAGCCTGATGGGTACTCCGTATGCGGTTCTGATGCCGATATTTGCCGATAAATTCCTCGGCGGCGGGGCGAGCACGCTCGGGCTGCTGATGGGAGCCAGCGGTCTCGGGGCACTGATCGCGGCTCTTGCTCTCGCTTCGCGAAGACAGATATACGGACTTGGCAAATGGGTGATCTTTGGGTGTGGCGGTTTGGGCGTGAGCCTTATCCTGTTTTCTATTTCGACGAACGTTTATCTCTCGTGCGCGTTTCTGATACCCGTCGGATTCACGATGATGACCCAGATGTCGTCGTCAAATACGCTGGTTCAGGCAATGATACCTGACGAACTTCGCGGCCGAGTGATGTCGGTTTACTCAATGATGTTCATGGGCGTCGCCCCGATCGGAGCCCTATTGGCAGGAGCCCTGGCAGGCGTCGTCGGAGCGCCGGAAACTGTTGCGATAGGTGGGATCGTCTGCATCATTGGTGCCATATTCTTCGGCTTTCGACTCCACGGATCACGAACCGAGGCCCACCGGATGATCGTCACGATGCAGATGACGGGCGGCGAACCGGCATCCAAGGCCGCATTCTAGGCCTGCAGTGACAGTGCGCCTGACCGTGCTATTATTTGACAGATATTATGACCCAATTGGAAGAACCGATCAGAAAAATGTCGTGTTACAAGTGCGGCTTTCAAAATGCGACGGCGGCAACACTTTGTCCCCAATGCCAACACCGCATGCAAACGACAAGCTCCATCCGGATCCGCGGTGGTATTTTAGTAGTTTGCGGAGGACTTCTGGTCCCATTCATGGGCTATCTCGCTGTCTGGATGACTGCTGCATTTCGCGACCACGACGGACTTCACGCGAGTTTTAAGGGCACTCAAGAACAAATGCTCATGATAATCGCCCTGATAGGCATGTTGATATTATTTGGCGTGATGGCCTTTGTGACGGGCAGCTATTTCCTGATCTTTGGTCGGCGAAACAAATGGTTTGTCCGGTCGGTCGCGTGCATCGGATCTGGGCTGTTTTTGATCGGAATTTACTTCTTATGGACGAGCCCCTGATAAAGGTCGGCGGCCGTGTGGACCGGGCGAACGATCCGAAGGTTACATTGAACTGGTCGAACGAAATGCGTGTTATTTACGTACATTAATTAGAGGTCGTGAGCGACCGCACCGCGTAGAGCGGAAGGTAGTAACTGTTATGGAAGATTTCACTACAACATTTGGCAATTCGGTCGCACAGGCGGCGCCGGTCGAACGGGCAACCTTTATCCGCAAGACCTATATTTTGCTTGCCGCTGCGATCCTCGGGTTTGTTGCGTTAGAGGCTCTATTGTTCATGAGCGGAGCAGCCACAATTATTCTCAACGTTGTTTCCGCCGGCGGCCGTTTCGGCTGGCTCGCCGTGCTTGGCGGATTTATGGGCATCTCGTACGTCGCCAATCGATGGGCGACCTCCGATGCCTCAAGCGGCAGCCAAATGCTTGGTTTGCTGCTCTACGTCGTGGGCGAGGCGATCATATTCGTCCCGATGATCGCGATGGCGGTCTACTATACCGGCGATGCGACAGTTTTGGTAAAAGCCGGGATCGTGACGCTCGGCCTGTTTTTAGGTCTTTCGATGACGGTGTTCATTACCCGGACCGATTTTAGTTTTCTAGCTCCCGTTCTTGCGATCGGCGGATTCGTGGCACTTGGATTCATCGTCTCGAGCCTGATATTTGGCTTTTCGATAGGCAGTATTTTCGCGTTTGTAATGGTCGCCTTTGCCGGTACAGCGATACTCTATCAAACGTCGCAGGTAATGCATCAGTACAACACGAAGCAGCACGTCGCGGCCGCACTCGCTCTATTTGCGAGTATCGCGCTGCTATTCTGGTATATTCTGAACATCTTCGGTTCGCGTAGGTAGGATTTTGAAAGGAGACTGCATCTATGAAGAAATTATTTTTAGTGCCGCTATTTGCAATGCTGTTCGCAGCAGCGGCCATCGCACAGGGAACGCCGGCAGCCCCGACGGCGAAACTCAGGGTCGGGGACATGGCCCCCGATTTCTCGCTGATCGACACGGATCGCAACCCGGTCAAACTCAGCGATTTTCGCGGCAAAAAGAATGTCGTTTTGGCGTTCTACGTTCTTGCTTTTACAGGTGGCTGAACGAAAGAACTCCAAGCCTATCAGTCTGATATGGCAAAATTCGAAGCGACTGACACACAGGTATTAGGCATCAGCATGGACAGCTTTGCATCGAACAAGGCATTTGCTGAAAAGATCGGCGTCACATTTCCCGTGTTGAGCGATTGGCAGCGGACAGCTACAAAAGAATACGGACTGTTCAACGATAAGAGCGGCTACGGCGTTCGGGGAACGTTCGTGGTAAATAAGGAAGGAAAATTGGAGCGAGTAGAGATCGGGAACACCGCGATCGACCCGACAGGGGCATACGATACGTGCAATTTGTTTGAAAAACGAAAGGCAGACAAGAAACCCCAGTAATTGGCAAAGGCGGAGTCCGCGGACGTCGCCCTTTCCAGCTGATCTTTGATAATTTACACTTCGCCGAGGTCGTCCGGCTCGAGATCGGAGGCGACTAGCTCACCGCTAGCGTCTTTGATCAGGACCTGGATCTTGCGTTCGGCGGCTGTCAGCCGTTCACGGCATTCGCGTGAAAGTTTGATCCCGTTTTCAAAAAGTTTCAGACTTTCCTCGAGCGGAAGGTCGCCGTCCTCAAGCTTCATAACGATCGTTTCGAGTTCGTCCAGTGATTTTTCGAATGTCTTTTCCATAGTTATTTCACGAGTTCCTCGGCTTTACGCAAAAGATCCGTCAGATTTCCGACGCCGAGTGTATCCGCGGTCTTTCGCACTCCGCCGTTAACGGCGATCGCGATGATGTCCTGTCCTATTTTTCGAGCGATGTCCGTCGCCAAATCGTCATCCCGGACGCCTACGATCTGCCATCGATCGCCGCTTCGCCGCATCTTGAGCTCCAGCGGATGGTCGGGGAGCTTGCTCGAGACCACGGCGTTATCGCCATCGACTTTAATGTCAAGGTATCTGCCGGCACCGATGACCATCGCGGCGAACGGGACATTGCGAAATTGCTCCACACGTTCGCGGATTATCCGCGGGAGCTCGACCCGAGCACGTTCCTTAACGGCCGGGACGATCGGAGCTGCAAGCTGGGCCAATTGTCCGACGATCTTTGGCGGCAAGCCTTTACCGTACAGTTCGACGGCCTTTCCCGTTACCTGCGGAATAAAGTCATCGACAACGGAATCGATGTTAACGAGTTTCGCTGTTTCGGCTTTGTCGTCATTTTTTGCGGCGCTGACGAGAAGTGCCAGCGAATATTGCGGTGTAACCTTTATTGTTTGCCAGTAAAAATAACCAATCACTATCCCGCTCAGAACGATGACGGACAGGATGCCGGCCGTCAAACCAAGAATACGCGGCCAACGACGTCGTTTGACAAATTCTGATGCCCCAAAGATCGGCGCTGTTTCTCTGTTTATCTCTGTAAGATCGACCGTAAATTGTGACATTCTACACGCTATTCCGTACTTGTAACTTCAGCGTTTAGTGTGCCTTTTTCAAGACGGATTTTCAATTTGTCGCCGACGTGGGCAGAGGAGGCGCTCCGGAGAATGTCACCGTTTGCAGATTGTGTGATCGAAAACCCGCGCGTCAATACCGCGAGCGGAGAAAGGGCATCTAATTTAGCCAGTTGGAGTATAAGAGACTCTGACTTGGACTTAAACGAACGGTCGAATGCCGTAGACTGACGCTGGACGAGCATGGCGATACTGAGTTCGCCGCCTAACACTCTCGCCGACAGAGAATGCGGTGTCAGGCGACTCGAAACTCGGGCAAACGCATCACTCGCTGAGCGATAGCATTCCACGAAAGTACTCTGCATCCTCGCCGCTAGATCGCGCAGATGAGCACCACTTTCGAGTATGAGATAGTCCATTATTCGAAACATCTTCTCGTCGGTCGCCTGCAGTTTATCGATAATGTCCTGTTCTCGGCCCGCTACGATCTCGGCCGCCGCTGACGGCGTTGCCGCTCGAAGGTCCGCAACCATATCTGCGATCGTCCAATCGATCTCATGTCCGACTGCCGATATTACCGGTATATCGCTTGCACGCAACGTCCGAGCGAGCAGCTCGTCGTTGAACGCCCAGAGGTCTTCTGCCGAGCCGCCGCCGCGACCCACGATCAAAGCATCGATCCGTTCGTTTCGGGGCAGCGATAGGTTATAAAGGTTTACGTTGATAACTGCCTGGCGAATACTGTCGGCTGCCGACTCGCCTTGGACAAGTGTCGGAATAAGCAAAATGTGAACTGAGGCTGCTCTCCGCGTCAGTACGTTGTGGATGTCGTGGTAGGCCGCACCCGTTGGGCTCGTGACGATGCCAACTCGTCGTGGGAAGAACGGCATAGGCCGCTTCAAGCCGATATCGAATAATCCCTCGGCCTCGAGCTTTGCTTTGATCTTTTCAAATGCTGCTCTAAGAGCTCCTTCGCCTGCCGGTTCGAGTGATTCGACGACCAACTGTGTCTCCCCGCGTGCGGGATAAAAACTCAGTTTCCCTCGAACCCGGACGCTTAATCCGTTCTGAGGCCGAAAGCGAATACGATAATTGGAGCCTTTCCAGCAAACCGCCTTTAACTGGGAGGAACCGTCATTCAAATTGAAATACCAGTGTCCGGACGCTGCTGCGGTGAAATTGACGATTTCTCCCTCGACCCACACGCTGGCAAATTGACGCTCAAGCAGGCCGCGCACTTCCGCGTTAATCTCTGACACCGTCAGCGGTCTGCGCTCAATATCATCGAATATGAATTGTAAAAGTGTTTCGCTCAAATCAGGTTTAATTTGAACATAGTTCCATCATGGACTCCAACCAAACAAATCTGCCAGCTCACACGCGTCGACATTAAAGTCTTTGCTTGATTCCGGAGCGAGAACTCTATCGATATTTCGCGGAACAAATGGTTTTGGGGTTCGAAGGCGGTCGAAGACCTATATTCGAATCTCTATTTGATCGGTATCGCAGGTTTCGACGACTACTTTTCCGCGGTTATTGAGTTGATAGTAACGAAAGTA
This sequence comes from Acidobacteriota bacterium, assembly GCA_040005135.1. GTDB lineage: Bacteria > Acidobacteriota > Blastocatellia > Pyrinomonadales > Pyrinomonadaceae > OLB17. The sequence goes on along the minus strand of JBDTZO010000022.1, from coordinate 15,562 downwards.
TTTTCACGTTTAACTTTGATCTTTAGACGCGGCGAGACATCAGTTGCGAACGTTTTGGAGCGGAACTTAACGACATACGCTGTCCTGAGCTGCTGCACAATATCCTCGTATGCCGTTTCGATTTCAGTTATTCGAGTGATCGGATAATAAACGCCGCCCGAGGCTTTCGCGAGCTTTGCGCCTTCACCTTCTGACTTAGCCGACAAGGACATATACTTTTTACGCATAGGGTCGATATCTGAATTCGTAGTTTGCTCCGCAAACGCGATCAGACCCGACGGCACATATAGTGGGTAGATCAGGGCCCCACTTTCCTCGATAGAGCCGATCAACGAATCAAATGCCAAAAACGAGAGGTTATCGTCTCCGTCGGTAAGGACGACGATCGCGGTACGATCGCCCTTTAGTGGTCGAAGCGTGTCTGCAATAATATAACCAAGCGCATCGTAATAGGCCGTACCGCCTCCCGCATCGAAAGTATCGAGGCTCTCAGACAGTTTGACTTTATCGGTCGTAAAGTTCGAGAGAACATTAACGTCTTCGTTAAAGATAACGATCGACACGCGATCGTTCTTGTCGACCGCATTTACAAAATTACGTGCCGCTTTGCGGATAAAGTCAACGTAATTTTCAACGCTACCGGAAACATCGAGTAGTAACACTAAATTAAAAGGGGCAGTGGACTGATCGACGGAGATAATTTCCTGTGGTGATCCCGATTCAAATACTTCAAAATCACTCGCTTTCAACCCTGCGATCGCCCGGTTTCGGAGATCGGTCACTCGTACTAGAGCCCGTTGCACGCTTGCATTGGTTAGGTTTTCAACCCTTTTTCTGTCCGCAAACGCAGGTTCTCGTTTGTATGGCGGGAGGCTGCGTTCATAATCAGCAAAATATTTCGGGGCAGAACGGCGGATAGCCTGCATTAATAGCGAATCGCCGCTGCGGATGATCGCCTTTGCGGCCTCCGTCAGTGGGCGTTCGCGAAGATCGCTGCCGACTTCGCTGGCCGGGACGTTTAGCAAAATTATGCCACGCGCTGTTGTCATATTTAGTGCGACGGCACGACTCACAGCTGGATTTATTTTTTTCGACTCGGAGTCACCCATCATGTCGATAGGTGGGAAGCTATCCGAATACCTCGCTTTTGCTTTTTTCTTTTTGCTTACATCTTGTTCACCCAAATGTCCCTTGATCTCAAATCTTCCTGCAGTCCGTTCTTTAACTCCCACAAGATCGAAATCTGCCACGTATCTCGGCCGAGATTCGGTCCAAAGGAATTGGTAGCTAAGATCACTGGTGGGCACATCTACCGAGATCGTCCCAGTATCGGTTCGGGCTTGGACAGAGGCCACATTTCCGGCGACACTTATTGCTCCGTCGGACGTATCGACCTTGATCGCGGATCTTTCGGGGACCTCGATCGTAACGTCAATACGTTTTCTAGCTTCGACCGCGGAGATTTGAACCGTCATTCTGCCTCCACTTCCCGACATCTTTACCTCGCCCTCCCGCACGCCACCGAGAGAGGACGCCGTAAGTTTTCCAATCGCGGCCGCCTCGTCATCGTTTGACTTGGCGACAACATTCACCCGTCCATAGTGATTAATTATTTCAACGGCGGCTGTTTTCGAGAACTTCAGTTCGCGCGTGAGATCCTGGGAAGGAGTCGCCAGAACCGATCCGAAAATTAGCAAGAATATTGGGATTATTGTAGGAATGAATAGCCGCATTTCCTAAGACTTACTCGGTATTCGCCCGGATTGGATCAATCGCTGTCGGACCCGCTCCTGCCACTTTCTCCGCGGCCCTTCTTCATCCTCAAACCTGTCGAAGAGATCGTTCATCGATTCCCCGCCCGCAAGACGAGTTTTCAAGTAGAGCAACGCAACTATGATAGCAGAAAATGAGATCACCAAGATCTGTATCGGCAGCCAGATGATCTGTGTGAACGACTCGATCAATGTGTGCTTGACACGCGTCCGCATGTCCATCGGCTTTAGGTCGACAGCAACTCTCGGCTTGGAACTGATACTGAAGTTGAAGTCCTCGTCGTCGTCCTTGACTTTTGTCTCTTCGGCATTTAACGCGCCTCCGACACTCTGTTCGGTATCCGTCTGCTTAACGGCCTGTTCGGTCTTTGCCGGTTTCGGATCGAGGGCCATGTCTGAAATGTTTACGAGAACCGAAAGTCCGGTCGCCAATACGACCGGAGCAATGAACATTATCAAAGCGGCTGCGATGGAAGTCGAAAATGCTCTGCCGGTCAATTGCCTCGACCGTTTAAATGCGTCACGGACTCTGATCGGCTCCATCATTGCCGCGGGCGTCATCAGCATGCAACGTACGTACGTCGTAAAAAAGACGCACACAGCTCCGGTAATAGCCGCGACGGCTCCGACGATCGGGGCGTAAAGGGGAACACCGAGCGCCATAGAGATCAATTTCGTTCCGCCGCCAATGACCGCGAACAGCACCGCGAACACTACCGACGCGGCCACGAACGGAGCGATCGCGGCAATCGCTCCGCTGCCGGAGACCCTTTTCCATTTTGACCGGACCTCTCGGAACATCGGTTTAAGCCGGATCGGACGCAGCGGGACAGACAGGTATTGCGTCACGAGCCATACGATCGATCCGATGATCAATGTTGCGCAGAATGCGCTGGCAAGTGTTAGAAAGAAGACGCTGATGCCGACCAGGATCTTGCCGGTCAGGTCCGAGAACACGTTGCCGACACGCAGAAACGACAGAAACGTCTGCAGAACCGTTAGCACGAAAACCGGCAGTTCGAAAACCAAGCTCAGCAAAAGAAATTTCGGAAGGTGTTCGCTATAAATTACCAGAGCTCGACGAAGCAGCCCCGCTATCCCTTCGGAGCGAGCCCGCATCACACTTGAAAAGGCCTCGGCGGTTTGCGGACGCTCATCCGGATCTTTTGCAAGCGCAGTGTAGACCGCCCCGCGCATTTTCTTTCGCACGCCCTTTGCCACCAACTGCGGCGTGGGAACATTCTTGTGCGAGTCCATTACGTCCTTGAAGTCACCGGAGAAAGGCGTACTTCCTGACAGCATCTGATATGCGATCACGCCGAGGCTGTATATGTCAGATCGCGGATCGAGATGCTCGCCGCGGCACTGTTCGGGCGACATGTAAAGCGGTGTTCCCAGCACGGCGCCCACACGTGTCAGCCCCGACGCGCTCGGTGAATCGAGCAGCGACTTCCCCGTCGTCCGCTGCCTTTCAACCGATGGTGCGCTGTCGAATGAGGCTGAACCGATGCGAGTGCTCACGGTATCAGGGTCGGCGCTCTCGTCATCGGAATGATCGAGGATGGCGGTCTTATTATCGCTCGCGATCGGCTCTAAAAGCTGGGTCCCGCCCTCGGCGAACCTGGTGCCCTGGCCTCCGACCGTTTGAGCAATCGTCGAAGCTTCGGTCGACAACGTAGTGGTGTCATTCTCGATCAGCGTGCCGTCATGCCCCGACCCCGCAAATGTCGCCCTCGCGGGCCCGACCAATGTAGCGTGCGACAATGTCGGCAATAATGCTCCGCCAACATGCGCGACCTCATTCTCCTCGAGCTTGGCGATGCCGAAATCCAGGACCTTTACCGTGTAGCCACCGCGTTGGTTAGGTTCGAGCCAGATGTTATCGGGCTTTAGATCGCGATGAATGATCCCCTGCTCGTGAGCTTCCTGCACGGCGGAGCACACCTGATCGAGGATATCGAGTGTCCACTGGACCGGCAGGTTCTTTTCCTCGTCAAGGATCTCACCAAGCGTGCAGCCGTCCAAATATTCCATTACCAGATACGCAACCTGGCCATCTTTCGAATCGGCAAATCCAAAGTCCGTTACGTTTACGACATTGGGGTGGCGAAGGCGTCCGGCGGCGCGCGCTTCACGGCGAAAGCGTTCGACAAATTCAGTCCGCTGCATGAATTGCGGTGAAATGATCTTGACCGCTACCGGTCGTTCTGTTCCAAGGTGCGTGGCGAGATATACGGTGCCCATACCGCCGCGACCGAGTTCCCGCTCGATATGGTATTTGCCGTCAAGTGTCTGGCCGATGAAGTCCAAATATTGCATTTCGCGAGCGTCAGAAAACTCTACCTGTTTTTGCAAACCTAATGCAAGCAAATACGAATTCATCCGAGGTTAAGTTTTGAGATCGTGCAAGGATTTGTAAATTAGGCTCAATAGACTCCCTCTGTCTTAACAACCATGTGAATTCGCGAATGTGGCTGCCGCTAAGGAGTTTTCGACAATTCTTCCTAGGTTTTCCTTGATATTTTCACTGCTGTGTTTTACACTTGCAAAAATTTTATTTCAAACGGTATATGCAGTCCCGCGAAATCATTTGAAGCATTGGTCGTTGCACAGGTGCAACGACATTGCATAGACGCCCTCGCCGTGGTAATATAGCGAATTGGGGCCTTAGGGTTCAATGATTTAGGAACACAAATTAGTGCAGGAGAAACAACAAAATGAGCTTGGATAAAGGTAAAGCGATCGAATCTGCTCTCGCGCAGATCGAGAAAAAATTCGGTAAAGGTTCGATCATGCGACTTGGCGAACGGCCGATCGAAGATATCGGCGCCATTTCGACAAACTGTCTAAGTCTCGACGCTGCAATCGGCGTCGGCGGCTTTCCTCGGGGACGTATTGTTGAAGTTTATGGACCGGAGAGTTCGGGTAAGACGACGCTCGCCCTCCAAGTTGTCGCTTCGGCCCAGAAGACGGGCGGCATCTGCGCGTATATTGATGCTGAACATGCGATGGATCCCGAATATGCGCAGAAGTTGGGCGTAAATATCGACGACATGCTAATTTCGCAGCCCGACTCAGGCGAACAGGCATTGGAGATCGCCGAGACACTCATCCGCTCGAACAGCGTTGATGTTATCGTTATCGATTCGGTCGCTGCCCTGGTCCCGCGTGCGGAGCTTGATGGTGAAATGGGCGATTCGCTGCCTGGACTGCAGGCTCGGCTCATGTCTCAGGCGTTGAGAAAAATAACTGCTATCGTCTCGAGTTCGCATACCTGCTTTATTTTTATCAACCAGTTGCGTGAGAAGATCGGCGTGTTTTTCGGTTCGCCCGAAACGACGACCGGCGGTAAGGCTCTTAAGTTTTACGCAAGCGTCCGGCTTGATATTCGCCGCATCGGAGCGATCAAGGACGGCGACAAGGTCGTCGGTAACCGCACACGTGTGAAGGTCGTTAAGAATAAATGTGCCCCGCCGTTCCGCGAGTCGGAATTCGACATTATGTACGGCGAAGGGATCTCCCGCGAGGGCGACCTGCTTGATCTGGCGGTCAATGCTAATATTGTGGAAAAAAGCGGTTCATGGTTCTCGTACAAAGGCGAGCGTTTAGGTCAAGGAAGGGACAATGTGAAAAACCTTCTTAAAGAAAATTTGGAGCTGCTTGAAAGAATCGAACGAGATGTCAAAGTCGAGCTCGGCTTTGCCAAAGTGGATTCTGCTGCGGCCTGAACTGGGACGCAAAGTGCCTAAAGAATAGGGTAGGCCCCGATGACGCGGCCCACCCTTAACAATTGATCGATGACCAGATCTACTGAGGCTTCTGGATCTTGTTACTGTTCTTCTTCATCATCATCTGATCGCTATTTGCAGCAGGTTTATTCACATCGATCGGACGTTGGCCCAACGCTTTGCGAATCTCTTCCTGCGATGGGATACCGGGCGTTGGGGTAACGCCTGGCTTCATTCCCTTTTTAAGGTTGGCGGCGTCAGGAATTCCTGGAGTCGGGGTTGCCCCCTTCGGCAGGTTCGACACGGTAGCTGGAATACCGGGAGTCGAATTTGCGGACGGAGGAAGCGGTTGATTGCTGAGACCATTAGGCATGTTCGCGGAATCGATCTTTACTGCTGTATTCGAATTAGACGTGTTCGCGTTGGAATTTGCCGGTCCCGACGAACCGCATGCGAACGAAAATGATGCCGCGACAAACACTGTTACGAGTATAGATAATTTCATATTTAGTAAGTTTCCCCCTGTTGTAATGAAACGATGCCGATTTGAAAGGATGCACCACCGGGGGTCAGCGTGCCCGTTCAAACCGGCATAGGTAGGATTCAGACGAATTTGGCAGCCCAACATGTACAACAGCTGCTAAAAAGGAATTATAAACTTACGGATTAGGTTGTCAACCATTTATTTCGCCACTGCAGTTTCCTGAAAAGTTGAGGTCAAAAGGCATTTGACAACACCATTCCGCTTATTTACACTTACAAATTCGCGATGCTTTGCGTTATTAGCGCTTGCATTCGGCCAGATAGCTCAGTTGGTAGAGCAGCGGACTGAAAATCCGCGTGTCGGCGGTTCGACCCCGTCTCTGGCCACCATTATTAAGATCGAAAGCCGTCCGAGAGTGTTTCGGGCGGCTTTGTATGTTTGAGCCTAGAAATTCATGTATATACGGCGATGGGCAGCCCCATCGACCTGACCGTGAGCTATAATCCTTGATACACCCATTATGGAACCTCTCGCCAATGAGATCAGGCCGAGGACCCTTGCCGAATATATTGGACAGGAACATCTCGTCGGAGTCGGCAAGCCACTTCGGCTTGCCATCGAAAGCGGTCATATTTTCTCCTTCATCCTTTGGGGCACGCCGGGAACCGGCAAAACAACGCTCGCCAGGATCTATGCGAATGCTATCAACGCGATGTTTTTTGAACTTTCGGCCGTTTCAGCGGGTAAAGACGACATTCGGCAAATAATAGAGTCGCCAATGATCGATTGGCGGCCGCGCGTGCTATTTCTGGATGAGATCCATCGGTTCAATAAGGCTCAGCAGGATTTTTTACTTCCATACGTAGAAAGCGGCGAACTCGTGCTGATCGGTGCCACGACCGAAAATCCTAGTTTTGAGGTCATTCCAGCATTGCTTTCGCGCCTTCGTGTTTTTGTTCTCGAAGAGCTCACCTCTGAGAATATGGCGGCGATAATCGACCGTACTGGTTTTGATCTTGATCAGGCGGCAAAAGAATGGCTGGTCGAAATGGCAAATGGCGACGCCCGCCAAGCGATCACTATGATCGAGAACACCTCGCACCTGTACGACAAGATCTCGCTCGAAACGCTGAAAGAAACCCTTCAGTCCAAATTTCTCCGATATGACAAAAAAGGCGAAGAGCATTACAACGTCATCAGTGCTTTTATTAAATCGATGCGTGCGAGCAAACCGGATGCCGCCATTTATTATCTCGCCCGCATGCTCGAGTCAGGCGAGGACCCCAAGTTCATTGCTCGCAGAATGGTTATCTTCGCTTCGGAGGACGTTGGACTTGCCCAACCGACGGCTTTGGTGGTCGCGAATGCCGTCTTCCGTGCCGTTGAGACGATCGGGATGCCGGAATGCGCCTTAAATCTATCCCACGGTGTTGCATATCTGGCCAATGCCGCAAAGGACCGCAGTTCGACCAATGCCATAGGTGCCGCAATTGAAGACGCAAAAAAACTCGGCAATCTACCCATCCCGATGAAGATACGCAACGCTCCCACAAAGCTCATGAAGGAACTTGGCTATGGAAAGGACGAGGGTAATGATTCGGAAAACGACCTTCTTCCGGCGAAGCTTCGAGGGCGCAAATATCTCGATTCAAGCAAATAGAGCGTCGTAGCGGTATCTGATCAGTTAGATCGCATCAACTCTTCCGCGCCGCAGTTCTCAGCGCTTCCAATAGTTCTTGATCTTGAGGTCGAGCATCGGAAAGGCACAATATTCAACATTGCGGCCCGACTCTCGAAGCTTTTGGACCATAGGGATCGCCGCGTCGGCATTACGCGTGTGTACGATGATCGTCGCAGCGCGCTGTAGGTCCTGATTTTGATACAGCCACAACGCAACTGCATAGCCTGTTCGATCAGAATCGCCGTGATCGTTGCTCTCGTAATGGTGTGGCAGGAGGTCATGATCGAGAAATATCGCGTCGTAATTGTTCTCGGCCAAAAAGATCTTGGCGTCCTCCACATTTTCAGCGATATCGAGATCGTCCCCGCCAAATCGGCTGGCAAACCAGCGATGCCGTCGCGTGTCGTCATCCAGTAGCATGATCGAAATCGGTGTTCGATCGGCACTCAGGTCTGCTAGTCCAAGCTTTATCATCAAACTGCGTATAAGTCCCATAAAACAAAATAAACATTAATATATCACACGCCGTGCGACGCAACTTGTGAAGCCTGAACCCAGTGCTATAATCTAAAATGCTCGAGCGAAGTCCAGACTTAAAATGCCTAAGGAAGACGGAAGATCACCCAAATTAAGAGCTGTTCCTGAATTAGGTTCGAAAAGCGCAAGCGGCTCTGCCGGAGGCGTTTCAGACGGATGTCAGGTGTGCTTTGGTACTGGAATGGAGGTCGTGCCGGGGAAAGGAGCTCGGGTATGCGGCTGCCGAAAGAGAGACAACCACCTCGACCAACTCGCACGGGCCCAATTGCCGAAGCGATACGATGGTTGCCATTTCGAAAGCTACAAGCCGCAAAACCCCTCCCAGGTGGCAGCTAAAAAACTTGCATTCAGCTTCGCAATGGAATATCCCGCAGTCGACAGCGGATTGCTCCTGATGGGAACGGTTGGCGTCGGAAAAACTCATCTTGCCGTCTCGATCCTAAAAGCTCTAACTGAACGTGGGTTTTCATGTTTATTTTACGAGTTCGGAACTCTATTGAAGGAAATACAGGATTCCTATAATCCCAAAACTTTCAGTTCGGAACTGAGTGTTCTTGCCCCGGTTCTGACTGCCGAAATTCTCGTCCTTGATGAGCTTGGCGCGTCAAAACCTACGGACTGGGTCCGAGACACGATGGCCCACATCATCAACAACCGTTATAACGAAAGAAGGTTCACGATCTTTACGACCAATTATCTTGACGAAAGGCCCGATCCACGCGAAGAGACGCTTGAAGACCGAATCGGAGTGCGTGCGCGGTCGCGCATCTACGAAATGTGTCAGACGATAGTTATGCATGGCGAGGACCATCGACGAAAACTCCATCGGTCGCCACAATTGGCCAAGCATTCCTCTTAAACCTGCCAGCCGTTTTTGATATTTAGGCCTCCTTTCAAACTGCTCATCGAACCCATCCATATTTGTTCAACTAGTTACAACATTTTTGTTCCATTTTTGCTGTGGAGCGAGTATAATTGGCATTGGCTAGTAAACCATCCTTCTCATCTTCTTGACAAAATCATGCTCTCGCCCAACTCGATACTCCATCAAGGCCGCTACTGCATAACCCGCAAAATCTGGGAAACCGCCGCCGCTTCGCTTTACGAAGCACACGACAACCTTTTCGGACAAGATGTCCTAATTCACGAAGGCCCCGATCCGCGCTCGGGCGGTCCCAAGCTTGTAGACCGTGATGCCGACAGCGTGCAATTCACTGTTAACTTTAATCGCTTGAGGTCGTTTTCGCACGAGGCAATTGCGTCACTGCGCGATCACTTTTATCACGCTGGCCGTAAATACATTGTGACGGAGCCCGTTCGCGGCCGCACAGTGTCCCAGAGCACAAGCCAAGGCTTCAGTCCTATGAATGACGCAAGCGTCATATTAGGTATAGCAAAGATAGTCGAGGCTTTTGAAAAAATGAGGGCAACAGAAAGCTCTTTGAGTTACTTACACTCCGATCCGGGACACGTAGTAATTGCTCCCGATGGAGGGTTTAAGTATCTCTACTTTGGTTCGTTCTCGACAGGCGATGCCGCGTCTCGCGATGGATCGAAGAAGGCGCTGTCCGACTCTCCGTTCATGCCGCTGGAAGTAATTTGGCCCGGTCTTGATCTGGCGTCTCAAAAAGCCATTTCAAACTCCTATGACGAGCCCACCCTCGAAAGTCTTGAATTACCACCGGATCTGCGAAGCGATATTTCAACTTTTGGTTCGATCGCGTATTTTTTGATTACAGGCGTGGTCCCCCATGGAGCCCTCGAACGGTCGATCGAGATTCTCGATGGTAACGCCGACCCTTTATTACCTCCTCATCTCCTCGATTCGTCGATCTCGTCGGAGATCTCGGACGTTGTTATGACGGCAATGTCTCTAAATCGGGAAGACCGATTCGACGGTTTTGAAACATTTCTCCATAATCTCCGAAGCATCACTGCGGCAAATGTTGCTGCCAAGTCGGCCTCGACTGAGCTCTTCGACGAGAGTGACTTGCTCGAAATACCGGAATTCGGTACTGTCTCCGTACCCACGGCCCCCAGAATTCCTGCCGCTAAGGTGCCGACTCCTTCAAAAGCCATTCACCGAAGTACATCGGTGAACCTGAGTGATTTGCGGCGAAGTGCTGTCGACGTACGTGTACCAGCGGAAGCTTCGGAATCTTTTATTCCCGACGCCAAGTCCGCTTCCGCCGCCGCTCAAACCGCCGCAACTGAAATTGTCACGTTATTCCCCGCAGCTACATATTCGACTTCAGACTCAGAACTGTTCGCCGGTAACGCTGCGCAGAAAAGCTGGTTCCTCAGGCCTGCGGTGTTAGGGGCCGTTCTGCTCGCAATCCTCGGTATAATAGGCTGGTTCGCCATTTCGACGTTTACAACCGGAAAGGCGTCGGCGGTTAATCAAGTCGATACCAGATCAACTTTGTCCGCCGAGACGCCGAAGCAGGAGGTTTCGCCTATCTCGACGACCGGCCAGCAGGTCACTGCGGAACCAGTTTTGTCTTCGTCCGAGCCTCGCCAGCCGTCGGACCCATCTAAAGAAACATCCCCTGCGCCTACTGGAGGCTCGCCCAAGACACGCCCCGCCGTTGCGGACGCGAGAACACGTGCGGAGTCGAAGCCAACCGAATCGGCGCCGGTTCCCAAGGCAAAGAAAAAGGTAACAGTCGACGACTTGATCAGCGACAACTAATGCTCAGACGTATTTCCAGACCGAGGTATTCGAACAATGTTCCGACGATTTAGAATCAAACCCCAGACAACCTCTATCCTGATCTTCGTAGTGGTATTCGCATTCTTAATGACGATCTTTGGATCCGTTCAGCCGCTGTTTGGTCAGAGCCGCCAACTCAGCCTTGCCGACATCCTGATAGCTCTGCGATCTAAAAAGGCCGAGATCGACGAAAAGAATCGAATTCTCGCCGATGCGGTAAAGGAGCGCGGAATCACTTTCGCTCTTACGCCAGAGATCGAAAAGGAACTCGATAGTACGGGAGCACGCACGGACCTCATCGCGGCGATACGTTCTAAGGCGATTTCTCCGCCTGAGTCCATTGCCGAGATGCGTAAAGCCGAGCCGGTCAAACCCGAAATAATAGTGCCGAAACCCGTACCGCCGCCGCAGGACTTTGCTTTTTTTCGACTCCGAGCTGCTGAAAACCTCAAAAGTGGCGATATGGCCCAGGCGATCGCAGATTTGGGAAAAGCTCTCGAGTTTAAGCCCGTCGACACGGCGACACTGCTCGACCGTGGATCGGCCTATGCAAAACAAGGCAAATCAGAGCTAGCGTTTTCAGATCTCGACAAAGTTATCGAATTGGACGCCAAGAATGCTGCTGCATTTTTGGCTCGGGCACAGTTATTTGAAAAGGAAGGAAAGATCGAACGTGCGGTCGCGGACTACGATAAATCCGTTGAATTTGATACTTCGAACGAGTCGGCCAAGATATCAGCGGCTAAGCTTAGAAACCAGATCGCTTCAGCTGCGAAGAAATCAGAGCCCGTTGTTTCGCCCGTCGAAAAGTCGCCTGCTCCCGTCGAGAAGTCGTCTCCGCCAGCCGTACTTTCGGTCGGGCCGCTAAATCCCTACGCTACCGAGCTTGCAACACCCACATATTCGGCGATGGACCGACGAATGAACATCTTCGGACGGGTCACCGTCGAGATCGAGTTGGATGAGACGGGAAAGGTCGTTACGGCAAAGGCGACCGATGGAGCAAGGTCACTGCGAGTCTCCGCTGAGGAGGCGGTGCGGAAATCGAAGTTCCGGCCAGTCAAATCAGGAACCGTCCCCGTTAAGGCGACCGGTTTTATTATATTTAATTTCGTAAATCAATAGTTGCCGGCGACTATCGTAGATTTTATGCCGCTCGCTTCCTGAGCGATCTTTACACCCACTGAGGCTCCGATCCGCGTGGCTCCGGCCTCGAACATTAATCTTGCGTCCTCGATCCCCTTAACACCGCCCGAAGCTTTGACGCCGAGAGCATCGCCCACTGTATGCCGCATCAGGGCGACATCATTGGCGGTAGCCCCGCCCTTTGCGAAGCCAGTCGACGTTTTCACGAAGTCTGCTCCCGCGTTCTTTGACGCGAGACACGCCCTGACTTTTTCTTCGTCCGTCAACAAAGCCGTCTCGATGATCACTTTGCATAGAATGCCGCTCTCGTGTGCGGCCTGGACGACCGCGTGAATGTCATCCTCGACCAAACAATCGTCGCCCGACTTGAGAGCACCAATATTGATGACCATGTCCACCTCGGTGGCACCGTTAAAAATGGCCCTGCGGGCTTCATAGGCCTTAACGTCTGAGAGAGTTGCTCCAAGAGGAAACCCGATCACGGTGCATACCGGCACGCCCGTCCCCTTCAGGAAACCGGCTGCCTTCTTTACCCATGACGGATTGACACAAACGGACGCAAATCCAAATTGTGCCGCCTCTTCGCAAAGTTTCTTAATATCCATTTCCGCAGCTTCCGGCTTGAGCAGCGTGTGATCGATAAGGCTCGCCCAATCGTGAGCCGTTGCGGTCTCACCAAGGACGATGCCGATCCGAGCCGCTCCGGCGTCGACGATGCGTTGGACGTCCGCATGACAGAAGGTCGCGGCAGTGTCGTCACCGCCGAGCTTTGCGAGCACCATGTCGGTGATCTGGTCGATCAACTGTTCGTAATTGCCGTTTTTCTCCATTGCTGTTGTCCTGTTTATTTGCGGTACTGGCGTTCGATGTTGTCGATCTTGCTGACACGTTTTTTATGTCGCTCTTCCGTCATCTCGGTCGTAACAAATGCTTCGACGATCTGCTTTGCTTCCTCAAGCGTATTTTGACCGGCACCCAGCGTCAGTACGTTAGCTCCATTGTGTTCACGCGAGTTCTTAGCTAACACAACCGAATAACATGCGGCGGCCCGCACATTGGGAACCTTATTCGCGGTCATCGCGCTCCCGATCCCGGCTCCGTCAACGATTATCCCAATGTCGACTTGATGCCCGCCGACAGCCCGTGCAACGGCATGTGCAAAGTCTGGATAATCGACAGCGAGCTCCCCATCTGTGCCAAAATCACGGACTTGAATGCCGAGATCCGAAAGATAATTCTTGATCTGTTCCTTTAGCTTGAAACCGCCATGGTCAGAGCCGATTGCCGCCGACCGCACCCTGCTCGTATTCTTGCGCGATTGTTTGTAAATTAATTCGAGACCGCGATCGGCGACAAGGTCGTGAGCGAGCGAGGTAAATTTAACGTTTTCCGACACCCGCAGCCTCGAGCCCTGTGCGAGTCCCCGAAGGTCGTCTGCGGTGATCAATGACTTCGCCGATTCGTCACGGTCAAATGGTTTGCCGACGGAATCCTTAAGTGAATTGACGACGACATGCTCTACTACTGGAGCGATATCGGTTCCGGCGGGATCGCCTGCCACCGGAACGGTATCTAGAACTTGCCTAACCAGCGATCGGATCCGGTCTCGTGTTTCTCTATTAGCGTCTGACATTCTTTACAAACGAAAATTGTGCCAACTTGAATAATGGCCTCTGTTTGAATAGTATTTGTTATTACTCTTTCAATCAAATAAACGGGGAACATATGGCTGCCGAATCGACACAAATGGAATTGAGTGAATTCACTAACCCGAACATCGAAGTCCTGTTTTCCGCCACGGAGATCGAGGATAGGATCCGCGAACTCGGGCGGGAGATCACTACGGCGTACGCCGGCAAAGAACTTGTCCTGGTTGGCGTACTCAAAGGTTCGTGTGTTTTCCTTGCCGATCTCATGCGTTCCATCGACCTGAACCTTTCGATCGATTTTATGGCGGTTTCGAGCTATAAGGATGGCACTATCTCTACCGGCGACGTAGAGATACTCAAGGACCTGAGCAACACCATCCGCGATAAGCATGTGCTGGTGGTCGAAGACATTGTCGATACGGGTCTCACGCTATCACGACTTCTCGAGATCCTCGAGAGTCGTGGAGCCCGATCCATCAAGCTTGCCAGCTTTCTCGACAAACCCGAACCGCGTATCAAAAAAGAGCTTCAGATCGAATATGTCGGATTTACCATTCCGAATAAGTTCGTTGTTGGATACGGACTTGACGCTGCTGGCCGTTACCGCAACCTCCCTTTTATTGGTGTCGTCAAAGATCCGGCGGCCGCATAATCCCGTGCTCGTATCGGTGAGCCTAAAAACTTAATAAGTCTTGGATTGACGTTAAGGATCGTTTTCCGTATAATTTGAGTTTTTCGACTTGTGCAATATTCCGCACGGTTCGACGGGAGAAAACACGACAATGAGTTACGCAATTATAAGAACAGGCGGAAAGCAGTTTGCGGTCGAAAACGGCCAAACATTGCGCGTGCCGAGAATCGACGAAAAAGAAGGCAGCAAGGTCTCCTTGGCGACACTGCTCACCGGTGAAGGTAAGGATGCAGTTATCGGCGGCGACGCGACCGTTAGCGCGACGATAGTCGGCCACGGTAAGGCCGACAAGGTCATCGTGTTCAAAAAGAAGCGACGTAAACAGTACAAACGCAAGCAAGGTCACCGTCAAGGCTTTACGGAAATCAAAATCGAACAGATCTAGGAAATTGACCTTTGGCGACCGACTCTTGCCTTGACACTTTCCTTGTCAAGGGTCAAGACCCGGACCCAAAGCTCTACTGATACAGTTATGGCACATAAGAAAGGTGTAGGTTCATCCAGAAACGGCCGCGATTCTCACGCACAGCGGCTCGGGCTTAAGAAGTTTGGCGGCGAGCACGTCCTTGGCGGCAATATCCTGGCGCGTCAACGCGGTACCAAGTGGAAGCCGGGCAACAATGTCGGGATCGGTAAGGATGACACGTTGTTCTCATTGATCGAAGGCTTTGTAAAGTTCGAGAATAAGGGCCAAAAGGGAAAATTTGTTAGCGTCTACGCTGAAGGGGCTTCGGAGTTAGTTCCGAAAGCTGCGTAGTTTTGTCCGACGGCATTTCCGAAAATGCTCAAGATCGCAGAAGCCGACGTCGTTAAGACGTCGGCTTTCTTTATTTGCAATATATCAAACGAATATTTTTTTCGATTTCCGAAAACCATCGAGCTTACCACGTGGAACTTCCCCCTCTTTCGAATCAAAAACACAATTAAAGACGGGCTTAAAGTTACGAGCTTTTCCACATCTTTATCCACAGATCACCCCGATCTTTATCCACAGAATATCCACAGACCTATTGGAAAATAAGGCCAATTGTTAAAGTAGATTCTACTTGACTTGGTATTTTTCGGGTATATGATAGCTTCACAGTCGAGATCGCTTACGGGTATCTTGACCGGCATCGGGAGGTGGAACGGAGGTGGTGACACACCGTTCGCGGACAGAAG